>CBFGZZ010000469.1:0-5887 GCA_965653385.1 uncultured Streptomyces sp. | reverse complement strand
GCGCGACCAGCCCCCACCGGCCCGCAGACGAAATCGTGGGGACGGGCCCTAGACGAGACCCGCCTCACGGAACGACTCAAGGTTGGGACGAATGGTCGCAGTCAGGCCAGTACCAGCCACCGCATCCAGCGTCTTGAGCCCATCGCCGGTGTTCAGGACGACGGTCGTCTTGGTGGGGTCGAGGACCCCGTCCTCGATCAGCTTCTTCGTGACGCCCACCGTCACACCACCCGCGGTCTCCGCGAAGATGCCCTCGGTCCGCGCGAGCACCTTGATCGCGTCGACGACCTGCTCATCGGTCACGTCCTCCACCGCACCCCCGGTACGACGGGCGATGTCCAGCACGTACGGACCGTCCGCCGGGTTGCCGATGGCCAGCGACTTGGCGATGGTGTTGGGCTTCTGCGGCCGTACGACGTCGTGCCCCGCCTTGAAGGCCGCCGACACCGGCGAGCACCCCTCGGCCTGCGCACCGAAGATCTTGTACGGCTTGTCCTCGACGAGCCCGAGCTTGATCAGCTCCTGCAGACCCTTGTCGATCTTCGTGAGCTGCGAGCCGGAGGCGATCGGCACGACCAGCTGGTCCGGCAGCTGCCAGCCGAGCTGCTCGCAGATCTCGTACGCCAGGGTCTTGGAGCCCTCGGCGTAGTACGGCCGCAGGTTGACGTTGACGAAGCCCCAGCCCTCGCCGGCCGGGTCGCCGATCAGCTCGGAACAGAAACGGTTCACGTCGTCGTAGTTGCCCTCGATGCCGACGAGCTCTCCGCCGTAGACGGCGGCCATGACGACCTTGCCCTGCTCCAGGTCGTGCGGGATGAAGACGCAGGAGCGGAAGCCGGCGCGGGCGGCCGCGGCACCCACCGCGCCGGCCAGGTTGCCGGTGGAGGAGCAGGAGAGGGTGGTGAAGCCGAAGGCGCGGGCGGCCTCCAGGGCCTGGGCCACGACGCGGTCCTTGAAGGAGTGCGTCGGGTTGCCGGAGTCGTCCTTGATGAACAGCTTGCCGGTGTCGACGCCGAGCTCACGCGCGAGGTTGTCGGCCTTGACGAGCTGGGTCCAGCCGGGGTTGATGTTCGGCTTGGTGGCCACGTCGGCCGGGACGGGAAGGAGCGGCGCGTAGCGCCAGATGTTCGCGGGGCCCGCCTCGATCCGCTTGCGGAGCTCCTCGGTGTCGTAGGCCGAGAAGTCGTAGGCGATCTCCAGCGGGCCGAAACACTCCTCGCACGCGAAGACCGGTCCGAGGGGTACCCGGTGACCGCACTCGCGACAGGAGAGCGCTGCGGCGGGGCCGAGGTCTACCGTGGAAGCGGTGGTGGAGTCGGTGGTGCTTGCGACAGTCTGCGCAGCCATGTGAGGCGAGGCCCTTTCTCCTCATCTTCCTCACGACGCATCTCGCCGTGAGACGGATTTGGCACCTTCCCTAGCCGGGAGCCTCGCGTGAACGAGACCGGCTGGAGGGTTGCCGGGGCTTCATCGGGCCGTATCCCTCTGCCCCTCTGGATGAGCGGTATGAAGTTGTGGTCGGCGGGCCGGCCAGGACATGCGATGGTCACCCGCGTTGTTCAAGACTGTAACCGACAACCAGGACAGTTGAGATAGTCGTCCGAACCGCGAGATGGATCACACGCGAAGGAGCCGCTTACGTGCTGGAAGAAGTCGAGCGCTGGCTGAGCACCCGCTCCTGGTCCGCGAGCGATCGTCCGCTCCACCGGATTCTGGCCGCCAAACAGCGTACGGGCCGGTCGGTCTCCGTCGTCCTGCCCGCGCTCGACGAGGAGGAGACGGTCGGCGACATCGTCGCGGTCATCCGTCACGACCTGATGCGGCAGGTGCCGCTGGTCGACGAGATCGTCGTCGTCGACTCGGGCTCCACCGACCGCACCTCCGAGGTGGCCGCGGCGGCGGGCGCGACCGTGGTGCACCGGGACGCGATCCTGCCGCGCATCCCGGCCGTGCCCGGCAAGGGCGAGGTGCTGTGGCGCTCCCTGCTGGTCACGACCGGGGACATCGTCTGCTTCATCGACGCCGACCTGAAGGACTTCTCCTCCGACTTCGTCTCCGGCATCGTCGGCCCGCTGCTCACCGACCCCGGGATCGATCTGGTCAAGGGTATGTACGACCGTCCCCTCGGCGGCGCGGCCGGCCAGGGCGGCCGGGTCACCGAACTGATGGCCCGCCCGCTGCTGAACATGCACTGGCCCCAGCTGGCCGGCTTCGTGCAGCCGCTCGGCGGCGAGTACGCTGCCCGCCGCTCCCTGCTGGAACAGCTCCCGTTCCCCGTCGGATACGGCGTGGAGCTGGGCATGCTGGTCGACGCCCTGCACCTGGTGGGCCTCGACGCGCTGGCCCAGGTGGACGTGGGCGTCCGCAAGCACCGCCACCAGGACGGCCAGGCCCTGGGCCGGATGTCCGCCGCGATCTACCGCACGGCCCAGCTGAGGCTGGCCCGGGGCCATCTGGTCCGCCCGTCCCTCACCCAGTTCGAGCGGGGCGAGGACGGTTTCGAGCCGCGTACGTACTCCGTGGACACGGAGGAACGGCCGCCGATGGTGGAGATCGCGGAGTACGCGACGCGGAAGGTCGCGTGAACGAGGGGCACCGGCCGTATACGGGTCGGGCGATGATGCGCCACTGAGCTGAACCGCACGTTTGAGCGTTTCCGAGCCGGGCTAGGTTGACGCGTATGGCTTCCACGCAAGGTGCTGCCGAGCAGGGTGCTGCCAAGGTGCTGGTCGCGTCGAACCGCGGCCCGGTCTCGTACGAGGTGCTGGGCGACGGCTCGCTGCGCTCCAAGCGGGGCGGCGGCGGAGTCGTCTCCGGGCTGTCGGCGATCGGGCCGGACGCGGGCGCCCTGTGGGTGTGCTCGGCACTGTCCGACGGCGACCGTGAGGCGGTGCGGCGCGGGGTCGGCGAGGAGGGCGTGCACATGCTGGCCATCCCGGCCGACGTGCACGCGGACGCCTACAACGGCATCGCGAACTCGGTCCTCTGGTTCGTCCACCACATGCTGTACCAGACGCCGCTGGAGCCCGTCTTCGACGCGGAGTTCCGGCGCCAGTGGGCGTCGTACGAGACGTACAACCGGGCCTTCGCGGAGGAACTGGCGCGGCAGGCGGCGCCGGGGGCGGCGGTGCTGGTGCAGGACTACCACCTGTGCCTGGTGCCGGGGATGCTGCGCGAGCTGCGTCCGGACGTCCGGATCGGCCACTTCTCGCACACGCCGTGGGCACCGGCGGAGTACTTCCGGATGCTGCCGGACGACATCCGTTCGCAGCTGGTGTGGGGCATGCTCGGCGCCGACCGGCTCGGGTTCCTCACCTGGCGCTGGGCGCAGGCGTTCATGGGCTGCGCCGGGGGCACCGACCCCGAGCGGATCACCCCGTCGTGGCCGAGCGGCGCCCCGCGCTCGATCGAGCACACCATCACGGGGCGTCCGCCGCTGCGTACCACGTGGATCGGCGTACACGGCCTGGGCGCCGACGCGGAGTTCCTGCGCGACCGCTCCCGTCAGCCGGACGTCGAGGAGCGGATGACGGCACTGCGGGACGAGATCGGCACCGCACCGGACGGCTCCGCCCGCAGGACGATCGTGCGGGTCGACCGCACCGAACTGTCCAAGAACATCGCGCGCGGACTGCTCGCCTACCGGCAGCTGCTCGACGACCACCCCGAGTGGCGCGAGCGGGTGGTGCACGTGGCGTTCGCGTATCCGTCACGCCAGGACCTCGCGGTGTACCGCGACTACACGGCGGAGGTGCAGCGGCTGGCGGACGAGATCAACTCCGGCTACGGGACCTCGACCTGGACCCCGGTCGTGCTCCACGTCAAGGACGACTTCGCCCGGTCGCTCGCCGCGTACCGGCTGGCCGACGTGGCCCTGGTCAACCCCATCCGGGACGGCATGAACCTCGTCGCCAAGGAGGTGCCGGTCGTCTCCGACGCGGGGTGCGCGCTGGTGCTGTCCCGGGAGGCCGGGGCCTTCGAGGAGCTGGGCGACGACTCCGTCACCGTGAACCCGTACGACGTGATCGACACGGCGCGGGCGCTGCACGAGGCGTTGTCCATGGGGCCGGAGGAACGGGCGGAGCGGTCGAAGCGGCTGGCTGCGGCCGCGACGGCGCTTCCGCCGGCTCAGTGGTTCCTGGACCAGTTGGAGGCTCTGGCCGCCATCCGTGACGGCTACGCCGAGTAGCGGATCCGTCAGCCGGCCAGCTGGTTGAACTTGCGGATCTGCTGGTCGAAAACCCGGGCGGGGACGACGCGGCGCAGCAGGCTGATGCGCCGGGCGAACGGGCCGGCGGTGGAGCGCAGCCGCGGCTTGCGTGCGGTGGCCGCCGTGATGACGGCCCGGGCGACGACGGTGGGGGCGTCGCCACCCGTGACCGCCTTGGCGACCACTTGGTCGACGATGCGCCGCTGTTTCGCGTAGACCGGCAGCGGCGTGTCGGGCTCCACCAGGTTGCCCTCGAACGCGGTGTTGGTCCCGCCGGGCTCGACGAGCATGACCCGCACGCCGAACTCACGGACCTCGTGGTCCACGGACTCGGAGTACCCCTCGACCGCGTGCTTGGACGCGATGTAGGCGGCCATGTACGGCTGGGGGATCAACCCGTAGATCGACGACAGGTTGACGATGCGGCCCCGGCCCTGGGCGCGCATGTGGGGCAGGACGGCCTTCGTCATGCGGATGACGCCGAAGACGTTGATGTCGAAGACATGCTGGTGCTGCGCCAGGGAGCTTTCCTCGGTGGCGCCCGACGAGCCGATGCCGGCGTTGTTGACCAGGACGTCGATCCGGCCGAACCGATCGATGACCTGCTGGACCAGCGTGGCGACCGAGGCGTCACTGCTCACGTCGAGGTCGAGGAAGGTCACGCCCTCGCGGGAGGCGACCCTCGCGGCGTTCCGGCTGGTTCCGATCACTTCGAAACCCGCTTCGACGAGGGCGAGGGCCGTGGCCTCCCCGATGCCGGAGGACGCGCCCGTCACCAGTGCTACAGGTCGTTTCGTGGCCATCATGAACTCCCGAGATGTTGATCATGTTCAGAGCAATCTGCGGCTTCCGCGGAACCTGGTCGCCTTGCGCCTGCCGTCCGCTCTCAGCCCTCAGCCCTCGGCTCTCGACCCTCGGCCAATAACCGCACCTCAAGAGTAACCGTTCTTCAAGTATCTGCAACTCAAGTGTTGCAGTTTCTGGAGAAGGTGCAGCTGAGGAGTATCTTCTTTGGGGACAGGAGCCGATCACGGGAAGGGAGACACGATGGGGCGAGCCCTGCGGGCTGATGCCGAACGCAGCGTGCGCGCGATTCTGGAGGCGGCCGAGAAGGTCCTCGCCGAGGATCCCGGCGCGCCGATGGAGCAGATCGCCGAGGCCGCGGGCCTGGCCAGGACGACGGTGCACCGGCGGTTCGCGAACCGGCAGGCCCTCGTCGAGGCGCTGGCCGCTTCCGCGAAGCAGCAGCTCACCGACGCCATCGACGACGCCCACCTGGACACCGCACCCCCGCTGGTCGCGCTGCACCGCGCTACCGCGAACACGCTGCGGGTCAAAGGCGCCTGGCGGTTCACGCTCGGCAACCCCTTGGCGCAGAACGACGTCGCCAAGGAGGTCTGGGCCGAGATCAACGCCCGGTCCCTCGCCTTTCTCGCCCGGGCGCAGCGTGAGGGGCTCCTCGACCCCACGGCAGATCTGGAGTGGACACGGCGGGTCTACTACGCCCTCATCGGCGAGGCCCTGCACGGGCCCGGTGCTGACGAAGACCCGGACGCACAGAATCCGGACGCGCTGGCCACGCGCATCGTCGACACGCTGCTGCACGGTGCGGGACGACGCGGCTGAGCCGTCGGCGGCGGGGCCGGCAGAGCCCGAATGCGGGATCGTCCCGCCGGG
>CBFGZZ010000468.1:0-5971 GCA_965653385.1 uncultured Streptomyces sp. | reverse complement strand
CCCCCCCCCCGCCCGCCGGGGGCGGCCGCCGGCGTGCCGATGCCGGGGGTCGCTGGGTCCCCCCCGGCGGCCGACGGCGACCCGGCCGGACGCCGGGGCGCCGCGCGGCGGCCACCGCGCTGTCGCGCTCGTCTGTCTTCCGCTCGTCCCATGGGTCCGTTCCGCTCCGCTTCGGTCTTGTGTGCACTGCTGCCACACGAGTTCGCCGCTCAGGTCAGCTCAGAAAGCTAACACCGGAAGTTGTGACAAAGCCCTGTCGATCCGGGCTTTTGGGGACGTGACAATCAGCACCTGTCCCAACGGAACCGACGACTGGGGCGTGCATAGGGTTGCTCGGAATGGGTAATCTGATATCGGTTAGATAGACTGCTGATAGACGAGGCCGCCCCTGCGGCTTCGGGAGAAGACGGGGGACCACTCATGCAGAAGGACCAGCACCACAAGACCGACGCCGCACCCGACGTCCCCGAGATGCCCGCCCCGCGCGTCCGCGAGTTCACCGCGCACAGCATCGGCGGCGGGCTCGCCCTGCTGCTCGGCCTCGCCGGGCTGCTGGTCGGGGCGGGGCTGATCGTGAGCGCCTCGGCGGTGTCCGGAGCCGGTGGCCAGGCGGCGCTGATCATCTCCGGCGTCCTGGTCGGCATCGCCGCGATCCTCGCCATGTGCGGACTGAACATGGTCGCGCCGGGCGAGGCGCGGGTCGTCCAGCTCTTCGGGCGCTACCGGGGGACCATCCGGGAGGACGGACTGCGCTGGGTGAACCCCTTCACCTCGCGTACGAAGATCTCGACCCGGGTCCGCAACCACGAGACGGCCGTCCTCAAGGTCAACGACGCCTACGGCAACCCGATCGAGCTCGCCGCGGTCGTGGTGTGGAAGGTCGAGGACACCGCGCAGGCCACGTTCGAGGTGGACGACTTCCTGGAGTTCGTCTCCACCCAGACCGAGGCGGCGGTGCGGCACATCGCCATCGAGTACCCGTACGACGCCCATGACGAGGACGGCCTCTCGCTGCGCGGGAACGCCGAGGAAATCACCGAGAAGCTCGCCGTCGAACTGCACGCGCGCGTGGAGGCGGCCGGGGTGCAGATCATCGAGTCGCGCTTCACACATCTCGCGTACGCTCCCGAGATCGCCTCCGCGATGCTCCAGCGGCAGCAGGCCGGGGCGGTCGTCGCGGCGCGGCGGCAGATCGTCGACGGGGCGGTGGGCATGGTCGAGGCGGCGCTCGCGCGGATATCCGAGCGGGACATCGTGGAGCTGGACGAGGAGCGCAAGGCGGCGATGGTGTCCAACCTGATGGTGGTGCTGTGCGGCGACCGGGCCCCGCAGCCGGTCCTCAACACCGGGACGCTCTACCAGTGACGGCACCCTCTGATCCGTTCGACGACTCCGCCGAGTCGGCACCTCGGCGTCGGCCGCAGCAGCGCAAGCAGGTCCTGCTGCGGCTCGACCCGTCGGTGTACGAGGCGCTCGCCCGGTGGGCGGGCGACGAGCTGCGCTCGGCCAACGCGCAGATCGAGTTCCTGCTGCGGCGCGCCCTCGCGGAGGCGGGGCGGCTGCCGGGTGAGGCCAAGCCGATCCCGCGGCGCGGCCGACCTCCCGCGCAGCCCCCCGAGTCGCAGTAGCAGAACCGTGACAATGGGCCCCCACCTGGCCCTCCACACCCACCGCCATGGTCTCCGCACTCGGCGTATACATGCCGCGTATACACCCCGTGTAGAGTCCTGCTCATGTCCATCGGTCACACCCTCTTGGGGCTCCTGGAGTCCGGGCCACGCCACGGCTACGACCTGAAGCGGGCCTTCGACGAGAAGTTCGGTCACGACCGGCCGCTGCACTACGGCCAGGTCTACTCGACGATGTCCCGGCTGCTGAAGAACGGGCTCGTCGAGGTCGACGGGATCGAGCCCGGCGGCGGGCCCGAGCGGAAGCGGTACGCCATCACGGACGCCGGGATCACCGACGTACAGCGGTGGCTCGCCACGCCGGAGAAGCCGGAGCCGTACCTCCAGTCGACCCTCTACACCAAGGTCGTCCTCGCGCTGCTCACCCGGCGCGACGCGGCCGACATCCTCGACACCCAGCGTGCCGAGCATCTGCGCATGATGCGGATCCTCACCGACCGCAAGCGGAAGGGGGACCTGGCCGACCAGCTGATCTGCGACCACGCCCTCTTCCACTTGGAGGCCGACCTGCGCTGGCTGGAGCTCACCGCCGCACGCCTCGACAAGCTGGCCGAGGTGGTGGTCAAGTGACGCCTCCTCCCGGTTCCCTGCTCGCGGCCCAGGAGCTGCGCAAGGCCTACGGCCCGACCGTCGCGCTCGACGGGGCGGAGTTCTCCATCCACCCCGGCGAGGTCGTCGCCGTGATGGGGCCGTCCGGCTCCGGCAAGTCGACGTTGTTGCACTGCCTGGCCGGGATCGTGCCGCCGGACTCGGGGTCGATCACCTACAACGGGCGCGAGCTGGCCACCATGAACGACGCCCAGCGCAGTGCGCTCAGGCGGTCGGAGTTCGGGTTCGTCTTCCAGTTCGGCCAGCTGGTGCCGGAGTTGACGTGCGTCGAGAACGTCGCCCTTCCGCTGCGGCTGAACGGCACCTCCCGCAAGGAGGCCGAGCGGGCGGCGCTCACCTGGATGGAGCGGCTGGAGGTCGACGACCTGCGCAAGAAGCGGCCCGGTGAGGTCTCCGGCGGTCAGGGACAGCGCGTCGCCGTCGCCCGCGCGCTGGTCACCGACCCGCGCGTGCTGTTCGCCGACGAGCCGACCGGCGCGCTCGACTCCCTCAACGGCGAGCGCGTGATGGAGCTGCTGACGGACGCCGCCCGGTCGACCAACGCCGCCGTCGTCCTCGTCACCCACGAGGCGCGGGTGGCCGCCTACTCCGACCGCGAGATCGTCGTACGGGACGGCAAATCCCGGGACATGGAGCGCGTCGTATGAGCGTGGCTCAGTGGGCCAAGGATCTGGCCATGGGGGTGCGGTTCGCCTTCGCCGGCGGACGTGAGGGCTGGGTCCGGGCCCTGCTGACCGCCGTCGGTGTCGGACTCGGCGTGGCGCTGCTGCTGCTGACGACCGCGATCCCGAACATGCAGCAGGTCCGGCACGACCGGGAGAGCGCCCGCGCCGACATCGACTACAGCTACACGGAGACCAAGCGGTCGGACGCCACCCTGATCGTCGCGGACGTCGACACCGACTTCGGGGACAAGGACATCCGCGGCCGGGTACTGGAGCCCGAGGGACCCCGCGCACCGCTGCCGCCGGGCCTGGAGAAGTTCCCGGCGGTGGGCGAGATGGTCGTCTCCCCCGCGCTGAAGCGACTGCTGGAGTCGGACGGGGCGAAGCTGCTGCGTGAGCGGCTGCCGGAGCGGATCGTCGGGACCATCGGGGAGAGCGGGCTGATCGGCTCGCACGAACTCGCCTTCTTCCGGGGCGGCGACCACCTCGCGCCGTACATCGACGGCGCCCGGGTCGCCCGTATCGAACGGTTCGGGGACACCAGCCCCAGCGAGGCGACGACCGACCCGGTGCTGCTCCTGCTGGTCATCGTCGTCTTCGTGGTGCTGCTGATGCCGGTCGCCGTGTTCATCGCCGCGGCCGTGCGCTTCGGTGGCGAGCGGCGCGACCGACGGCTCGCGGCGCTGCGGCTGGTCGGCTCCGACAGCCGGATGACCCGGCGGATCGCGGCCGGCGAGGCACTGGCGGGCGCGGTGCTCGGACTGGTCTTCGGTACCGGCTTCTTCCTGGTCGGCCGTCAGATCGCGGGCTCTGTCGAAGTGTTCGAGGTCAGCGTCTTCCCGAGCTACCTCAACCCCTCCCCCGGGCTGGCCCTGCTGGTCGGCCTCGCGG
Organism: uncultured Streptomyces sp.; assembly: GCA_965653385.1. Classification (GTDB taxonomy): domain Bacteria; phylum Actinomycetota; class Actinomycetes; order Streptomycetales; family Streptomycetaceae; genus Streptomyces. Next base: position 2,118 of record CBFGZZ010000468.1, on the reverse strand, counting down.
TCCCGGCGGCGGCGGTCGTGGTCACGCTGTTCGCGATGCGCGGCGTGGTGATCGAGCCGCTCGGTGTGGTGCGTACGGCGAAGCCCTCGCGGCGCCGGCTGTGGTGGCGGCTGCTGCTGCCGCTGGGCGGCCTCGCGATGCTCTATCCGATGATCGGCCAGGGCAGCGACAACGGCACCTTCAACGAGTACCTGGTGATCGGCGGTGTCCTCCTGCTGCTCATCGGCGTGACGACCCTCCTGCCGTGGATCGTCGAGGCGGTCGTCGCCCGGCTCGGCTCGGGCGGTGTCGCCTGGCAACTCGCGGTCCGCAGGCTCCAGTTGAGCAGCGGTACGGCGGCCCGCATGGTGAACGGCGTCGCGGTCGCGGTCGCCGGGGCCGTCGCGTTGCAGATGCTGTTCGCCGGGGTGGAGAGCAAATACACGAAGCAGTCCCGGTACGACACGCAGCGGGCGCAGATGGAGGTGGCCCTGTCCCGGAACACCCCGCTGGATCCGGCGGTCGCGAAGTTCCGGGACACCAAGGGCGTCCAGCAGGTCTACGCGTACGCCGAGGGTTATCTGGGCGAACGGCGCAAGGACCCGGAGATGGGTGCCGAGATGACCGTCGGCGACTGCGCGTCGCTGCGCCAGACGGCCGAGCTTCCCTCGTGCCGGGACGGCGACATCTTCTACGTGTCGAACTCCGAGTACGACGAGGACACCCGGAAGCTGGTGAAGCAGCCGGGCCGGACGGTGTATCTGGACCCGTCGTACGACGGCGGGCCGCCACGGCAGGAGATCGCCTGGACCGTGCCGAAGGGTCTGAAGGAGGCCCGGACGCAGGAGGACTTCGTGGGCCGGCAGCGAGGTGGCTTCCTCGTCACCCCGAAGGCCCTGCCCGCGGCCGCCGCGCCGGCGCTGAAGGGTCAGGTGTACCTCAAGCTCGACCGCTCGGTCCCGGACGTGTACGACCGCGTACGGACCACGGCGACGGCCGCGGACCCGCTCTCGTACCCCATGACATGGTCCTCCACCCGGACGGCCGACCGCTACAGCACCATCCGCACCGGCCTGTTCGTCGGCGCCGTCTGCGTCATGATGCTGATCGGCGCCAGCCTGCTGGTCTCCCAGCTGGAGCAACTGCGCGACCGCAAGAAGCTGCTGTCGTCCCTGGTCGCCTTCGGCACCCGGCGCCGCACCCTGAGCCTGTCGGTCCTGTGGCAGACGGCGATCCCGATCACCCTTGGCCTGCTGCTGTCCTCGGTGGTGGGCCTGACCCTGGGCGCGGTCCTGCTCCGCATGACGAACACCCCGGTCGTCGTCCACTGGCCGAGCGTCCTGTCCATGACGGGCGTCGCCGCGGGCGTGGTCCTGACAGTGACCCTGCTCAGCCTGCCTCCGCTGCTGCGGCTGATGCGGCCTGACGGGTTGCGTACGGAGTAGCTCCGGCGCGCACCCGAGCACGGCCGCAGGCCGTCCGAACCACACGGGTCCGGGCGGCCTGCGGCCGTCAGCCCGGCCAGGGGCCCCGATATCGAGTGCCTAGAGGTCGCACCACTGGCCCAGGCCGTCGGCCGTCCCCGTCCGGACGAAGGTGCCCGCGACCGCGCACGCGTGATCGACGCTCAGGACGAAGTCGCCCGTGAACTCCGCGAGACCGTCCATGATCGGGACTTCGACCGCGGCATCGGTCGGGACGGAGCCGTCACCCACCAGGAGGGACACCCTCTCCGCGTCGCGGAACAGGTGGACGACCGCATGGCCGTGCCGGAAGCCGAGGGCGAGCACCGGGAACTCACCGCCAGGCAACGCGACTTCGAGGTACCCCTGCCCGTGGGCACGCAGTTCGTCGATCCGCCCTCGAAAGCACCGTTGCGCCCGCTCGGCCTCATCCATCCTCGTCCACCACCCGCACCGGCAACGGCCGCAGCGCCTCCCGCAGCGCTGCGGCCAGTTCCTCGTACTCCGCCCCGCGTGCCGCGCCCGTTCGCATGGCGAGGGCTACGCGGCGGGTGGGGGCCGGGTCCGCGAAGTATCCCGTGAGGAGTTGGCTGCTGCGGCTGGTCTCGACCTTGAGAGCGGTGCGCGGCAGGAGGGTCACGCCCAGCCCGCCGGCGACCAGTTGGACCAGCGTGGA
>CBFGZZ010000467.1:0-5972 GCA_965653385.1 uncultured Streptomyces sp. | reverse complement strand
CCGCGAAGACGACCACGGCGAAGACGACGGCGAAGAGCACCGCCCCGAAGGAGACCGCCGCCAAGAAGATCCCCGCGCAGAAGGCCACGGCGCCCAAGAAGATCCCGGCCCAGAAGGCGGCCCCCGTCGAGCCCCCGGCCCCCGTGGGCGTCGCTGTCTCCCCCGCACTCGACGCCACCGACCGCGACCGTCTCCTCACCGGCACCCACCATGACCCGCACTCCGTGCTGGGCGCCCACCCGCTGCCCGGCGGAGTCGCCTTCCGGGCCTTCAGGCCGTACGCCCTGTCGGTCACCGTCGTCGCTGGGGCCCTGCGGGCGGAACTGCACGACGACGGGGAGGGGTTCTTCTCCGGGCTGCTGCCGCTGCGGGACGTACCGGAGGGCTATCGGCTCCTCGTGGCGTACGAGGGGTCCGTGCAGGAGACCGAGGACGCGTACCGTTTCCTGCCCGCGCTGGGCGAGCTGGACCTGCATCTGATCGGTGAGGGACGGCACGAGGAGCTGTGGCGTGCGCTGGGCGCCGAGCCGATGACGCACCAGGGCGTGACCGGCACCCGGTTCACCGTGTGGGCCCCGAACGCCCGGGGCGTGTCCTTGGCCGGCACCTTCAACTTCTGGGACGGCACCGGGTATCCGATGCGCTCGCTCGGCGGCACGGGTGTCTGGGAGCTGTTCGTCCCGGAGATCGGTGAGGGCGAGCTGTACAAGTTCGAGATCACCCGGCCCGACGGTTCGAAGACGCTGCGCGCGGATCCGCTGGCCCGCCGGACGGAGGCCCCGCCCAACACGTCGTCGATCGTGCACGCCTCACGGCACGAGTGGGGCGACGCACAGTGGCTGGCGCGGCGCGGGGCGGTGCCGCCGCACGAGGCGCCGTTCTCGGTGTACGAAGTCCATCTGGCATCCTGGCGCCCGGGGCTGACGTACCGCCAACTGGCCGAACAGCTCCCGGCGTACGTCAAGGACCTGGGCTTCACCCATGTCGAGCTGATGCCGGTCGCCGAGCACCCCTTCGGCGGCTCGTGGGGCTACCAGGTCACCGGCTTCTACGCGCCCACGGCCCGGCTCGGCACCCCGGACGACTTCAAGTACCTCGTCGACGCCCTCCATCAGGCCGGCATCGGCGTCCTGATGGACTGGGTGCCCGCGCACTTCCCGCGCGACGACTGGGCGCTGGCCGAGTTCGACGGGCGTCCGCTGTACGAGCACGAGGATCCGCTGCGCTCGGCCCACCCGGACTGGGGGACGCTGGAGTTCGACCTCGGGCGGCGCGAGGTGCGCAACTTCCTGGTGGCCAACGCCCTGTACTGGTGCGAGGAGTTCCACATCGACGGGCTGCGGGTGGACGCGGTGGCGTCCATGCTCTACCTGGACTACTCGCGTGAACCGGGGCAGTGGGTGCCGAACGAGCACGGCGGGCGGGAGAACCTGGACGCGGTGGCGTTCCTGCAGGAGATGAACGCGACGGTGTACCGGCGGGTGCCGGGGGTCGTGACGATCGCGGAGGAGTCGACGGCCTGGGACGGTGTGACGCGCCCGACGCACGTGGCGGGTCCGGGCGGCTTCGGGGGCCTCGGCTTCGGACTGAAGTGGAACATGGGCTGGATGCACGACTCGCTGGAGTACATGGCCAAGGAGCCGGTGCACCGCAAGTACCACCACGACGAGATGACGTTCTCGATGGTGTACGCCTACAGCGAGAACTACGTCCTCCCCATCTCCCACGACGAGGTGGTCCACGGCAAGCGGTCGCTGGTGTCGAAGATGCCGGGCGACTGGTGGCAGCAGCGCGCCGGCCATCGCGCCTACCTGGGCTTCATGTGGGCCCACCCGGGCAAGCAACTGCTCTTCATGGGGCAGGAGTTCGCGCAGGGCGCCGAGTGGTCGGAGGCGCACGGGCCGGACTGGTGGCTGCTGGATCCGGCGTACGGGGCGGAGCCCGACCACCGGGGCGTGCGGGACCTGGTCCGCGACCTCAACACGGTCTACCGCCACACCCCGGCCCTGTGGCAGCGGGACACCGACGCGTCCGGGTTCCAGTGGGTCGTGGGGGACGCGGCCGACGACAACGTGTTCGCGTTCTTGCGCTTCGACGCGGAGGGGGCTCCGCTGCTGGCGGTGTCGAACTTGTCGCCCGTGGTTCGGCAGGACTACCGGCTCGGTGTTCCGGACGACGTCCCTGCGTGGTACGAGACCTTGAACACCGACGCCGCGCGCTACGGCGGCAGCGACGTCACCAACCCTGACCCGGTCAAGCCCGAGCCCCAGGGCTGGCACGGCCGCCCGGCGAGCATCCGACTGACGCTGCCGCCACTGGCAACGGTGTGGCTCCGCCCGGCCTAGCGTCCTTCGCCCCCGCCGCCCCTACCCGTCCCATCCCTGGGGGCTGCGCCCCCAGACCCCCGCCATCGGCCCTGCGGGCCTCGTCCTCAAACGCCGGACGGGCTGAAAGATCCAGCCCCTCCGGCGTTTGAGGAGCGGGGTCTGGGGCGGAGCCCCGGAAAGGGGCGCGGGGCTGTGTCAATTTGCGGCTCCGCCGGCCGACCGAGACGGGTGGGTGGGCAAAGGCAGGTCAGGCCAAGCTCCGCGGCAGCGAACCCGTATGCAGCACCCCCAACCGCTGAGTGGCCCGAGTCAGGGCCACGTACAGGTCACTCGTCCCGTACAGCCCCGGCTCGACCACCAGTACGGAGTCGAACTCCAACCCCTTCGACTGACGCGGGTCGAGAAGCACGACGCTCCGGGTCAGGTCGGGCTCGGCGCCCGCAGGGACGCCGTCCAGCCGCGCAGCGAGCTTGCGGTGCAGATGGCGCGGCGCGATGACCGCGAGCCGCCCCTCGGCCGGCGTGAGCTCCCCGACCGCCTTCGCCACCGCGCCGGGCAGGTCGTCGGTGGCGCGTACCCAGGGCCGTACGCCGGTGGAGCGGACGGAACTCGGGGGCTCGAAGTCGGGGTTCCGGTCGCGGACGACCGCCGCCGCCAGGTCCATGATCTCGGCCGGGGTGCGGTAGTTGACGCCGAGCCGCGTGTGCTCCCAGCGGTCCTGGACGTAGGGCTCGAGGATCTTTGCCCAGGAACCGACACCCGCCGCCTCCGCGGTCTGCGCCGGATCGCCCACCAGCGTCATCGAACGGGTCGGGCTGCGCCGCATCAGCAGCCGCCAGGCCATCGGGGACAGCTCCTGCGCCTCGTCGACGATGATGTGCCCGAACGCCCAGGTACGGTCCGCCGCCGCGCGCTCGGCGGCGCTGCGGTGGTCGTCCTCCTCCTGACGTTCGGCGAAGCGCTCGGCGTCGATGATGTCGTGCGCGGAGAGGACCTCGCTGTCCTCGTCCTCCTTGTCCTCGAACTCGTAGGTCCGCGAGGCGTACGACACGTCCAGCACGCCCTGCGCGTACGCCACCTGCGTCTCGCGCTCGCGGTCCGCGCGGGCCCGGGCCAGCCGGTCGTCCTCGCCGAGGAGTTCGGCCGCCTCGTCGAGGAGCGGTACGTCCGCCACCGTCCACGCTCGCGTCACGGGCCGGCGGATCGCGGCGACGTCCTCGTCGGGGAGGTAGCCCACGGGGTCGGCGAGGAAGTCCGCGACCAGGCGCTGCGGGGTGAGCACCGGCCACAACTGGTCGACGGCCGCCCAGACCTCGGGGTTCTCGGCGAGCTCGTCACGGATCTGGGTGATGTCGCTGGGGTCGAGGAGGCTGCTGCCGTCGTACGGGTCGGTGCCGACGCGTTCGGCGTACAGCTCGGTGAGCGTGTTGAGGATGTGCCCCTCGAAGTGCTCACGGGCCACGTTGTGCGGGAGCCCCGCGGCCCGGGTGCGTTCGCGGGCCACCTTGACCAGGTCGTCGTCGAGCATGAGGATCTCGCGTTCGTGCTCGATCGCGATCACCGGGTCCGGCAGCGACTGCCAGTCGCGGACGACCTCGGCGAGTACGTCCGCCATGTCTGCGCGGCCCTTCACCGCGGCCGCCTCACGGGTGTCGGCGGCGGTCGCCCGCACCCCCGGGAACAGCTCGCCCACCGTGGCCAGCAGGACGCCCGTCTCGCCGAGGGAGGGCAGGACCTCGCCGATGTAGCCGAGGAAGGCGGGGTTCGGGCCGACGATCAGGACCGCGCGCTTGGCGAGCAGTTCGCGGTGTTCGTAGAGCAGGTACGCGGCGCGGTGCAGGGCGACGGCCGTCTTGCCGGTGCCGGGGCCGCCCTCCACCACCAGTACGCCTCGGTGGGGTGCCCGGATGATCTCGTCCTGCTCGGCCTGGATGGTCTGCACGATGTCGTGCATCCGGCCGGTGCGCGCGGCGTCGAGCGCGGCGAGCAGCACGGCGTCGCCGGTCGGGTCCTCGTGGCCGGTCCGCTGCTCGTCGCCCAGGTCGAGGATCTCGTCGTGCAGGGCCGTGACGGTACGGCCGCTGGTGGTGATGTGCCGCCTGCGCCGCAGCCCCATCGGGGTGTGGCCGGTGGCCAGGTAGAAGGGGCGGGCGACGTCGGCCCGCCAGTCGATGAGGATCGGTGTGCGCTCGGCGTCGTCGGTGCGCAGGCCGATCCGGCCGATGCGGTGGCTGACGCCCGAGGCCAGGTCGATCCGGCCGAAGCACAGCGATCCGTCCACGGCGTTCAGCGCGGCGAGCAGCCCCGAGCGCTCGGCGACGAGGATGTCCCGCTCCAGGCGGGCCTGCATGGGTGTGTTGCCCTGGGCGAGAGCGCCCGTGACGGAGGCCTCGGTGTCGCCGCGCAGCGCGTCCACGCGGGCGTACAGGTCGTCGATGAATTCCTGCTCACGCCGCATTTCACCGTCTTGAAATTCGGTGTTTGACAATTCCGCTCCCGGCCGGATATACTGCGTTCAGTGAACTTCTTTGCGACTTAACACCTTTGAAGTCGCGAACCATTGAATATACGCAGAGAAATCCCCCGAGCGCAATTGCTCGGGGGATTTCTCTGTTCCGGGATCAGAGGACGTCGGACAGCTCCTCCAGCAGACGCCGCTTCGGGCGGGCGCCCACCATCGACTTCACCGGCTCACCGCCCCGGAACACCATGAACGTCGGCATGGACAGCACCTTGTACGCGTTCGTGGTCTCGGGGTTGTGGTCCACGTCCAGCTGGACCACCTTCAGCCGGCCCCCGGTCTCACCGGCGACAGCCGTCAGCACCGGCCCCATCTGCCGGCACGGCGGACACCAGTCGGCCGTGAACTCCACCAGCACCGGCAGCTCCGCCCCGATCACCTCCGCCGCGAAGTCCGCGTCCGTCACCTCGGCCACGCCTGCCGCCCTGATCACAGCCCCTGCCCTCCCAGTTCGCACAACGGTGGTTCCCCCTCGGCCATCGCCAGCCGCAGACCGATCTTGGCCCGCACGGCCTGCAACTCCCCGATCAGCGCGTCGAGCTCGTCCAGCTTGCGCCGGTAGACCGCGAGTGAGGCGGGACACGAGTCGCCCTCCGGATGCCCGGCCCGCAGACACTCCACGAACGGCCTGGTCTCCTCCAGGTCGAACCCGAAGTCCTGCAACGTCCTGATCTGCCGCAGCAGCTTCAGGTCGTCCTCGTCGTAGCTCCGATAGCCGTTGCCGCTGCGCCGCGCGGGCAGCAGCCCACGCGACTCGTAGTAGCGCAACGTGCGCGTCGTGGTCCCGGCCCGTGCGGCCAGCTCGCCGATTCGCATGCGTACGAACGTAATCCTTGACGCCGACGTCAGGGCAAGGGCGGGGGGAAGGAAGGGGAGGGAGCGGGGAAAAGGACCGGCCCTCGCCACCTGCGGGGTGGAGAGGGCCGTTCGGGTCGAGTCGAATCGAGGTGCCCGGTGACCGGGCGGCTGAGCGACGGGGAGCAGCTCAGCCGCCCGGAGTGCGATGGCCGGGCGCCCGGCCCCGGTTCAGGCGGGGCCGGACGTCCGGAGCTGGGACCCCGGGCCGGGGATCAGGCCTTGGCGAGTTCCTTCTCGCCGCCCGGCTCGGGGATCTCCGCGTCGCC
>CBFGZZ010000466.1:0-5975 GCA_965653385.1 uncultured Streptomyces sp. | reverse complement strand
GTGGACGGTGGGCCGGCGGGGGGCAGGCAGGGGGCCTGGGTGCGGGGATCCGGGGCGTGGTGAGTTGCGCGTGTGCGGGCGGGCTGGGGACGGGAGGGGCTGCGGTGGTGGCTCGTGACGCGCTTCGGAGGGCGAGTCGGGGGACGCGGGGTCGCGACGGGCGGGGTGGGTGGGGCCGTGCGCGTGACTTGGGTGCGCGATGTTCGGCGTCGAGCGGGCCGCCCGACGCCGAGGCGGGTGTCCGGGCGGGGCACGCCCATGACACGCCCGTGGACTGCCGCTCCACGGCGTACGGCTTCCGCACCCGCCGCGAGCCCTGCTCCCGCGCCGCACGCCGCGAGGAGCGCTGAATGAACCACCCCCGCACCCCTGCCTCCGAACCCGGCCGCACCCCCGCCTCCGAACCCGACCGGACGCCCGACCGACGGGCGACCGCCCCGACCGTCCGGCGCCAGGCCACAGCCCTCCCATTCACGCGCCAGGCCCGCCTCACCGCCCCGGCCACCGTAAGAAACGCCCTGCTCCGCTGGCTCGTCCTCGCTCTCGCCGTGGCGGCCTGGCAGGTGGCCGCCCGGGCTCATGGCAGCGTCTACTTCCCGCCGCCCGCCGAGATCGCGGGGCACGCCCGTGACCTGTGGTTCTCGGGTCCGGCCGGGCATCTGTTCCTCACCGAGGCCGCCGTCGCGGACATCCTGCCCAGCCTCGGCAGGATGGCCGCCGGATTCGGGATCGCCGCCGTCGCCGGGACAGCGCTCGGCGTGGCGATCGGCCGCTCGCGACGCGTGTACGCCCTCTGCGACCCCGTCCTGCAGTTCGCCCGCGCCATCCCGCCGCCCGCGCTGGTCCCCGTCTTCGTCGTGATCCTCGACTTCGGTACGCCGATGCAGATCGCGTCGATCGTCTTCAGCGCCGTCTGGCCGGTGCTGATCAACACGGCCGACGGGGCCGGCAACACCGATCCGCTGCGTCTGGAGGTCGCCGCGGTCCTGCGCCTCACCCCGCTCGAACGGCTCCGCTTCCTGATCCTCCCCTCCGCGCTGCCCCGCATCTTCGCCGGACTGCGCCTGAGCCTCTCCCTCTCCCTCATCCTCATGGTGTTCTCGGAACTGCTCCCGGGCACCGCCAACGGCATCGGCTTCACGCTCACCGACGCCCAGTCCCGTTCCGACCTGCTCACCGTCTGGGCGGCGCTGGTCCTGCTCGGCGCCATCGGCCACCTCCTCAACAACGGCCTGCTGGCGGTCGAGAAGCGGCTCGTGGGCAAGGAAAGGACCACGACCGTATGACCCGTACGCCCCCCGCCACCTCCGCCCAGGGACACACATGCTCCGCCTAGCCGCGGTCGGCCAGCACTACGGCGACCACCAGGTACTGCACGACATCACCCTCATCGTGCCGGACGGCCAACTCCTGTGCGTCGTGGGCCCGTCCGGCTGTGGCAAGTCCACACTTCTGCGCACCATCGCGGGCCTGCTCCCGGCGTACGACGGCACGATCACACTGGACGACACGCCCGTGCGTGGCGTCCCCGACAACCTGGCCGTCGTCTTCCAGGACTACGCCCGCTCCCTCTACCCGTGGCTCACCGTCCGCGACAACGTGGCCCTCCCGCTGCGCCGCAGAGGGCTGCCGAGAGCGGAGCGGCGGGCCGAGGCCGACCGCATCCTGGCCCGGGTCGGCCTCACCGACGCGGCCCGCCGCCACCCCTGGCAACTGTCGGGCGGCATGCAGCAACGCGTGGCCATCGCCCGCGCCCTGGTCTGCCGCCCCTCCCTCCTCCTCATGGACGAACCCTTCGGCTCCCTGGACGCCCAGACCCGCGAGGACCTGGAGGACCTCCTCCTCGAAGTCCACCGCACGGACGGCGCCACCATCGTCTTCGTCACCCATGACATCGACGAAAGCGTCTACCTGGGCGACCGCGTCGTCGTCCTCTCCCCGGGCCCCGGCGCCAAGATCCTCCTCGACCTGCCCGTCGACCTCCCCGACACCCGCGACCAGATCACGACCCGGGGCCTGGCGGAGTTCGTCGCCCTGAGGTCGGAGGTAGGGAGGGCGGTGCGCAAGAGATAGCAGGGCCCGGACCGCTTCTCAGCACCGGTCCAGGCCATTCAGCCACAGAGATGAACGCCACAGGGGCCGCCGAGAACTCCCGGATTCACCCGCGATTCACGCGATGGTGTGATCATGTGCCGCGCCACGGATGCCACTTGGGCACCAGGGGTAGGGCCCGGCCATGACGCAGCAGCCCTTCGAACTCCCGCACTTCTACATGCCGTATCCCGCGCGGCTGAACCCGCACGTCGACGAGGCGCGCGCCCACTCGACCGAATGGGCGCGCGAGATGGGCATGCTGGAAGGGTCCGGGGTCTGGGAGCAGGCCGACCTGGACGCGCACGACTACGGCCTGCTCTGCGCCTACACCCACCCCGAATGCGACGGTCCCGCGCTCTCCCTCATCACCGACTGGTACGTGTGGGTCTTCTTCTTCGACGACCATTTCCTGGAGATCTTCAAGCGCACTCAGGACCGTGTCGGCGGCAAGGCCTACCTGGACCGGCTGCCCCTGTTCATGCCGATGGACCTGTCGACCCCGATGCCCGAGCCGCAGAACCCGGTCGAGGCGGGCCTCGCCGACCTGTGGACGCGCACCGTGCCCAAGATGTCGGCCGACTGGCGCCGCCGCTTCTCCGTCGCGACCGAACACCTCCTCAACGAGTCCCTGTGGGAGCTGTCCAACATCAACGAGGGCCGGGTCGCCAACCCGGTCGAGTACATCGAGATGCGCCGCAAGGTGGGCGGCGCCCCCTGGTCGTCGGGCCTGGTGGAGTACGCGACCTCCGAAGTGCCCGCGTCCGTCGCCGAGTCGAGGCCGCTGAGGGTCCTGATGGAGACCTTCTCGGACGCCGTGCACCTGCGCAACGACCTGTTCTCCTACCAGCGCGAGGTCGAGGACGAGGGCGAACTCAGCAACGGCGTCCTGGTCCTGGAGACCTTCTTCGGCTGCACCACCCAGGAGGCCGCCGACACCGTCAACGACGTCCTCACGTCCCGGCTCCACCAGTTCGAGCACACCGCCCTCACCGAGGTTCCGGCCGTCGCGCTGGAGAAGGGGCTCACCCCCCAGGAGGTCGCCGCGGTCGCCGCGTACACCCAGGGGCTGCAGGACTGGCAGTCCGGCGGCCACGAATGGCACATGCGCTCCAGCAGGTACATGAACAAGCGCGCCGAGCCCACCGCACCCTGGCGGACCCCGACCGGCCCCGGCACCTCCGCCGCCGACGTCGGCGCGCTGCTCGCGGCCGCAGGCGCCGAACGCCTGCGTGCTTACACGCACATGCCGTACCAGAAGGTCGGCCCGTCCCGGCTCCCCGATTTCCACATGCCGTTCCAACTGGAGCTCAGCCCGCACCTCGACACCGCCCGCCACCGCCTGACCGAGTGGTCGCACCGGATGGGCATCCTCCAGGAGGGCGTCTGGCACGAGGACAAGCTCGCCGCCGCCGACCTCCCGCTGTGCGCGGCCGGCCTCGACCCGGACGCCACGCCCGAGGCCCTCGACCTCAGCTCGCAGTGGCTCGCCTGGGGCACCTACGGCGACGACTACTACCCGCTCGTCTTCGGCCACCGCCGTGACCTCGCCGCCGCCCGGCTCACCACACAGCGCCTCTCGGCCTGCATGCCCCTCGACGGCGAGCAGGCCACCCTCCCGCTCAACGCCATGGAACGCGGCCTGATCGACCTGTGGGCGCGTACGACGGCGGCCATGACTTCCGAACAGCGGAGCTTCCTCAAGGACGCGGTGAACGTCATGACCGAGAGCTGGGTGTGGGAGCTGTCCAACCAGCTCCAGAACCGGGTCCCCGACCCGGTCGACTATCTGGAGATGCGCCGGTCCACCTTCGGCTCCGACCTCACCCTCAGTCTGTGCCGGATGGGCCACGGCCCCGCCGTCCCACCGGAGGTGTACCGCAGCGGACCCGTCCGCTCGCTGGAGAACGCCGCCATCGACTACGCCTGCCTCCTCAACGACGTCTTCTCCTACCAGAAGGAGATCGAGTACGAGGGCGAGATCCACAATGCGATCCTCGTCGTGCAGAACTTCTTCGGCATCGACTATCCGACCGCGCTCTCGGTCGTACACGACCTGATGACCCAGCGCATGCAGCAGTTCGAGCACGTGGTCGCACACGAACTGCCTGTCGTGTACGACGACTTCGAGCTCTCGGACGAGGCCCGCCAGATCATGCGGAACTATGTGGTCGACCTCCAGAACTGGATGGCCGGCATCCTGAACTGGCACCGCGCGGTCGACCGCTACAAGGCCGAGTACCTGGCCCGCCGCGCGCACGGCTTCATGCCGGACCGTGCCCCGGCGGCACCCGTCCTCAACTGATCTCCCGCACCCGTGCCGCCGTCCCCTCGGCGAGCTCTCGTACCCCGTTCGCGGTGTTCTCCGAGAGCTCGCCGAGTATCGCGTCCGCCGCCCTGAGGAGCGCACGGGCCTCCTCGGGGAGGTTCGCGTCGGCCAGGGAGCGGGTGAGACGGTAGTGCTCCTCGGCGATGAACCGACCGAAGTTCACGCGCCGCCAGTGACGCAGGGAGTCGTCTCCGGGAGCCGCCAGGACCTCGCGCAAAGCCTCCAGACTCCGTACCGCCTGCGTCAGTTGTCCGTCCGCACGCTCCAGACCGGCCTGGTCGAGACGGGCCGAGATCCGGTCCCATGCCTTCTCCTGCAAGGCGGTGTACAGACGCTGGGCGCGCAGCGCCTGGGTGCGGTCGCCCAGTTCTTCACAGAACGTAACAGCGACCACTGACAACGGACTTCGGTACTCCGGATGCGGTTTCCGAAAATTTTCGTACGGAACGGGATATTCAGGGAACTTGGGCGGTGCGCCGGGAGTCCTCTGGGGTGAGGGGAACAGACAACGAGAACACACGGGGGTGTTCGACCTTGACCGACATCATCGAGAGGGTCACGCACGGCGACGGCGGCAGCGACAGCAAGGCCGAGACCGGCGAGCTCACGCCGTACCTGGCCCCACTGCCCGTCCCCACCGTCCTGCGGCCCGCTTCCGAGGACGTCTTACGCGAGACCGAGATCGCCCTGCGCCCGACCTGGGTGCGGCTGCACCCGCAGCTGCCGCCGACCCTGATGTGGGGGTACGACGGACAGGTGCCGGGCCCGACCATCGAGGTGCGGCGCGGGCAGCGCGTCCGAATCGCCTGGACCAACCGCATTCCCAAGGCCGGCGAGTACCCGGTCACCTCGGTGGAGGTGCCGCTGCGCACGGACGGCCGCCCGCCCGCCACCACCGAGCCCGGCCGCGAGGGCGTCGAGCCGAACAAGGACGTCGCCGCCCTGCCCGCCTGGTCGGTGACCCATCTGCACGGCGCCCAGACCGGCGGCGGCAACGACGGCTGGGCGGACAACGCGGTCGGCTTCGGCGACGCCCAGTTGTCCGAGTACCCGAACGACCACCAGGCGGTGCAGTGGTGGTACCACGACCACGCGATGAACATCACGCGGTGGAACGTGATGGCGGGCCTGTACGGCACGTACCTCGTCCGGGACGACGAGGAGGACGCCCTGCGTCTGCCGCGCGGGGAGCGGGAGATCCCGCTGCTGCTCGCCGACCGCAACCTCGACACCGACGAGGACGGCCGGCTCAACGGACGGCTGCTGCACAAGACGGTGATCGTCCAGGAGAAGAACCCGGAGACGGGCAAGCCGGTCTCCATCCCGTTCAGCGGCCCGTACACCACCGTCAACGGCCGCATCTGGCCGTATGCCGAGGTGGACGACGGCTGGTACCGCTTCCGGCTGGTCAACGCGTCCAACGCGCGCATCTACAACCTCGTCCTGGTCGACGAGGACGACAACCCCGTCCCGGGCGTCGTCCACCAGATCGGCAGCGACGGCGGGCTGCTGCCGCGCCCGGTGCCGATCGACTTCGACGGCACGCTGCCCACGC
>CBFGZZ010000465.1:0-6002 GCA_965653385.1 uncultured Streptomyces sp. | reverse complement strand
CTGCCGGACCAGACGACGGTGGCGAGCGCGGCGAGCGCGATGCCGAGTACGGCTGTTCTGGGGAGGAGGGTCGGGCTTGTTGTCCTGGGGAGGACGACGGTCACGGAGATCCTTTCGCTGGTCCGAAGTCGTTCTACCGTCGCCCCGCCTGAACTGTTACGTCCATCGAATCTTTTCGACGATTCACTTCAGCGAAACTGAACGATCTCCCAGCGGCCACCCGCCCGGCCCCGATCTGCCCCACCACCGTCGCCCCGAACGCGAGCACCATCCCCGCCACCTGAACCGGCGTCAGCGCCTGCCCGAGCGCCGCCCAGCCGACCACCGCGGCGGTCAGCGGGGACAGCGGCCCGAGGAACGTGACCTGCGTGGCGGTGAGGCGGCCGATGCCGCGGAACCAGAGCCAGTACGCGAGGGCCGTGTTGGCCAGCGCGAGGTAGAGGTAGCCGCCGATCGCCGGGGCGTCGAGCGCGGGCGGCGCCCCCTCGACCAGCACCGCGAGCGGCGCGATGAGCAGGCCGCCGGCCGTCAGCTGCCACCCGGTCAGGGCGAGGGGGCCGACGCCGTCCGGGCGTCCCCAGCGCTTGGTCAGCACCGTGCCCGTGGACATCGAGGCGGTGGAGGCGAGGGCCGCGAGGACGCCCAGCGCGTCCAGGGCACCGGCCGCCTTCAGCACGACCAGGCTGACGCCGAACGCGGCCACGACCGCGGTGAGCAGCGTCCGTACGGTCGGCCGCTCCCCCAGCAGCAGCGCCGCCAGCCCCGCCACGAACAGCGGCCCGACCGAGCCCACGACCGCCGCCATGCCGCCCGGCAGCCGGTACGCGGACAGGAACAGCAGCGGAAAGAACGCGCCGATGTTCAGCGCGCCGAGCACCGTCGACTTCCACCACCATTCGCCCCGCGGGCGGACCCGGGCGAGGGCGAGCAGCAGCAGGCCCGCGGGGAGGGCGCGCAGCAGGCCGGTGAACAGAGGGCGGTCGGGCGGCAGGAACTCGGTGGTGACCGCGTAGGTCGTGCCCCAGGAGACGGGGGCGAGCGCGGTGAGGAGTATCAGTGCACCCATGGCTCGGCACACACCCTTCAAAGTAGGTCGATGGAAAGTAGCTTAGCTGTAAGCTACTTTCCGTCAAGCCACTTTCTTGCGACCGAGCGTCCTACGACCGATACTCGACACATGAGTGAACGCCCGCAGCGCGACGACCCCGTCGACGCGATCATCGACCAGTGGGCGGCCGTGCGGCCCGACCTCGACACCAAGGCGATGGAGGTCTTCGGGCGGATCTTCCGCCTCTCGCGCACGATGGGCGACCGCATGGAGAAGGCCTACGCGCCCTACGGCATCTCGCGCGGCGAGTTCGACGTCCTGGCGACCCTGCGCCGCGCCGGTGAGCCGCACACGCTCTCGCCCCGCCAGTTGTCGGCGACGCTGATGCTCACCACCGGAGGCATGACCGGCCGCCTCGACAAGCTGGAGCGGGCCGGCCTGCTGCGCCGCTCCCCCGACCCGCACGACCGCCGCGGTCTGCAGGTCACCCTCACCGAGAAGGGGTTGCGGCTCATCGACGAGGCGGTCGGCGCCGGGCTCGCCGCCCAGACGCAGGCCCTGTCCGCCCTCGACGCCGAACAGGCCGACCGACTGGCCGACCTGTTGCGGGAGTTGCTCGCGGGGACGCCCGAGTCCCGGTAGCCCGGCAGCCGGGCAGCCGGGCAGCCCGGCACGTGGGCCGAGCGCGGGGTTGGCCCTCAGCCCACCTGCTCGGCGAGCGCGGCCTCGACAGCCCGCACGTCCGCCGCGTCCGCCCCGTCCGCCGCCCACGCCACGTACCCGTCAGGCCGCACCAGCACCGTCGTCCGGCGGTCGCTCGCCCAGCGTTCCACCGTCAGCCGGTCCTTGCGGGAGCCCAGGTCCCCGGGCGCTCCCGCGTCCTTCGGAGTGATCAGCACGAACCGCCCGCCGCGCAGAGCCTCGTACAGCCGGCCGCCCTCCAGCGCGACATCCGGGACGCGGGTGCCGACCAGGCGGTGGGATCCGCGTGGGGCGGGGTACCGGTAGCCGATGCCCGAGACCTGGGCCAGGGCCTTCGCCCTGGCAGGGCGGGCCGCGTTGACGAAGGCGGAGACGAGGGCGCGTACGGCACGCAGAGCCGGGTTCTGCGCCCGCGCCAGCCGGACCAGGCCGCCGCTGCTGCGCAGCACCGCCTTGCCGACCGGGTGACGCTCGGAGTGGTAGCTGTCCAGGAGGCTCTCGGGCGCCGAGCCCTTGACGACGGCGGCGAGCTTCCAGCCGAGGTTGGCCGCGTCCTGGAGTCCGGTGTTCATGCCCTGCCCGCCGGCCGGCGAGTGGACGTGCGCGGCGTCGCCGGCGAGGAAGACCCGCCCGACCCGGTACTCGGGCGCCTGGCGCTCGTCGCTGTGGAACCGGGAGAGCCAGCGGGCGTCGTGCATGCCGTAGTCGGTGCCCAGGGCGCGCCGGGTGACCTCCTTGATCTCGTCGAGGTCGAGCGGGGCGTCGTCGGGGACCTCGTGGCGGCGGTTCCAGCCCATGACGCGGTACCAGCCGTCACCGAAGGACGCGATCATCGCGAAGGCGTCACCGGCGCCATTGACGGTGAGCACGCCGTCCGGCCGCTCGGCGAGCCGTACGTCCGCCAGGAACAGGGACTTGATGACGGAGACGCCGGGGAAGGGCAGGCCCACGGCACGGCGTACGGCGCTGCGGTGGCCGTCCGCGCCGACGACGTAGGCCGCGCGGTGCGTGACGACCGTCCCGTCCGGGCCGCGCACGTCGAGGTCGACCCCGCTGTCGTCCTGCCGCAGCCCGACGACCTCGCTCTCGAAGCGGAACTCGACGCCGAGCTCCCGCGCCCGCCGCTCCAGCAGCCGCTCCACCTCGTACTGCGGGGTGATGAGCAGGAAGGGGAAGCGGGACGGGAGCGTGCCCAGGTCGAGGGCGAGTCGCCGGAAGAGGCGCAGCTCGGTGATGGTGCTGCCGGTTGCGAGCAGCTGGTCGGCGAGGCCCCGGGCGTCGAGCTGCTCCAGGGTGCGGGCGTGCACGCCGAAGGCGCGGGAGAGGTTGCTGATCTCGTGGGGGCGCTTCTCGACGAGGGTGACGGGTACTCCGGCGGCGGCGAGGTCACCGGCCAGGAGGAGGCCGGTGGGGCCGGAGCCGACGACCAGGACGGGGGTGGGGTGGTTGGTGCCGGTGCCAGTACCAGTACCAGTGCCGTTCATGGTGGCCTCCTGGGTGCCAACGCATGTCTGCCAACGCTTGCTTGCCAACGCTTGCTTGCCAACGTTTATTGGTCAACGCTTGTTTGCCAACGCTTGTTGGCTAAACGTAGGGCCCACACCTCACACCTGTCAACGCTTGTTGGCCCACACATGTTGGCCTACGGTTGTTGACATGACCTCAAGCTCGTCCTCCACCCCCCGCCGTTCCGAAGCCACCCGCACGGCGATCCTCGACGCGGCCCGCGAGCGCTTCGCGGCCGACGGCTATGAGCGCGCCACCATCCGGGCCATCGCCAAGCACGCGAACATCGATCCGTCGATGGTGATGCGCTACTACGGCAACAAGGAGGGCCTGTTCGCGGCGGCCGTCTCGATCGACCTCAAGCTGCCGGACCCGGCGTCCCTGTCCCGGGACGACGCCGGACGGACGCTGGTGACCCACTTCGTGGACATGTGGGAGAAGAACGAGGTGCTCACGGCCCTGCTCAGGGTCGGCGCGACCAACCAGGCCGGGGCCGAGCGCATGCGAGGCATCTTCGCGGACCAGTTGCTGCCGGTCGCCCGCCGGGTCTGCCCCGACCCCGAGCAGGCTCCGGCGCGGGCCGCGCTGGCCTCGTCGCAGCTGCTCGGACTGGCGCTCACACGCTACGTCCTGCGCTTCCCGCCCGCCGTGGCACTGGCCCCCGAGGAGATCGTGGCGTGGCTGGCGCCCACCGTGCAGCGGTATCTGACCGCGCCCTACCCGGCGTAGGCCGCACCCGGCGCATACCTCGCCCGGCGGAGAACGCACCGAGGGCGCCGACCTCGTCGACGTACGGCGGATGCGTGTACGTACGACAGGGTCGGCGCCCTCGGGGAAGACCGGGGTACGGCCGAGATACAGCCGGGTCGGGCGGAAGCCCTGGTCAGGCCTTCGCCTTGGCCTTTGCCTTCGGCTGGCGGTCCGTGGAGCGGTCCAGGACCATCACGAGGCCCGCGATGACCGCGAACAGCACGAGCGGGGCCAAGACGAACTGGCCCAGCGTCTCCATGACGCTCAGGCCCGGGCCGGGGTCGTCGCCGTCGTCACGCGCGAGCGCGAGCGCGGGGGACGACATGAGCAGCATCATCAGCGTCGTACCGGCAGCCAGGGCGCCGGCGCGCAGGGCGTTCTTCTTGTCCACGGGGCCAAAAGTACCGAACCCCACGACGGGCCGCGCGCCCGGGGTGCCGTATGCGAGGCGTATGCGAGGTCAGGCGGGCCCGGCGCACCCGGCCCGCAGCACCTCCACCAGTGCCCGCACCCGCGCCGACCCGGCCAGCTCCTCCAGGGTCACCGCCTTGCCCTCCGCGTCCGCGATGGGCAGCCGCCAGTTCGGGTACTGGTCCCAGGTCCCCGGCAGATTCTGCGGGCGGCGGTCGCCCACGCCGTCCGGGAGCCAGACGCCGACCATGCGGGCCGGGGTGCTCAGCAGGAAGCGGTGGACGGCCTGGATCTCGGCCTCCTCCTCCGAGACGCAGTGTCCGCCGTGGGTGCCCCGCAGCAGCCCGAGCCGGGACAGCAGCTCCAGCCACTCGCCGGTGTCCGCCGTCGCTTCGGCGCGCTCCTGCTCCAGGGGGCGGGTCAACAGGCCAAGTCCGTCGCGGAGTTCGACGTGGTCGCCGGTGAGGCGGGCGGCGGTGGGCGGCAGGTCGTGGGTGGTGGCGGTGGCGAGGCAGTCGGACCGCCAGGCGTCGGGTGGCAGGGGGCGGCCGTCGCCGTCCCAGTCCCGTTCGAACCAGAGCACCGAGGTGCCGAGCACGCCCCGCGAGCGCAGCGTCTCCCGTACGCCCGGCTCCACCGTGCCGAGGTCCTCCCCGATCACCACCGCGCCGGCCCGGGAGGCCTCCAGCACCAGGATCGCGAGCATGGCCTCGGCGTCGTAACGGACGTACGTGCCCTCCGTGGGCGGATGCCCCTGCGGCACCCACCAGAGCCGGAACAGCCCCATCACGTGGTCGATGCGCAGCGCGCCCGCGTACCGGAAGAGCGCCCTGAGCAGGCGGCGATACGGCTCGTAGCCGGACTCGGCCAGCCGGTCCGGGCGCCAGGGCGGCAGGCCCCAGTCCTGGCCGCGCGCGTTGAAGGCGTCCGGGGGTGCCCCGACCGACATCCCGGCCGCGAAGTACTCCTGTTGTGCCCAGGCGTCCGCGCCCCCGGGGTGCACGCCGACCGCCAGGTCGTGGACGATCCCGACCTGCATCCCCGCCTCCCGCGCGACGCGCTGGGCGGCGGTCAGCTGGGTGTCGGTGAGCCAGGCCAGACGGCAGTGGAAGTCGACGCGGTCCATCAACTCGCCCCGCGCGCGGGCGGTTTCCGGCGACCGTGGATCCCGTAGCCCCGCGGGCCATCGCTGCCAGTCCGAGCCGTGCACCTCGGCCAGCGCGCACCAGGTGGCGTGGTCCTCCAGCGCGCGGCCCTCCCGCGCGAGGAAGTCGACGTAAGCGGCCCGTCGCCCCGGTCCGAGCGGCACCTCGCGCACCAGTTCCAGCGCCTCCCGCTTGGCCTCCCAGACGGCGTCCCGGTCGATCAACTCCCCCTTCTCCAGCACCGCCTCCCGCAGCCGCCCGGCGCGCTCCAGCAGGGCGTGTACGCGCTCGCGGTCCTCGACGTGGGCGAACTCGGGCACGTCCTCGATCCGCAGATGCACCGGGTCGGGGAAGCGCCGGGAGGAGGGACGGTAGGGGGACGGGTCGGTGGGCGCTCCGGGCACGGCCGCGTGCAGGGGGTTGACCTGTACGAATCCGGC
>CBFGZZ010000464.1:0-6002 GCA_965653385.1 uncultured Streptomyces sp. | reverse complement strand
TGGTCCCGGTCTTGGTCCCGGTCCAGCTTCATGGCCTCGATCTTGCCCTCCAGCATGGTGCCGAGGCCCTGTACGGCGCAGACGTCGGGGCGCTCGGCGATGTGCACGGGCATGCTGGTGGCCTGCCGCAGCATCTCGTCGAAGCCGGGCAGCAGCGCGCTGCCGCCGACCATCATGATCCCGCGGTCGGCGAGGTCGGCGACCAGATCGGGCGGGCAGTCGCGCAGCACCTTGCCGATGCTGTCGAGCACGGCGGTGAGCGGGGTCTGGATGGCGTCCCGTACGGCGGCGGTGTCGACCTGGACGGAACGGGCGAGCCCGGTGCAGACGTCGCGGCCGTGGATCTCGGTCGAGGTCGGGCCCTGGGGGGTCAGCCCGTTGCCGGACAGGGCGAGCTGCAGCGGGCGTACGTTCTGGCTGGGCAGCATCAGCTCGTGCTGGTGCCGCAGATGCTGCACGATCGCGTGGTCCACGGCCTCGCCGCCGACGCGGATGCGTTCGGCGGTGACGATGGCGCCGAGGGAGAGCACGGCGACCTCGGTCGCGGCCGCCCCGCACACCATGATCATGCTGGCCTCGGGCTGCTCGACGGGCAGTCCGCACCCGACCGCGGCCGCGATGAGGGTGTCGACGAGTTCGACGCGCCGGGCGCCCAGGCCGACCAGGGTCTCGATGGCGGCGCGCTGGGCGAGCGGGTCGGCGTCGTGCGGCGTGCAGACGGCGGCCCGCAGGAAGGGCTTGCGGCGCAGGGCGCGGCGCATCTTGTCGCCGAGCAGGTGCCGCAGCATGCGCTGGGCCATCTCGATGTCGACGACGGTGCCGCCCGAGACGGGCCGTACGACACGGATGTAGTCCGGGGTGCGGCCGGTCATCCTCTCCGCGAACTCGCCGACCGCGATGAGAGCGCCGGTCCGGGTGTTGACGGCCGCGGCTGAGGGCTGGTCGACGACGAGTCCGGCGCCCCTCACATAGACGCGGGTCCTGGCCGCCCCCAGATCGACGGCGAAGTGGCAGCGGCGGAGCTGCTCCAGCGTGGCGGTCATGGGGGGTCCTCCCGAAGACGCAGACCATGGGTCCGCCGGGTGGGTGGCGGGCCTCGCTTGGGGTGTGGGGGGTCGTGATCGCGGGCCCGCCACGCGGCGGGCCTCCTTGACATCGATCGTGCGGTCTGCCTAGTGGGGGGCGCCTTTTGGAGGGGGCCGGGTGGGGTGCGGCTGAATGGGGGTTGTTCGTCGTGTCCGATACGACGATCCGTCAGGGGCCTGGCCGCCCTACCGCGAGCGCGCTGCCGTGAGCAGCGGACGGAGGCTGGATACGAGGAGCACGTCGCCGTCCGTCCCGCGCAGCCGCGTCCGGGTCTGTTCGTCCGGGCAGACGCCGATGAACGGCATGCCGACAGCGCGAGCGGCGAGCTGTTCGGCGACGCCGGAACCGATCAGCACGCAGTCGGCGGCACGCGCACCGAGCCGGTCCAGGGCCTGGCGGAGGACGTACGGGTCCGGCATCAGACGGCCGAGGTCCGTACCGCGGCCGTGCACACCGCCGGGGACATGAGAGGCCAAGCCGCGCCCCGCCAGGTATCTCACGGCCGCCTCCCGCGCCCGGTCGGTCACCACGGCCGGGCGGGCCCTGCCCGCGTGCAGGGCCTTGACCAACTGGTCGGCCGAAGGAGCGGGCCGCGCGGCACCGGCGGCCAGGATGTCGTGCCGGTCGATGCGGCCGCGCACTTCCTGGGCCAGTTGGTGTCCCGCGAACGCCCGCAGCAGGTCGAGGGAGTCGGCGTGGCTTCCCAGCGCCTGGAAGGGACCCGGCCGCCCGAGCACCGGCCGCCCGGACAGCGCGTCGTCCGGGTCACGCTCCTCCGTGATCAGCAGGGCGGCATCCCGCAGGACCTGCCTTTCCTCGCCCGCCGTGTACAGCCGGGTCAGCACCCCGTCGAAGCCGAGCAGCACGGACTCGGCGTGGACGATCAGCTCCGACGCGTTGGGCAGGGCGGGGCGGGCCCAGTGCGCGAGCCCGCCGGCCGCCGCGGTCCGGAACACGGTCGGCAGGGACCAGTGGACGAGGTAGCCGGGCACCTGCTTACCGGCCAGCGCTTCCGTGAGGTCGTTGCCGTGCGCGCCTCGTGCGTCGAGCAGCGTGGCGGTGAGCAGTTCGGGCAGGTCCAGGTCCGGACTGTGCGCAGCCACAACGGGGTCGCGGACGCGCCACTTCACCGCGACGCCCGGTACGTCCGCGGGCGCCAGGTGACGCTCCGCCAGGTCGACCACGAAATACCGCCACCCCGCGCGGACATGCGAGGGTGCCGCGTGGACGACCGCGAAGTCCGCCGGGACCAGCGCGCCGCCGGGCAGCCTCATGACGATCCTGGATTCGCTCGACTGGAGCGGCAGCCGACCGTCACGCTGCATGGGGAAGGGCCCCATCACGGCGTTCTCGGCCGTGCGCTCGGAGGGGCCGGTGGAGGCCGGGTCGCGCGGCACGTCCGTCATCACGACCACCACGGTCGGGGCGGACGGGTCGGGCACCTCGGCGGGGTGGACGGTGCGGTACCAGCCCGGAGCGAGTCTCAACTGCTTAAACCGGTCCGTGCCGGTGGAACTGTCCGCGAGTTCCACGAAGTGCCAGAACTCCGACACGGCGATGATCGCCTGCTGCCCGGACAGGTTCAGCTCGGCCATGACCGCCTCGGCGGCGGGTCGGTCGCTGTGATCCTCGCTCTCGTCCTGCCCCGAACCCACGCTGTGCCCGAACTCCGCCTCCCAGAACTCGACCCGGAGACGGCGGCCCTCCAGACGGCCCAGCAGTTCCGCCAGCCCGGCCACAGTGATCCGCAAGAGATCGGACGCGTCCACGAACGGCCGCGCCAGCAGCGTGAAGCCCCGATCCGTGTCACTGAGCACGTACTCCGCGGCGGCGAGCCCGCTCGCCTCCAGCAGAATCGTGACCAGGCGGCGCAGCTCGGCGCGCGCGTCCTCGGTCGGCGGGCCGTCCACGAACTCGAAGCAGACGCAGTCACACCGGTCGATCTCCGGCTCGTCGTCGGGCTCGAACTCCGCGGGCTCGTCGTAGGCGTCCTCGACGTCCTCGGCCAGCAGAGTGTCTTCGACGGCGAACAGGCTGTCCGGCACGTGGTCCTGGGGGAGCGGGGTGTTCTCGGACAGCTCTTCCCGGAGCCTCGGGTGGTCGTCCTCCGGAGGGATGAAGCCCTCGGGCAGCTCGTCGGGAGCCGTGACGAAGCCGTACGCGATGTCGGTGTCCGTGGCCGTACCGGAGGACTCCTCGTACCCGGCGCCGTCCGCCGAGCCGTCCGGAGCGTCGCCGAACTCGTCACGCAGCTCCCGCCCCAGGGCCAGCAGTTCGGGGTTCTGCCCGCCGGACAGCTCGTACTCCTCGTACACCTCAACGGCTTCCTCGACCCGCCCCTGGCGCCGCAGGGCGGCGATGTAGAGGCGACGCAGGTCCTCTCGGGCGGGGTGGTCGTCGACGAGGCCGGCCAGGTCGACGGCCGCGCGCTCGAACTCGCCGATCTCCAGGTCGAGTTCGGCACGCGTCGCGCACAGGGAGAGGCGGAGCTGGAGGAGCCGTGTGCGGGCGGCGTCGGCGGCGGGGCCCGGGATGCCGTCCAGAGCGGTGCCACGCCACAGACTCAGCGCCTCCTGCGTGGCCTCGCGGGCGGAGGAGATGTTCCCCGCCGAGCGTTCCGCCTTGGCGCGCTCCACCAGGTGCTGGCAGGCGATCACGTCCACGGAGCCCGCGCCGGCCCGCAGGGCGTACCCGTCGGACCGTCTCACCAGTACGCCGGGGCCCAGCGCGTTGTGCAACCGCGACGCGTAGGTGCCTACGAGAGCCGTCGCGCGTGCGGGGTCGTCATGCCGGCCCCAGATGCCCTCGACGAGCTGGGCGTGGGTCACCGTACTGCCGTTGTGCAGGATGAGCATGGCCAGCATGGCCTGCTCCTGCGGGGAGCCCTTGGCGAGGGGCCGGCCGCCCCGCGTGATGCGGAGCGGGCCGAGGAGGGAGAAGCCGGTGCGACGGGCGTCCCCGAGCGTGGGCAGGCGGAGGAGTCGCTCGACACCGAGCCGCTGGGTGTCGGCGTCCTCCGAGGTGAGCTCCGCGACAGCCGAGTCGAGTTCTTCCGCGAGCCACTCGGGCACGGACAAGTTGTCCAGGGGGAGCGGGAGTTGCTGACTGTCGGGACCGTCCGTACCCCGGTGCATGGTGCGCACGATGTGTCCCAGGGCCCGTAGATCGTCCTGGCGGCTCGCGGTGCCGTAGGACATGGCATCCAGGCAGGAGAGGACCGGGCCGTGCGCGGTGATGATGACATGCGACGTGTCCAGCCCACCGTGTGGCCGGCCCTGGGTGTGCAGCGCGTCGACCGCCTCGACGAGCGGGGGGACGAGGGCGAGGAGTTCGTCACCGGGGAGGCCGTGGCGTGAGTGCTTGAGCCGGTTGCGCAGGTTGCGGCCGTCGACGAACTCGCGTACCAGGTACGGGACGTCGTCCTCGGTGCCGAAATCCCGGACCGTGCCGATACCGGGATGACGGATCCGGCTGAGCCGTCGGGCGATGTCCGGGAAACCCGCGCGGAACCACTGAGGCGGACGCGGGTAGGTGCGCACCATGACCTGCTCGTCGCCGTGTCGGGTGTCCGACGCGAGCCAGTGCGTGCCCGTAGCGTCCAGCCGTCTGACCAGACGGTAACGCCCGGCGGCGATCAGGTCTCCGGGACGCCGCCAGTTCGTCTCGGTCGCCTCGGTCGCCCCGGGCTCGTCGGACAGCCGCCGTACGCTCTCCGGGTCGACCGTGGCGAACACCTCGCCGTCCGCCTCGGTCCGGGTGCCGGACGGCGCCGGGACCAGGGCCCGGAACTCACCGGGCGCCAGACCTGCCCGGGTGTCGATCAACGCCCCGAGATCGGCGAGCAGTTCGGTCGTCCGTACGCGAGCCGTCCGCGGCAGGCTCCGCAGCAGCAGCTCCGGCACCCCGTCCCGGAACGCGTAGGAACCGGGCGGGCCGGACACGCCGGTGAGCATGCCGCTGAGGATGACCTCCGCGAGGTGCTGGGGGCGGGGGCGCGGTTCGAGGGTGGCTTGGACCAGCCGCATCACCGGCAGGTCGGGTCGGCCCAGCGCGAGATGGCCGGCCAGCCGGAACGCCGCCGGGGAGGCCGTCGCGCGAAAGCGCAGGACCAGTTCCTCGGGGGACTGGGTGGTGAGGTCCGTACGGTCGTCGGAGCCGGCCGTCGGCGGTCCGCTGAGCCGGGCCGCCGCGCCGGGAACGTCCCGGCCGCCCGGCGACGCGACCAACGAGGCCCAGTTCACCAGCCAGTCCGGGCCCGGCTCCAGCACCGGCACCACGACCGCGTCCTCGGGTTCGCCGTCCGGCGCGTCGTACGGCAGGAACGCCAGTGAGGCCGAGGGCGCCGCCGGATGAGGTGCCGACAGCCGGCCGGGGGAGGCGGGCAGGGCCGTGTCCCGCCACAGGTGTTCCGGCAGGGGCTGTACGACGGCCAGCGGCATCCGGTGCGCCCAGCGGCGCAGCGCGGCGAACCAGCGCGGGCCGACCGGGCCCTGCCGCCACTGCGGGCCCATGCAGTCGCTGACCAGCAGGGTGACCGTACGGCCGTCGGTGGGTGTCGGGATGCCGGGGCGCACGGTGCCGTCGGGGTCGGCGCGGTGCAGGGCGACCGTGCGGAAGACCCCCGACTGGCAGAGCATCGTGTGCAGTTCGCGGATCAGGGGGCGCCACACCGCCATGGTGGGGCCGGCGTCGTACACCAGGTTCAGCCGCAGCCACCGCTCCCGCGCGGGGCGCAGCACCGGCAGCCACCACTCGGGGGCGGCGCCCAGCCGGGCGATGCGGTCGGCGGTGGCCCGCTCGTCCAGCTCGACGCGGTCGGGCGCGTCGGTACGGCGTTTGAGCGGGCGCAGTGAGCGCTGCAGGGCCAGGGGGTGGCGCAGCATCGGGGGCGCCGGGGCAAGGAGGGCGGCGTGGGG
>CBFGZZ010000463.1:0-6047 GCA_965653385.1 uncultured Streptomyces sp. | reverse complement strand
TCACCAAGGCCGAGACGGTCCAGGCCCCCAAGGGCGGCCAGAGCGACCAGGTCACCGCCAACGCCGTACCCAAGCTCAACCAGGCAGCCGTCACAGCGGGCACCGCCGACATCGACGCCGTCTCCGGAGCCACCTACACCAGCGCCGGATACAAGGAATCCCTCCAGTCGGCACTGGACCAGGCCGGTGGCTGACACGGTGGTGGAACCGACAGAAGCTCCCGCCGCGGCGCGTCATGCGGAGGAGGTCATGGGGACGGTCTTCTCCTTCGACGTCCGCGGCGGGGACCCCGGTGCCGTGCGGTCGGCACTGGAAGAGGCGGTCGCCGGACTGCACCGGGTCGACGAGGTGTTCAGCACCTACCGCGACGACAGCCAGATCTCCCGGCTGGTACGCGGTGAGCTGACCGTCGACGAGTGCGATCCGGAGGTCGCCGAGGTGCTGGAGCTGGGCGCCGAGGCCGAGCGGACCAGCGAGGGCTGGTTCAGCACGTCGTACGAGGGCCGCCTCGACCCGACCGGCATCGTCAAGGGCTGGTCCGTGGAACGCGCGGCCCGCCGCCTCGCGGACGTCCCCGGCGTGAGCGGCGTCAGCCTCAACGGCGGCGGCGACGTCCAGCTGCTGGGTGTACCGGGCCCCCAGCGCCCCTGGCGGGTCGGCGTCTCCGACCCCCTCCGCCCGGGCGGCCTCGCGGCCGTCATCTCCGCCGCCGGCCTGTCCGAACTGGCGGTCGCCACCTCCGGCACGGCAGAACGGGGCGCCCACATAGTCGACCCCCGCACGGGCCGCTCCGCGGTGACGGACCTGGTGGCGGTGACGGTCGTCGCCCCCTCGGTGACCTGGGCGGACTGCTGGGCGACGGCGGCTTTCGCCATGGGTTCACGCCAGGGTTCGCGCTGGCTGGAGTCCTTGCCGGACGTGGAGGCGCTCTTGATCACGGCGGGCGACGAGGTCCGCTGTACCGGGGGGTTGGCGGCGCGGCTGGGCTGAGTACCTGCGTGGGCGTGACGCTCACCGCGCCGGCGGGTGCCGCCGGCCGTAACGCCCAAGGGGCGCGGGGAACTGCGCGACCAGCCACGAACAACCCGCGGCCAACGAATCCCAGGCCCCCCCTTCGGCGACTAGTGGCCGTTCTGAGCCAACCGAAGCAAGTGATCAGCGAGAGCCTGACCCCCCGTGGGATTCCGGCTGATCAAAAGCAACGTGTCGTCACCGGCAATGGTCCCCAGGATGTCCTGCAGCTCGGCCTGATCGATGGCCGAGGCCAGGAACTGCGCCGCCCCCGGAGGGGTCCGCAGGACCACGAGATTCGCGGAAGCCTCCGCGGAGATGAGCAGCTCCTGCGACAACCGCCGCATCCGCTCCTCCTTCGCCGACTCCCCGAGAGGGGCACGCGGCGTACGAAACCCGCCCTCACTCGGCACCGCGTAGATCAGGTCACCGTCATTGTTACGGATCTTCACCGCGTTCAGCTCGTCCAGATCCCGGGAGAGCGTCGCCTGCGTGACGCTCAGCCCGTCGTCCGACAGCAGCTTCGCCAACTGACTCTGCGACCGCACGGGCTGCCGGTTGAGGATGTCCACGATCCGGCGGTGGCGTGCGGTACGGGTCTGCGGCACGGCAGGCCCGGCGGCCCCGTTGTGCTCGTGGTCCTGCGCCTGACTCATCGTCGTCTCATTCCCGGATCATCCGTCCCCGTTGGCCTGGTCCAGGATGCCGGGAAGGGCCTGAAGAAGCGCTTCCACTTCGTCGTCCCCGAGGTTCAGCGGCGGCATGAGCCGTACGACATCGGGGGCGGGCGCGTTCACCAGGAATCCGGCATCCTGAGCCGCCTGCTGCACCTTGGCGGCGTGCGGCTCGGTGAGCACGATACCCAGGAGCAGTCCCGCGCCCCGGACATAGTCGATCAGCGGGTGGCCCAGCGCCTCGATCCCGTCGCGCAACTTCTCGCTCTGCTGCTTGACGTTCTCCAGCAACCCCTCGTTCGCGATGGTGTCCACAACCGCCAGGCCGGCGGCGCACGCGACCGGGTTGCCGCCGAAGGTCGTCCCGTGGTGTCCGGGCTGGAGCAGGTCCGCGGCCCGCCCGAAGGCGACCGTGGCGCCCAGCGGCAGCCCGCCGCCGAGCTGCTTGGCGAGGGTGACGACGTCGGGCAGGACGCCCTCGTGGGCCTGGTACTCGAACCAGTGCCCGGTACGGCCGACGCCGGTCTGCACCTCGTCGAGGACGAGCAGCGCCCCGCTGGCGGCGGTGATCGCCCGCGCGGCCTTCAGATAACCGGCCGGCGGCACGACGACCCCGAGCTCGCCCTGGATGGGCTCGATGATCACCAGGGCCGTCTCCTCGGTGACGGCGGCGGCCAGTGCCTGCGCGTCACCGAACGGCACATGCGTGACGTCACCGGGCAGCGGCAGGAACGGCTCCCGCTTGCCGGGCTGGCCGGTCATCGCGAGGGCGCCCATGGTGCGGCCGTGGAAGCCGCCCTCGGTGGCGACGACGTGGGTGCGCCCGGTCAGCCGCCCGATCTTGAAGGCGGCCTCGTTGGCCTCCGCGCCGGAGTTGCAGAAGAAGACCCTGCCGTCCCGGCCGAAGAGCTCCAGGAGCCGTTCGGCGAGGGCGATGGTCGGCTCGGCCATGAAGAAGTTGGAGATGTGACCGAGGGACGCGATCTGCTTGCTCACGGCCTCGACGATCGCCGGGTGGGCGTGGCCGAGCGCGTTGGTCGCGATGCCGCCGACGAAGTCGAGGTACTGCTTGCCGTCGGCGTCCCAGACCTTGAGGCCTTCACCGCGTACGAGAGGGAGCCGCGGGGTGCCGTAGTTGTTCATGAGCGAGCCCTGCCACCGCTGGGCGTACTCTGCGTTGGTCGCGGTCCCGGTCATTCCGCATCCCCCTCTTGCGCGTCCGGCACGACCATCGTGCCGATGCCTTCATCGGTGAAGATCTCCAGCAGGATCGAGTGCTGGACCCGGCCGTCGATGACGCGGGCGGTCTGGACGCCGTTGCGCACGGCGTGCAGACAGCCCTCCATCTTGGGCACCATGCCGGAGCTCAACTCCGGCAACAGCTTCTCCAGTTGGGAAGCGGTGAGGCGGCTGATCACCTCGTCGGAGTTGGGCCAGTCCTCGTAGAGGCCCTCGACGTCCGTGAGGACCATGAGGGTTTCGGCGCCCAGAGCAGCAGCGAGTGCCGCAGCCGCCGTATCAGCATTGACGTTGTAGACATGTCCGTCGTCCTCGGAACGGGCGATCGAGGAGACGACCGGGATCCGGCCGTCGGCCAGCAGGGCCTCGATCGCGCCCGTGTCGATGCCGGTGATCTCGCCGACCCGCCCGATGTCGACCAGCTCGCCGTCGATCTCGGGCTGGTGCCTGGTGGCGGAGATGGTGTGCGCGTCCTCGCCGGTCAGGCCGACGGCGAGCGGGCCGTGCTGGTTGAGCAGGTTGACCAGCTCGCGCTGTACCTGCCCGGCCAGCACCATCCGTACGACGTCCATGGCGTCCTCGGTGGTGACCCGGAGACCGGCCTTGAACTCGCTGACGATGCCGTGCTTGTCGAGGGCGGCGCTGATCTGCGGGCCGCCGCCGTGCACGACGACCGGCTTGAGGCCGGCGTGGTGCAGGAAGACGACGTCCTGGGCGAAGGCGGCCTTCAGGTCCTCGTCGATCATGGCGTTGCCGCCGAACTTGATGACGACGGTCTTGCCGTTGTGCCGGACCAGCCAGGGCAGCGCCTCGATGAGGATCTGGGCCTTGGGGAGCGCGGTGTGCTTGCGCGCGGGTGAGTTGGTCATGACGAGTACGCGCTGTTCTCGTGGACGTAGTCGGCGGTGAGGTCGTTGGTCCAGATGGTGGCGGTCTCGGTGCCGGCCGCGAGGTCGGCGACGACGTGCACCTCGCGGTAGCGCATGTCGACCTTCTCGCGGTCCTCGCCCACGCCGCCGTTCTTGCACACCCAGACGCCGTTGATGGCGACGTTGAGCTGGTCGGGTTCGAAGGCGGCGGTTGTCGTGCCGATGGCGGAGAGCACGCGGCCCCAGTTGGGGTCCTCGCCGTGGATGGCGCACTTGAGGAGGTTGTTGCGGGCGATGGAGCGGCCCACCTCGACGGCGTCGTCCTCGGTCGCGGCGTTGATGACCTCGACCTTGATGTCCTTGCTGGCGCCCTCGGCGTCCCGGATCAGCTGCTGGCCGAGGTCGTCGCAGACCTGCCGTACCGCTGCGGCGAACTCCTCGTACTCCGGGGTGACTTCGGCGGCGCCGGAGGCGAGCAGCAGCACGGTGTCATTGGTGGACATGCAGCCGTCGGAGTCGACGCGGTCGAAGGTGACCTTGGTGGCGGCGCGCAGGGCCTTGTCCAGTACGTCGTTGTCGACGGCGGCGTCGGTGGTGAGGACGACCAGCATGGTGGCGAGGCCGGGGGCGAGCATGCCCGCGCCCTTCGCCATGCCGCCGACGGTCCAGCCGTCCTTGGTCACGACGGACGTCTTGTGGACGGTGTCGGTGGTCTTGATGGCGATGGCGGCCCTCTCGCCGCCGTGCTCGGAGAGCTGCGCGGCGGCGGTCTCGACGCCCGGGAGGAGCTTGTCCATGGGGAGGAGGACGCCGATGAGGCCGGTGGAGCAGACGGCGATCTCGACGGCGCCTCGTCCGAGGACCTCGGCGGCCTTCTCGGCGGTCGCGTGGGTGTCCTGGAAGCCCTTGGGCCCCGTGCAGGCGTTGGCGCCACCGGAGTTGAGGACGACCGCGGAGACCTGCCCGCTCTTCAGGACCTGCTCGGACCACAGTACGGGCGCGGCCTTCACACGGTTGGACGTGAAGACACCGGCGGCGGCGCGGCGGGGCCCGGTGTTGACCACGAGGGCCAGGTCCGGGTTGCCGTTCTCCTTGATCCCGGCGGCGATGCCCGCCGCCGTGAATCCCTTTGCTGCCGTCACGCTCACGGCGCAACTCCGATCGTCGTCAGTCCGGTGGTCTCGGCGAGACCCAGGGCGAGGTTCATGCTCTGGACGGCACCGCCGGCGGTGCCCTTGGTCAGGTTGTCGATGGCGCTGATCGCGATGATGCGGTTCGCGGCGGCGTCGTACGCGACCTGCACCTGAACGGCGTTCGAACCGTAGACGGACGCCGTGGCGGGCCACTGTCCCTCCGGGAGGAGGTGGACGAAGGGCTCGTCGGCGAAGGCCTTGTCGTAGGCGGCGCGCACGGAGTCCGCGGTGACGCCGGGGCGGGCGTTCGCGCTGCACGTGGCGAGGATGCCGCGGGGCATCGGGGCGAGGGTCGGTGTGAAGGAGACGGACACCCGCTCGCCCGCCGCGCCGCTGAGGTTCTGGATCATCTCGGGGGTGTGCCGGTGGCCGCCGCCGACGCCGTACGGCGTCATGGAGCCCATGACCTCGCTGCCCAGCAGATGGGGCTTGGGCGCCTTGCCCGCGCCGGAGGTGCCGGAGGCGGCGACGATCACGGCGTCGGGCTCGGCGAGGCCGGCGGCGTAGGCCGGGAAGAGGGCGAGTGAGACGGCGGTCGGGTAGCAGCCGGGTACCGCGATGCGCTTGGACCCCTCCAGCGCGGCGCGGCCACCCGGCAGTTCGGGGAGGCCGTAGGGCCAGGTGCCGGCGTGCGGGGAGCCGTAGAAGGTCTCCCAGTCGGCCGCGTCCTTCAGCCGGAAGTCGGCCCCCATGTCGACGACGAGCACGTCCGGGCCGAGCTGCTCGGCGACGGCCGCCGACTGCCCGTGAGGCAGGGCGAGGAAGACGACGTCGTGTCCGGCGAGGACCTCGGGGGTCGTCGCCTGGAGTATGCGGTCGGCGAGGGGCAGCAGGTGCGGCTGGAGCGCGCCGAGCCGCTGTCCCGCGTTCGAGTTGCCGGTCAGGGCCCCGATCTCGACATCGGGGTGCGCCAGGAGCAGACGCAGCAGTTCCCCGCCCGCGTATCCGCTCGCTCCGGCCACTGCCGCACGTACCGCCATGGAATCCTCCTCCTAGATGGCATGACTATACGTTTCGCCGCAGGTTTATGCAATCTTGGCCGGGCGTCGGCCGCCGACCGG
>CBFGZZ010000462.1:0-6068 GCA_965653385.1 uncultured Streptomyces sp. | reverse complement strand
CAGCAGGCCGGTGCCGCCCGCCAGGCCGAAGCCATCCCCCCACGCCCGGCGACACCCCCGCCCCCTTCCGCCCCGCCCCGTCCGACGACGCCGCCGAGACCGGCGGACCCGCCCACGGCCGACGACGCCGCGCAGCCGCTCCCCGACCCGAACGTCCCGGCGGCAGACGGCGCTGCCACGGCCCCGCCCCCGCCAAGCGCCTCCGCCCGCTTCCCGGACACACCGCCGACGGCGGGGTTCGCGGAAAGCGCCGGATCGTTGCGCCGCGAGACCCCCGGCCCAGCCGCACCGGGCGCCACCCCGCCCCGCCGCACGGGCGCCCCCGCCGAGACCGCGGCGGAGACCACCTTCCGCCTGCGCCCCATCAAGGCGGACCCTCCCCGCGGCAACCGCCCGCCGGGCACACCGCCACAACCGGGCTCAGGCCCGGCCCAGGGCTCCGCCGGCCTGCCCAGGCAGTCGGACTCCGGGCCCGCGCGGCGTCCTGCCGGTACGCCCCCGCAGCCGCCCACCGGATCCCCCCAGGGCGCCGTCGGCATGCCCCCGAAGCCGCCCAGCCACTCCGGCACCCCCGCCTCCGCCCCGCTGCCCCCACAGCGCCCCATGCCCGAGCCCTCCACCGCAGGCGGCTCGGCAGGCCGTGGGTACGCCGCCCCGGCCGACCCGTCCCGTGGCGCCGAGCGTTCCACCGGCGGCCACGGGCCCAACGGGTTCGCCCCGGACCCGTCCTTCTCCTGGAGCGCCCCGATGGCGCCCGGCGGAGCCCCCGGGGCCGGGCGGCCCGTCGTCTCGTTCGGGCAGCCCGAGGGGTTCGGCGAGCAGACGCGCCCGCGGCCGCTGGGCGTGCGGATCCACCCCCGGCTCGCCGCGGCGGCCGCCTGCGTCGTGCTCGGGGTGGGACTCATCGGCGGGGCCGTGACCGGGAGTTGGCTGATCGGCGACTCGGGTGACGGCGACGCGCAGGACACCTTCGCCGCCGCCGGAAGCCTGTGGCACAGCATCCCCGTCGACCGGCTGTTCCCGCCCACCGTGACCGGGCAGGGCGCGGGCCCCGGCGGCGCCGACCGGATCTGGACGCGGATCGCCGTCGCCCCGGACACCGGCTGCGCGAACGCCTTCGACCCGCTGCTGCGCAAGGCCCTCGCCCCCGTCGGCTGCGAACGCCTCCTGCGCGCCACCTACACCGACGCCACCCGGAGCTACGTCACCACCGTCGGCCTGCTCTTCACCACGGCCGACTCCGCCGCGATGCGCTCGTTCGACACCAGCTTCACCAAAGAGGGCCTCGACCGCCGCACGGACCTGATGCCCCGCCCATACGCGGCGAAGGGCACCCTGGCCGCCGGATTCGGCGACGAGCAGCGTGCCTCCTGGACCGTCTCCGTCCTCACTGACGCCCCTGTCGTCGTCTACGCCGTCTCCGGCTGGGCCGACGGCCGCGCCGTCGACGAGCCCGAGCCCGCCGAGGAGGCCATGGAATCGGGCGCCACCACGTCCGTCGCCCAAGCCGGCCTCGGCCACGAGGCGAAGGGTCTCGCCGACCGCGTCGAACGCGCCCTGCGCAAGAACGTCGGCCCGTCCACGGAGCAGTCGTCGTGACCAGTGCTGTGAAGACATTCATGACCCGGCGGACCGGCCCCCTCGCCGTCCTCCTCGGCGCCTGCCTCGCCGTCCTGCCGTCCACCGCCGCGCACGCCGACTCCATACGAGCCCAGCAGTGGACCCTGGACGCCATGCGCACCGAGGACGCCTGGCAGACCACCAAGGGCAAGGGCATCACCGTCGCCGTCCTCGACACCGGCGTCGAGGCCGACCACCCCGACCTCGTCGGCAACGTCCTCGAAGGCAAGGACATGGTCGGCTTCGGAGCCGAGCGCGGCGACCGCGCCTGGGCCCGGCACGGCACCGCGATGGCCGGCATCATCGCCGGCCACGGACACGGCGCCGGCGGCAGCGAGGGCGTCATGGGCATCGCCCCCGAGGCGAAGATCCTCCCCGTCCGCGTCATCCTCGAGGACGGCGACCGCTCCCGCGCCAGGGCCCGCAGCACCCGCGGCAACGCCCTCGCCGAAGGCATCCGCTGGGCCGCCGACCACGGCGCCGACGTCATCAACCTCTCCCTCGGCGACGACTCCAAGTCCGCCCACCCCGAAGCCGGCGAGGACGAGGCCGTCCAGTACGCGCTGAAGAAGGGCGCCGTCGTCGTCGCCTCGGCCGGAAACGGCGGCGAGAAGGGCGACCACATCTCCTTCCCGGCCGCCTACCCGGGCGTCATCGCCGTGACCGCCGTCGACAAGTTCGGGACCCGCGCCGTCTTCTCCACCCGCCGCTGGTACGCCACGGTCAGCGCCCCCGGCGTCGACGTCGTCATCGCGGATCCCGACCACAAGTACTACAAGGGCTGGGGCACGAGTGCCGCGGCCGCCTTCGTCTCCGGCGCGGTGGCCCTGGTCAAGGCCGCCCACCCCGGCCTGACCCCGGCCCAGATCAAGAAGCTCCTGGAGGACACGGCACGCAACGCCCCGGCCGACGGCCGCGACGACTCCCGTGGCTACGGCTTCATCGACCCGGCCGCGGCCATCGAGAAGGCCTCCCACATGAAACGGGAGAACCTTGAGCCGGCGGGGTACGGCGAGGAGTACTTCGGCTCGGGCCCCGACGCCGCCAAGTCCGATGACGACACGACGAGTTGGACCGCCCCGCTCGCGGGCGGCGCCGGCGGCCTCCTGCTGGTCTGGGCGGTCGTCCTGTGGCGCGGCCGCCGCGAACGCCACGACTTCTAGCAACCGGCACCGGACCGCCTAAGACGCGCCCGCAGCGGCCGCGGCCGAGGAACCGGCCGAGGAAGCAGACGCGGTCGCGGACGGGGCTTCCTCGGCGAACACCGACACCGCCGCCACCGCCGCCGCCTCGACCAGCGCGATCCCGTCCGCCTGCGTCGCGTTGCCGTCCGACAGCACGGCCAGCAGACAGTCCCGGCCGTCGACCGTGACCCGCCCGACGCTGTTGGTGTCCCACAACCCCGTCGCCGTACGCGGCAGCCACCCGTTCTTCAACGCCCACCCGGACCCGTCGCCCGCCGCCGACACCCCCCACCGCTGACCCACCGCGATCCGCCCCATCAGCCCGCTCAGATACGCCCGCGAGTCCTCGTTCAGCTCCGATGCCTCCCCGAACACCTGCCGCAACAGCCGGATCTGGTCGTCCGCGGTGGTCTGCGTCAGCCCCCACAGCATCCCGTCACCGCCCTCGGTCCCCGTGAGTCCGAGACGCGCGTTCGCGGCGTCCAGCCCTTCAGCCTGCCCGATGGCCCGCCACAGCTCCGACGCGGAGGCGTTGTCGCTGTCCTCGATCATCGCGGTCGCGTACGCCTTCTCCGCCACCGTCAGCTCCCGCCCCGCGTCCTGCGCCTGGAGCAGCAGCGCCGCCAGGATGTCGACCTTGACGATGCTCGCCGTGTCGAAGGCCCCGTCCCCGTACGAGGCACCCGCACCGGACGCCGGGGCCAGCACGGCCACCGACACCTCGACGCCCTCGGGGACGTCCACCGCCTCCATGGCCTTGGCCAGCAGCTCGTCGTGGTCCACCGCCGGACGCGCCGCAGACTCCACCGAAACCTCCTCGCTCACCGGCGGCGTCACCGCCGCCGCCGACGATACGGCGCTCGTCCCCTGGGACTCCATGCCGCGATCGTCGGGGCGGCAACGCGTCACAGCCCGGTTTCCGGGCCCGCACAAGCGCGGCGGCATCCCCCCGATAGGGTCGGTGACCGTGGCGAACAAGAACATTCCCGACTCTCCCTTCTCCGACGACGACGGCTCCGCCTCCCCCCGGCTGAGCGCCGCGCTCGCCGCCTGGGCCGAGGACCGCACCGCCGAGGGCCCGGTCCTGGCGGCGCTCAAGGAGGCCCGGCTGCTCGTCCCCGTCGTGGCCGTGCTCGGCGAGGTCGAGGAGGACGAGAACGGGCTGCGCCACGAGAAGACCAGCGACATGGCCGTACCGACACTGAAGGCCGGCGACCGTGTCGCCCTGCCCGCCTTCACCTCCACCGAGTCGCTCGCCCGCTGGGATCCGGCGGCCCGCCCCGTCGCAGTCCCCCTGCACCAGGCCCTCCAGGCCGCCGCGCACGAGAAGGCGGACACGCTCGTGCTGGACCTGGCCGGTCCGGTGCCGTACGAGCTGACGGGCCGCGCGCTGCTCGCGCTGGCCGAGGGCCGGACCACGACCGACCCGCTCGCCGACCCGGCAGTCCGGGAGGCCGTGCGGGCAGCCGTGGCCGCCGAGCCCGCCGTGCTCAGCGCCCACCTCGGGCCCGGACAGGCCGACGGCACCCTCGCCCTCGTACTCGACGAGTCCGCCGCACCCGCCAAGGCCGCCCGCTCGGTCGCCGAGCGGCTCGCCGCCGACGAAACGCTGAGGGCCCGCCTGGTGCGCGGCCTCGACCTGGCACTGCTGCCGGCCGAGGCGACGCCTCCGGGCGAGCCCCTGTACGTGCGCGGATGAACTAGCCGTAGACCGGGCCGGTGTACTTCTCGCCCGGTCCCTGACCCGGCTCGTCCGGGACGATCGACGCCTCACGGAAGGCCAGCTGCAGCGACTTCAGGCCGTCGCGCAGCGGCGCCGCGTGGAAGGAGCTGATCTCGGTCGTGCTCGCGTCCAGCAGACCGGCGAGGGCGTGCACCAGCTTGCGGGCCTCGTCCAGGTCCTTGTGCTTGTCGCCCTCCTCGGTCAGACCGAGCTTCACGGCGGCCGCGCTCATCAGGTTGACGGCGACCGTCACGATCACCTCGACGGCGGGGACCTCGGCGATGTCGCGGGTCATCTCGTCGAAGTCGGGAGCCTCGGAAGACTCAGCAGGGGTGTCACTCATGTCCCACACGATAGGCCCCGGTGCAAGCCGATTAGCACCACCCCCGGCTAGCTGCTAACCTTGTGTAACGACCGGCTGGACAGCTACTGCCCAGCCCACAAGTGGAGGCTCCGACTTCCCACCTGACCGTCCCCCGGGACGGCGGGTCACCCCGGTCAGGCGGCCACCATCGTTCCGTACGGACGATGGAGTCGCCCGAAAGCGCGCCCCGCGATCATCGCGCGGTGCTCCGGCAGTGTTTGGAGCCCCGCCTGTGATCGTCCGGGGCATTTTTTGTGCTTCGGCGCGGTTAGGTCTACGGAAAAGAGACATACGCGGCTGTCCGCCAGACCGCCGTGTGGTGCTAACCGAGGAGGATCCATCAGCGCCGAGCCCCGCATCAACGACCGGATTCGCGTTCCCGAGGTGCGACTTGTCGGTCCCAGCGGCGAGCAGGTCGGCATTGTCCCGCTTGCCAAGGCCCTGGAGCTTGCGCAGGAGTACGACCTGGACCTGGTCGAGGTCGCGGCGAACGCCCGTCCGCCCGTGTGCAAGCTCATGGACTACGGGAAGTTCAAGTACGAGTCGGCCATGAAGGCCCGTGAGGCGCGCAAGAACCAGGCGCACACGGTCATCAAGGAGATGAAGCTCCGGCCGAAGATCGACCCGCACGACTACGACACCAAGAAGGGTCACGTCGTCCGGTTCCTCAAGCAGGGCGACAAGGTCAAGATCACGATCATGTTCCGTGGTCGCGAGCAGTCCCGGCCCGAGCTGGGCTACCGACTGCTGCAGCGTCTCGCGGAGGACGTCCAGGACCTCGGTTTCGTCGAGTCGAACCCGAAGCAGGACGGCCGGAACATGATCATGGTTCTCGGTCCGCACAAGAAGAAGACCGAGGCGATGGCCGAGGCTCGCCAGGCGCAGGAAGCCCGCAAGGCGGATGCGAAGGCCAACCCCGGCAAGTCGCAGAACGCCGCGGACTCCGAGAACGGCGTGGAGACCGAGGCACCTGCCGAGGCTTCCGCCGAGGCGTGATCCCGGGGGACGCGAGTCCCCAGGACGTAACCGATACAAGAGCGACGTTCCACAGTGCCCGGTTTCACGACCGGGCACCGGAACGCCACCGACGAGGAGAGAACGGCGCTATGCCGAAGAACAAGTCGCACAGCGGTGCCAGCAAGCGCTTCAAGATCACCGGCTCCGGCAAGGTGCTCCG
>CBFGZZ010000461.1:0-6082 GCA_965653385.1 uncultured Streptomyces sp. | reverse complement strand
CCCCTCGCAGGACTGGCTCGCACTGGACTATCGCCCCCACTCGAACACGTGCATCATGACCCAGTTGTTGCCCCTGGTGCTGACGAGGTGAGCGGTGCGCGCGCGAAGAAGCGGGAAGTGTACGGCGGCCCTGACCGGCACCCTGGGCCTCGCCCTCGCGGTCGCCGCCTGCGGCCCCCAGCAGCACGACGACGCCGAGTCGGCCCGGCACACCCCCGTCCAGGTGGCCGACGCCCCCGCCCTGCTCCCCGTCCCGCGCGGCAAGGGCAGCAGGACCCCCGCCGACTTCAACGGCGACGGCCACCGCGACCTGGTCCTCAACGACCTGGTCAAGGCGCAGGCACACGCCGACGACGCGGGCATCGGCATCGTGTACGGCGGTGAGCGCGGACTCACCCCGGGCGCCCGGCAGTTGCTCAGCCCACGGCGGCAGGCGGCCCCGACCAAGGGCCGGCTCCCGGCCGTCTTCGACGCGGAGGCGACCTGCGACCTGGACGGCGACGGCTTCACCGACCTGGTCGTCTCCACCGACCCGCCCTACGACGGCCAAGGGCAGCCCCCGGTGCCGTTGCAGATCCTCTACGGCTCCCCGAGCGGCCTCACCGGCAAGGCGGTCAAACTGACGATCCCGGCCCGCGCCCGCGTCGGCAACGACTGGCCCGACCAGCCGGTGTGCGGCGACTTCGACGGCGACGACGCACAGGACCTGGTCGTCCACGCGTCGGCGGGCCAACTCAGCTTCCTGCGCGGCCCGTTCACCCGCAAGGGCAGCCCTCGCACGGCCCCCGCCCCCATCCAGTCACCCGGCAACGCCCCCACGGGCCCGGCGGCCGACGTCAACGACGACGGGTACGACGACCTGGTGGTCCGTACGGCGGCAGGCACCGGCGGGTCAGCGGTCGTCCTCGGCGGCCCGACCGGCCCCACCCGCACCGGAGCCATCCTCCCCG
Source organism: uncultured Streptomyces sp. (assembly GCA_965653385.1). GTDB lineage: Bacteria > Actinomycetota > Actinomycetes > Streptomycetales > Streptomycetaceae > Streptomyces. The sequence continues at coordinate 5,132 of CBFGZZ010000461.1, read as the reverse complement.
CCGGCATCGACGTGGCCCTCGGCACCTTCGGCAAGGGCAGGGCGGCCCTGGACGCGGCGGTCGGCACCATGGGCGGAACGTCCCTGCGCTACGACCTGACGACCACCACCGCCCGCGGCACCCTCACCACCCCCGGCTCGGTGCTCGACGCCGCCGACTTCGACGGCGACGGACTGAGCGAACTCGTCACCAGCGGCAGCCAGTTGCGTATCCTCCACGGCCGTACGGCCGGACTGACCACGACCGGCATGGTCACCGTCCGGCCACCCGCCCAGGGCACCACGCGCGTCGTCACGGTCGGCGACTTCGACGGGGACGGGCGGGCGGACCTGGTGGTGCGGACGTTCGTCGGCGAGACGAAGGACACCGTGGCCGTGTATCCGGGGGTGAAGAAGGGGCTGGTGGCGGCGGAGCCGTCGGTGCGGTTCTCCAGCTCGGAGTTCCTGGCCCGGTAGGCGGGCCGACGTCCGTCCCGTCACTCGGCCACCCGGGCGCCGATCGCCTTGGCGCGGCGGCGGGCTTCGGGGCTGCGGCCCTTGCGGCGGGGGTCCGTGCGGTGGTCGTACCGGTGGGCTGGATGAGGCAGTCCAGTCCAGTCCAGTCCGCGCAGTCCGGGCTTGGCCACGACGCAGGCGAACCGGGGGGGCGCCCGCGTACCAGAGTTCCTCGTCGTAGCCCTTCAGGGCCTCAGAGGTCCAGGGCCGGATGTGTCCGTCCCGGGTCAGCCGAAGCCGGAGGCGTCGTCGTCCACGACGCGGCGCCCGGGGAACAATCCCGCACCGCCCGTCGTTGGCCTCAGGCCAACCGCCCCACGAACCGAGGAGTGCCTTGCCGGACACGTCGTCCAACGCATCCATCACCACCCTGCCCCCGCTCCCGCCGCTCGCCGACCAGGCCGAGCACCTGATCTCACTCGGGGTGCACGAGCTCGCCCGGATACCGGCCGCCGAACTGCGCGCGTTCGCCAAGACCGCACCGACCGCCAAGACCGCTGAGACCGCTGAGACCGCTGAGAGCACCAGGAGCTCTGGGGCCGCCGGGAACTCTGGGACCGCCGGGAGCGCCGACGGTGACGCCCTGCTCGCCGTCCACCCGGACCGCCTCCCCGCCTCCGCCCTCGCTCCCCTGCTCCGTCGCGACGACAAGCCCGGCTTCGTCGTCGTCGACATGCCCGACGTCGACGACTTCGCCCCGGACTCCATCGCGCTGCCCGACACGCCCCTCTACGTCGTCACCGGCGTCGACCGCGGCGACCGCATGGCCAACTGGAGCCCCGAGGAGGCACTGCCTGCCCTCACCAAAGAGAGCCGCACCCCGCTGCTGCTCACCGAGGGCATCCACTGGGTGCTCCAGCAACCGGAGGCCCTGGAGCGCAACCGCTGCTTCATGACGATCGGCTCCCGGCTGCGCAAGGCCAACGGCACCCTGGACGCGCGCACCCCGGCGATCTGGATCAGCAACGGCACGGGACGCGACGGCCGAGAGCGGCGCAACGCCCCGAAGGTGGGCTGGTGCTGGTGGGGCAACCGGCACACGTGGCTGGGCTTCGCGTCCGCGACCGGGCGCCACCACTAGGCGTATCCGCACGCGCAAAAAACGTCCGTACAGCCTTGGCCGCCGCGGCCGCCGGGCCCACTCACGGTCGGTCTGCTCGTCGTCGCCTCCGGTCGTGCGGCGGCCGCATCCGGCCTGGAGGGCGACGTCAACGGTGACGGGTGCCAGGACACGGCGGTCTCCGCCCCGCGCGCCTCCGTGGGCGGCCACGCGGCGGCCGGTTCCGTGACCGTCCTGTACGGCTCTCGACCGGCGCGGGAGCCGGCAAGATCCAGACGCTCTCCCGGAACAGCACGGGCGCCCCGGGCGGCGGCGAGCGGCGGCTTCGGTCCGCACACGAGCACCGGCGACATCAACGGCGACGGCTACGTCGTGGCCTTCGCCTCCGACGGTTCCTCACGGCGGCCTGCCTGCCTGGAGTACGGCAACAACCTCGGCTCGGTGATCGCCCAGTGACGCCCCGTCGACTCCGCCCTCGTACCCAGCTCTCCTCCGCTCGGTTTCCCTCTCCGCCGGTCCCCTGACCGGCCCCTGACCTGTTCCCCGACCTGTTCCCTGATCCGGGCCGGTGCCTTCCCTTAGGGGATGTCACAGCTCGGCCGCAAAGCCGGGCCCGAACCGCAGGGCCCGGCACACGGATCTCCGGGACCAGGTACGTTCGAAGACGTGGCTGGATTCAGGATCGGACGGGGCAGCCGGAACAACGGCACCCCGCAAACGCGCCCCCAACAACCTCCGTACGGGCAGCAGGCGCCTCAGGGGCCGTCGTACGGCTATCCCCCGCCGCCGCAGCAGCCGTACGGCGGCTCGGGCGGCGGCGGTGGCGGCGGCTGGCCGCAGGCGAACGGCGGTGGTCAGGGCGGCCACGGCGGTTACCGCGGCGCCCAGGCCGGCCACGGCGGTCACGGTGAGCCGGAGTACTTCGGTGACGGCGGCTACCCGCACGGCCCCGGCGGCACCCCGGACCCGTACGCGGCGAACAACCCGGGCCACACCCAGGCCTTCTCGGTCGGCGAGGACCCCTACAACCAGGGCGAGACCTACCAGGCGGGCGCGGCCCCGGCCGGCCCGGTCGGCCCGCGACTGCACTGGAAGGCCCTGCTGCGGGGCATCGTCCTCTCCCCCAGCCAGACGTTCCTGCAGATGCGGGACTACACGATGTGGGGCCCCGCCCTCATCGTGACGTTCCTCTACGGCCTGCTCGCGGTCTTCGGCTTCGACGGCGCGCGCAACGACGCGATCAATGCGACCCTGTCGAACGCGGTCCCGATCGTCCTGACCACGGCCGTGGCGATGGTCATCTCGTCCTTCGTGCTGGGCGTGGTCACCCACACCCTGGCCCGCCAGCTGGGCGGCGACGGCGCCTGGCAGCCCACGGTCGGCCTCTCCATGCTGATCATGTCCCTCACGGACGCGCCCCGTCTGGTCTTCGCCATGTTCGCCGGAGGCGACGCGACGTTCGTGCAGGCCCTCGGCTGGGCGACCTGGGTGGCGGCGGGCGCGCTCCTCACGCTGATGGTGTCCAAGTCCCACGACCTGCCGTGGCCGAAGGCCCTGGGCGCGAGCGCGATCCAGCTGATCGCTCTGCTGTCGATCGTGAAGCTCGGCACGTTCTAGGTAGAAGGACAGTTGGAAGGGCCCTCGGCGGACGCGCCGGGGGCCCTTCTCCATGCCGCCGCGATGCCCTCCTGGCCCCGCCCCGCCCTTTTGGCCCTCCCTGTTCGCTTTGCACTTCCGATGTTGAAACTTTGTGTGCAGATACGTTGACCTGTGTTCGGATCGTCTTCTAGCTTGCGGGAACCATCGAGCCCGCCGAAGGGGATGCCGTGCCACGAAAGAACCATCGCCGGACAGCTTGCTTCGCCACGTTGCTGGCCTGCGCCACGGCCTTCGGGGGCGCACTCGCCTCCCCCGCCTCGGCGTCCCCCGCATCCGCCCACGGCAAGCCGGCCGTGCCGCCCGTCAGCGACTTCCACGGCGTCAACTGGGCCGACCCGCGTGACAACTACGCCGATGACGCGGTCGTACCGTCGGGCCTGTCCACCACGGACAGTTACGCCACCACCTACGCCAAGTCCAAGGCGATCATCGGCGGCTTCGCCAAGCTGGGCGCCAACACCGTACGGCTGCCGGTCAACCCGACCTCCGTCAACGGCCCCTTCTGGAAGTCGTACAAGGGAGCGATCGACGCCGCCACCGGCAAGGGGTTCAAGGTCATCCTGGGCTACTGGGAGGCCGACAACGCCAAGGACGGCAAGATCGACGACCGGGCCGCCTACGACAGGATGTGGGCGCGGATCACCTCCGCGTACGCGCGTGACTCCAAGGTGTACTTCGAGCCGATGAACGAGCCGTTCGGCTACACCTCCCAGGAGTGGCGCGACATCGCCGCCCGCTGGGTGACGACCCACCGCTCCGTACCCCGCGACCGGATCCTCATCGGCGGCGTCAAGTACAGCGAGGACGTCAAGCCCGTGTGCGCCGACAGCCGCCTGAACGGCACGCGACTGGCCCTGCACAACTACGGCTTCTGGCACACCGACTGGACCAGCTACGACCAGTGGAAGCAGGACTTCAAGGAGCGCATCGGCGACTGCGCCTCGCGCACCGTCCTGGACGAGTTCGGCGCCACCATGACCTCCGGCCTGGACTACAACGGCCCGACCAACGGCTCCCACGAGATCGCCTACATCCAGGCGGCCACGGACACCATCCGCGAACTGGGCCTCGGCTCCGTCTACTGGCCCGGCCTGCGCAACGGCGACACCTACTCCCTCACCACCCTCCAGGGAACGGGCACCGACCTCAGCCTCCGGCTGAACAACCAGAGCGGCCTGGACCGCCTGCACTGGGCCTGGCGGCAGTAACAGCGGGGTCCTGACAGCGGGCCCTGACAACGGGCCTGACAGCGGGGCCCGGAGTCACATCACGTCTCCCACCGTCCTCGAAGGCCGGGACGGGGGGACGGTGGGACGGGCGGCGGGACGGTGGGGCGGCGGGACGCCTATGACTGCGGGGCCGACGGCCGCCTCGGATCAGACGGCTTCCTTGTTGGGCTTGGCCGTGTCCCCGGACCTGTGGACCGGAGGCAGGACACTCCATGGGAAGTTGATCCACTCGTCGGTGCGCTTCCACACGTACTCGCACTTCACCAGCGAGTGGGACTTCTCATAGACGACGGCGGACCGCACCTCGGCGACATGCTCCACGCAGAAGTCGTGCACGAGCTTGAGCGTCTTGCCGGTGTCGGCGACGTCGTCGGCGATCAGCACCTTCTTGTCGGTGAAGTCGATCGCGTTGGGGACGGGGGCGAGCATGACCGGCATGTCGAGGGTGGTCCCCACGCCCGTGTAGAACTCCACGTTCACCAGGTGGAGGTTCTTGCAGTCGAGGGCGTAGGCGAGCCCACCGGCGACGAACACGCCACCGCGGGCGATGCTCAGCACGATGTCCGGCTCGTACCCGTCGTCCGCGATGGTCTGCGCGAGCTCACGGACGGCGACGCCGAACCGCTCGTAGGTCAGATTCTCCCGTACGCCCATGCCGTCGCCCATTGCGCCGCTCACGCCTCCGCTCAC
>CBFGZZ010000460.1:0-6121 GCA_965653385.1 uncultured Streptomyces sp. | reverse complement strand
CAACAGGCGCCCTTGCGCAGCCCGTTTGTGCGACCACCCCCCTCGGGTGGCAGCATGGGCTCTGTGACGTCACCCGCACCCCTGGAGATCGAACGCACCGAGTCGGCGGAGGAGGTCTTCGCCGTCCCCGAGCCGGACGTCCCCTGGGTCACGATCGTCCACAACGACCCGGTCAACCTCATGAGCTATGTGACCTACGTCTTCCAGTCCTACTTCGGCTACACCAAGGACAAGGCGACCAAGCTCATGCTCGACGTCCACCACAAGGGCCGGGCGGTCGTCTCCAGCGGTACCCGCGAGGAGATGGAGCGCGACGTGCAGGCCATGCACGGCTACGGTCTGTGGGCCACCCTTCAGCACGACCGCAAGTGACCCGTACGCCCGCGCAGGACCGGAAGTAGCGAATCGTCCCTATGCCAGGAACCTTCGAACCGCTCCCCGGCGGCGGCGCGGCCGTCGCCCTCGACGACGTCGAGATCTCCATCATCCGGTCGCTGGCCGTCCAGCTCCTGGAACTCATCGGCCCCGGCCCCGCGGGGGACGCCCCCGACGACCCGCTCGCCGAGCTGTTCGCCGAGGGCCCGAGCGAGCCGCCCGCCGACCCGGTCCTCAGGCGCCTGTTCCCGGACGCGTACAGCGACCCGGAGGGCGCACCGCAGGCCAAGGAGGCCGAGGAGCAGCGGGCGTACTCCGCGGAGTTCCGGCGCTACACCGAGAACGACCTGCGGGCCGGCAAGCGCGACAACGCGCTCGCGGTGGTCCGCTCCCTGGACGAGCTCAGCTCCGCCTCCGCCGGCGAGGGCGGCGCGGTGCTCAAGCTCTCCCCGGAGGAGTCCCAGCGGTGGCTCGGCGCCCTCAACGACCTGCGCCTCGCCATCGGCTCCCGGCTGGAGATCACCGACGAGGACGACACCGACCTGCTCTACCGGCTGCCGGACGAGGACCCGCGCAAGCCGATGGTGATGGCGTATCTGTGGCTGGGCGGACTCCAGGAGACGCTGGTCGCGACGCTGATGCCGTAGGCCCGGTCCGGAAATCCGGAGCGTCGCGACTTTTTTGTAGCGATATGTGACCGTTCTGTGTTCGCTCAGAGGACACTCAAATCCGGATAACGATCGCGTCACCGCCGCCACCCGCTATGGGGGGCGGCGGTTTTGTTTGTCCGGTTCTTCCTGTGGGATGCGCCACATGTCCTGTAGCCGATCACTGTTACGGCCGTGATAAATCTTCACGACGCCCGCCGAGCACCACCCGAATGTTCGGCCGGGTGCGCCACATGGCCGACGGATCGTCGGCCGGGCACAGCTCCAGCAATCCGGGGGGATCGAGACCCGATCCGAGGCCGACGAAGGGCCCGGGTCGGCATGGAGAAAGGCGCACAACACATGACCTCTGCGAAGGTCACGGACGCGAAGGCCACGGGTGCCCCGGAAGAGGGGTACGAGCGCGGCCTCGGCAGCCGTCAGGTCCAGATGATCGCGATCGGCGGCGCCATCGGCGTCGGACTCTTCATGGGTGCCGGAGCGAACATCGCGAAGGCCGGCCCCAGCATCATCCTCATGTACGCCCTCGCGGGCGTCGTCATCTTCTTCATCATGCGGGCCCTGGGCGAACTGCTCCTCTACCGGCCCGTCTCCGGCTCCTTCGCCGAGTACGCCCGCGAGTTCCTCGGCCCGTTCTTCGGCTTCGTCACCGGCTGGACGTACTGGCTCATGTGGGTGGTCACCGGCATGGCCGAGCTCACGGCCGCCGCGATCTACATCCACTTCTGGTTCCCCGAGATCCCGCAGTGGGTCAGCGCCCTGGTGTTCCTGGTGGTGCTGTTCGGCGTCAACCTGATCTCCGTCAAGATCTTCGGCGAGGTCGAGTTCTGGTTCTCGATGATCAAGGTCACGGCCATCATCGGCATGATCGTCATCGGCCTCGGCGTGCTCACCCTCGGCTTCTCCGACGCCGGTGACACCGCCACCGTCTCCAACCTCTGGTCGCACGACGGCTTCTTCCCGAACGGCATCGGCTCCAGCCTGATGACGCTCCAGGGCGTCATGTTCGCCTACCTCGCCGTCGAGCTCGTCGGCGTCACCGCGGGCGAGTCCGAGAACCCCGAGAAGACCCTGCCCAAGGCCATCAACACGCTGCCCTGGCGCATCATCGTCTTCTACGTCGGCGCGCTGCTGGTGATCCTCTCCGTCGTCAAGTGGACCGAGTTCTCCGCCGGCGAGAGCCCCTTCGTGCACGCCTTCGGCAAGATCGGCATCCCGCTGGCCGCCGGCATCGTGAACTTCGTGGTGCTCACCGCCGCCCTGTCGTCCTGCAACTCGGGCATGTACTCGACCGGCCGCATGCTGCGCGACCTCGCCGCCAACAGCGAGGCGCCGAGCGCCTTCGGCAAGCTCAACGCCCGCAAGACGCCTGCCGTCGGTATCACGGTCTCGGTGGCGCTCATGGGTATCGGTGTGGTGCTGAACTACGTCGTGCCGGAGAAGGCGTTCCTCTACGTCACCTCTGTCGCCACGGCTGCCGGTATCTGGACCTGGATGATGATCCTCGTCAGCCACATCCGCTACCGCGCGGCCGTCGACGCGGGTCGGCTGCGGGCCTCGTCCTTCCCTGCCCCCGGTGGTGCGCTCTTCAGCTGGGTCGCGCTGCTCTTCCTCATCGGCGTGACCTGCATGATCGCGTACGACAAGGATGCGCGGGTCTGTCTGTATGTCGCGGCCGGGTGGGCTGTCGCCCTGGGGGTCGGCTGGGCGGTGCTCAAGAGCCGGAACCCGCAGATTGCCGCTCGCGGCGGCGAGGAGCCGGAGCTTGAGAAGGTCGGCTGAACGTCCGCTGAACAGGCCGTGAGGTGAGTGCCGCGGAAGGTCGTTGGTCGTCTGCGGCTTCGTCGTGGCTGGTCGCGCCCCGCGGCGGTGCCGCAAATCGACACAGCCCCGCGCCCCTTCAGGGCGTTGCCGAGCAGCCTTTCCTAGGACGTCCCGCCTCTGGGAGCACTCGTGGCGCTCCCGGTGGCTGCCGCTCAGGCGTCCGGTATATGGGCCGTCTCGTACCACTCTTCGGTACGGGGCGGCCCGTTGCTTATCCTGACGAGCATGCTGACCATCACCCAGGCCCTCGTCGACCAGATCGTCGCCCATGCGCGCAAGGACCACCCCGACGAGGCGTGCGGCGTCGTCGCGGGCCCGGCCGGCTCGGACCGTCCCGAGCGCTTCATCCCGATGCTGAACGCCGCGATGTCGCCCACGTTCTACGAGTTCGACTCCGGCGACCTGCTCAAGCTCTACCGCGAGATGGACGACCGCGACGAGGAGCCCGTGGTCATCTACCACTCCCACACGGCCACCGAGGCCCACCCCTCGCGCACCGACATCTCCTACGCCAACGAGCCCGGCGCGCACTACGTCCTCGTCTCCACGGCCGACACCGACGGCCTCGGCGAGTTCCAGTTCCGCTCCTTCCGGATCGTCGACGGCGAGGTGACGGAGGAGGAGGTCAAGATCGTCGAGGCGTACTGAGCCCCCGACGGCCGACCTGAACAGCGCGGTCTCACTCTCCGGCCCTCATCCGTCCGCGATGTGGGATCACATTCCAAAAGCCGGACCGGGAATCGATACGATGACCCCATGGTTTTCCACGACGTGAGCGAAAAGACGCCGGGCATGCTGCTCGTGGCGCGGCTGCACGTCGACCTGTGCAGGCTCGCCAGCGCCATCTGTTGACGCGACACCCTGCCGCCGTACGGCCGTGAGCCGCGGCGCTGCACCACGCACCACCCCTGCTGCACTTGCGCTGCCGCGCGCCCCCGACTGACTACTCCCGACAGGAGCCCTGAGCCATGGCCATCGAGGTCCGCATCCCCACCATCCTCCGCACCTACACCGACGGTCAGAAGGCGGTGGAGGGCAACGGGGACACCCTCGCCGAGCTGTTCACCGACCTCGAGACCCGGCACGCGGGCATCCGGGCCCGCATCGTGGAGGGCGAGCAGCTGCGCCGCTTCGTCAACGTCTACCTGAACGACGAGGACGTCCGCTTCCTCGACGGCATCAACACCAAGCTCGCCGACGGCGACAACGTCACGATCCTGCCGGCCGTGGCCGGCGGCATGGCCTGATCCGGATGCGTTACGACTCCCCGCTGGCCGCGGTGGGCAACACCCCTCTGGTGCGCCTGCCGCGGCTCTCGCCGTCCGCCGACGTCCGCATCTGGGCCAAGCTGGAGGACCGCAACCCCACCGGCTCGGTCAAGGACCGCCCTGCCCTGCACATGATCGAGCAGGCGGAGAAGGACGGCCGTCTGACGCCGGGCTGCACCATCCTGGAGCCCACCTCCGGCAACACCGGCATCTCCCTGGCGATGGCGGCGAAGCTCAAGGGCTACCGGATCGTGTGCGTGATGCCCGAGAACACCTCGCAGGAGCGCCGGGACCTGCTCGCCATGTGGGGCGCGGAGATCATCTCCAGCCCGGCCGCGGGCGGCTCCAACACCGCCGTACGGGTCGCCAAGGAGCTCTCGGCCGAGCACCCCGACTGGGTGATGCTCTACCAGTACGGCAACCCGGACAACGCGGGCGCCCACTACGCCACGACCGGCCCGGAGATCCTCGCCGACCTCCCCTCGGTCACCCACTTCGTCGCCGGCCTCGGCACCACCGGCACCCTGATGGGCGTCGGCCGCTACCTGCGCGAGCACAGGCCGGACGTCAAGATCGTCGCCGCCGAACCGCGCTACGACGACCTGGTCTACGGCCTGCGCAACCTCGACGAGGGCTTCGTACCCGAGCTGTACGACGCCTCCGTCCTGACCACCCGCTTCTCGGTCGGCTCGGCCGACGCGGTCACCCGCACCCGCGAACTCCTCCAGCAGGAGGGCATCTTCGCGGGCATCTCCACCGGGGCCGCGCTGCACGCGGCGATCGGTGTCGGAAAGAAGGCGCTGAAGGCGGGGGAGTCCGCCGACATCGTGTTCGTCGTGGCCGACGGCGGCTGGAAGTACCTCTCGACCGGCGTCTACACGGCCGCCACGACGGAGGCGGCCATCGAGACCCTCCAGGGTCAGCTCTGGGCGTGAGAAGCGCCCCGTAAAGGGGCGCGGGGCTGTGTCGAACGAGGCTCCGCAGGCATGGGCACGACCAGCCGCGACGGGCCGGCGGACAAAGTCCTGCCCGCGGCGGAGCGCCTAGGCGAGGTGACGGACCTGGTCCCACACGACCGGGTCCATCACCCCGACCCGCCGCCGGAAGTCCGACACCGGCACGTCCCGCAGCTCGCCCGTCTCCAGGAAACTGGCCCGTCCCCGGGTGTCCCCGACGGACCCCGGCGGCAACGGGATCACACCGCAGCGCTCATCCCGGTACTTACTGGTGATCTTGGCGACGGTGACTCGCTGCCCCCGCACCGCCAGCACCAGACACGGCCGGTCCTTGGCGCCCGGCCCGTCCTCGTAGGGCACGTTCGCCCACCAGATCTCGGCAGGCTCCGGACGCGTGCGACCCCGCCCGTCCGGACGAGCCGGCGTACGCCGGTCCGACCGCCCCCGCGGACGCGTCCGCCGCCCCTGGGGACGCCGTCCGCGTCCCCGCCCGTCCACGAGCGCGGCGACGAGTGCGAGCAGCACCACCGCCGCGAGCGCCAGCCACCAGGACGTGTCCATGAAGACGACGGTACCGCCCTACGGGATAAGCGAGTTGTACAGCTCGGCCACCTGGCTGTCGAACGGTGGCGCTCCGAGAGCCTGCGCGGCCGGAATCACCGACTCCTCCAGGAAGCGCCGGAACTGTTCCTCCGACTCCCACACGTCGATGACCTGCCACCCGCCTCCCTCGGCAGGCGCCCCGAAGTGCGCGATCAGCCCGTCCGGTGGATTCGCGCGATCCGGGATCGCTCGGTCGAAAGCGGCCTGGTAGAGCTCCTGGGTCCACTCAGCAGCCTGGTTGACAACCAAAACAGTCATGTCCGGATCCCTCGGTCCACTTCGGCAACATGTCTTTCCGACGCTACGTCCGCATATACGGGACAGCGACCGGAGATGACCGTCTCTGCGCCGCCCGAGGACCGCGCTCGAACAACTGGACAGCGTCGGCAGCCGAACCGGTGACACCACAGGTGAGTTCGCCCACAAC
>CBFGZZ010000459.1:0-6159 GCA_965653385.1 uncultured Streptomyces sp. | reverse complement strand
GGTTGTTCTCGCGGGGAGTGGCGACGTCGCCCGCGATACGGGTTCTGACGAGGTGGTCGACGAGCTCGGCGCGGCTGGGTGTCCCGGGTATCGGCATGCCTCCCATTGTGAGGCAGACAACTGTGGGAACGCCCGGCTCCGGGGCGCGTGCGACGCGGGTCACTGTGTGGATCACCCTTCGCCCTGCCGCAGGGCGAACCACAACTCCATCCGTACGTCCGGGTCGTCCAGGTCCGTGCCGAGGAGCGTCGCGCAACGGGCGATCCGCTGGCGGACCGTGTTGCGGTGGACGGACAGGGCGACGGCCGTGCGGTCCCAACTGCCGTGCAGGGAGAGCCAGGTGCGCAGGGTCTCCGTCAGGGGCGAGGCGAGGGGCGCGAGCAGGGCGCGGGCGTGCGACTCCGCCTCGTCCGGGGAGAGCAGGTCCGTGAGGGCCGGGCGATGGCTGCCGTGCCGGAACAGGGGCGTGCGGGTGGCCCGGGCGCGGGACAGGGCGCGGGCCGCCTGGGTGTCGGCGGCCGGCCACTCCGCCGCGGACGCGGGGGCGCTCACGCCCAGGGTCCAGCCGGGCTGCGGGGCCGGTTCGCGGTCCGCGGGGGCGAGGACGCGTACGACGTCCTGCGCGAGGTCGACCAGCGGGGAGCCGAGGGCCGCGCCCAGCGCCGAGGCCGCCACCGGGTCGCAGGGCTGGGTGTCGGGGCTGCCGTGCACCACGACCCAGCGGTCGCCACCGAGGAGCGGGGCCACCGCCCGCGGCTCGGCGCCCAGCAGCAGCCGTACGAGCGCCGACGACCGAGCCGCCCCCGAGCCGCTCTGGTGCTCGCCGGTGAGGAGGGAGAGGAGCACGGCTGCGACGGAGGCGATGGTGTGGTCACCGGGGTCCCGGCGCGGGGCGGCGACCCCGAGGACGAAGCCCCGGCCGGCGCCGAGGGCGTAGGCGGCGAGGTGGGTGCCGGCGATGGTGTCGGTGGCGGAGGTGGGAGTGGGTGAGGCGGGCGCGCTGGTGCCAGGGAGTGGGGCTTCGGGGCGCGTGGTCCGCCGGGCGGTCCCGCTGTCGGATGCGCCCGAAGCCGAAGCCGCCGTCGAAGTCGCACCCGCCCCCACAACCGGCCGTACCACCCTCGCAAGCTCGGCCAGCGCCGCCCGCGCCACGTCGCCCGGAGTCTCCCGTCCCGCCTCCCCGATCACCGCCCCCTCCGGCCCGTACAGCACCGCCCAGCCGCCCACTCGCTGGGCCAGCTGCCGCAGGACCGCGCGGACCGGGTCGGGGCGGGAGGCCGCCGCGGCCAGGCTTTGCTGGGCCTCCGTCACACGGCGCAGTTCGGCGTGGCGGGCCCGGGCCATCAGCTGCCAGACCGCGCGGGCCACGCCCGAGAAGGTGGTCCGGGGCGGGACCTCCAGGAGCGGCAGGCCGTACGCGTCGCACGCGGCCACCAGGGCGCGCGGCACCGTGTCGTGCACAGGGGCGAGTCCGAAGCCGAGCGCCGCGCCGCCCGCCGCCACGATCCTCGACACGTAGTCGTCGAAGTACGTCCCCGAGCCCGCCGCCTCCGGGATGTGCACCCCGGCCGTCAGCAGCAGCTCGCCGCCCAGCAGATACGGATACGGATCGGCCATCTCCGAGGTGTGCGCCCAGTGGATCACCGTGTCCGCGTCCGTCGGCCCGGCGATCTGGCGCAGGCCGAGGTCCTCGCGGGCCAGGAGGGCCGAGAGCGGTACCGGTGGGGTCGGGGGAACGGTCGGCTCCGGCATATGTGCGTTCCCTCCATCCAGTCATCCCGGGATGGATGAAACGTACACTTCGCAGCCGCCTTCCGGACACCTAGGTTGGCTCCCGAACCGGCCTCGGAACCGGCGCCGGCTCACCCGTAGAGTCGTAGGCATAAAACCCGCATACGCGATGAAGCGTAGAAAAGAAGGCATTCCACGTGACTGGCAACGAGACGCCCCGCGGCCCCGTCGACTCCTCCCGCATCCCGCGCTACGCCGGACCCGCGACCTTCGCCCGGCTGCCACGCCTCGACGAGGTCGGCCGCGCCGACGTGGCCGTGGTCGGCGTGCCGTTCGACTCGGGAGTCTCGTACCGGCCGGGTGCCCGCTTCGGCGGTAACGCGATCCGCGAGGCGTCCCGGCTGCTGCGCCCGTACAACCCGGCGCAGGACGCGTCCCCCTTCGCCCTCGCGCAGGTGGCGGACGGCGGCGACATCGCGGTGAACCCGTTCAACATCAACGAGGCCGTCGAGACGGTCGAGGCCGCCGCCGACGACCTGATCGGCACCGGCGCCCGCCTGATGACCCTGGGCGGCGACCACACCATCGCGCTGCCGCTGCTGCGCTCGGTCGCCAAGAAGCACGGCCCTGTCGCGCTGCTCCACTTCGACGCCCACCTCGACACCTGGGACACCTACTTCGGCGCCGAGTACACGCACGGCACACCGTTCCGGCGCGCGGTCGAGGAGGGCATCCTCGACACCTCCGCCCTCTCCCACGTCGGCATCCGCGGCCCGCTGTACGGCAAGCAGGACCTCACCGACGACGAGAAGATGGGCTTCGGCATCGTCACCTCGGCGGACGTCTACCGCCGCGGCGCCGACGAGGTCGCCGACCAGCTGCGTCAGCGCATCGGCGACCGCCCGCTCTACATCTCCATCGACATCGACTGCCTCGACCCGGCCCACGCCCCCGGCACGGGTACGCCGGAGGCGGGCGGCATGACGTCGAGGGAACTGCTGGAGATCCTCCGCGGCCTGGCTGGGTGCAACCTGGTCTCGGCTGACGTCGTCGAGGTGGCGCCCGCGTACGATCACGCCGAGATCACGTCGGTGGCCGCGTCCCACACGGCGTACGAACTGACCACGATCATGTCCCGCCAGATCGCGGCGGCCCGTGAGGAGAACGAGGGCAAGTGACCCACGACCACGACCTGGTACTCCGCCCGACGGAGGCGCAGACCGCAGCCGCGCTGAACCCTCCCGCCGGACGAGGCGGCGGAGACCTGGTCGTGGAGACGCTGGCCGGGCTCGGCGCGACGACCGTCTTCGGACTGCCCGGCCAGCACGCGCTCGGCATGTTCGACGCGCTACGGCGCTCCGACCTCAGGTACATCGGGCTGCGGGTGGAGAACAACGCCGCCTTCGCGGCGGACGCCTACGGCCGGATCACCGGCGAGGCGGCCCCGCTGCTGCTGTCGACGGGCCCCGGCGCGCTGACGTCGCTGGCCGCGCTCCAGGAGGCCGCGGCGGCCTCCGCCCCCGTCCTGGCGATCAGCAGCCAGATCCCGACGGCGGGGCTCGGCGGCGGCCGGCACGGCTACCTCCACGAACTCCCGGACCAGGCGGCGTCGTTCCGGGGCGTGGTGAAGTCGGTGCACACCGTCCGCACCCAGTCCCAGATCCCCTCCGCGATCGAGGCTGCCTGGAAGTCGGCGCTGTCGGCCCCGCACGGCCCGGTGTGGGTGGAGATCCCGCAGGACGTGCTGCTCGCCGAGACGTCGATCCCGGTGGTGACGGGCGGCGACGCCTTCCCCGACGAGCTGCCGCCACGCCCCGAACTGACGGCGGTGGCCGCCCACTTGCTGTCCCACGCCGCCCGCCCGGCGATCATCGCGGGCGGGGGAGTGGTCCGCGCCGACGCCTCGAAGAAGCTCCGTCAGCTGGCGGAGACCCTCCAGGCCCCGGTCGTCACCACCCCCGGCGGCAAGGGCGCCTTCCCCTGGACGCACCCGCTGTCCCTCCAGTCCTGGATCGAGGACCGGCACACCACGGACTTCCTGGAGGACGCGGACGTAGTCCTCGTCGTCGGCTCGGGGTTGGGGGAGTTGTCGTCCAATTACCACACGTTCAAGCCGCGCGGCCGGGTCATCCAGATCGAGGCCGACCTCGGGAAGCTGGAGTCCAACCACCCGGCGCTGGGTATCCACGCGGACGCGCGCCTCGCGTTGCAGGCGCTGCTGGAGACGGTGTCGGAACGGGAGGACGTCACGGCGCCGGAGCGGGTGCGTGAGGTGCTCGGCAAGGTGTCGGAGCGGATCGGCGGCCAGGAACTCACGCTGGAGCAGGATGTGCTGGCATCGGTCCGGCGCGCCCTGCCCGCCGACTCCCCGTCCTTCTGGGACATGACGATCCTCGCCTACTGGGCGTGGTCGGCCTTCGACGCCAAGGGCCCCAACCACATGCACTCCGCCCAGGGCGCCGGCGGCCTCGGCTACGGCTTCCCGGCGGCGCTCGGCGCGGCGGTCGCGGACCCGACCCGCCCGGCACTGGCGGTCTCCGGCGACGGAGGCGCCCTGTACTCGATCGCCGAGCTGGCCACGGCCCGCCAGTACGACTTGAACGTCACCTGGCTCATCGTCGACGACGGCGGCTACGGCATCCTGCGCGAGTACATGACGGACGCCTTCGGCGAGGCGACGGCGACGGAACTGGCGCGGCCGGACTATGTGGCGCTCGCCGAGTCCTTCGGTGTCCCCGGGGTCCGTACGGCCCCGGGGACACTGGAGGCGGATCTGGCGAAGGCGCTTCAGACCCCCGGCCCGTCGGTGGTCGTCCTCCCGGCGGTGCTGCGGATGTTCGCGCCCACGCACCTCACGACATGATGACCCAGGAGCCCTGCTCCTGCGTGTTGTGGTCGCGGTTGTAGCAGGCGTCGTCCACCGCGGGGCCGGTCCACGGCGCCGCCATCGGGACGAGCGCGAGTGCCTGCCTGCAGAGGTTGGGGGTGGTGTAGCCGGCGATGGTGACACGGCCCCGGTCGCCGTCGTCGGCGTGGGCCGGGGTGGCGAGTACGAGGGCTGCCATGGTGAGCGCGGCGAGCGCGCTGATCTTCTTCATAGCCGGTCAACGGTGGTGGATCGGTGCAGGTCATTCCGCTGTACAGGTGGTGACCGAGCGCGCCGGGGCCCGACGAGGGCCCCCGCGCGTCCATGGCGACCGGACTGAGCCCGGGCGCCTGCCGGATCGTCTACCAGATCGCCTCGACCCACTCTGGGTGGTCGATGAACGGGTTGCGGTTGTGCTGGTAGGAGTCGTAGATGACCTCGTTGCGGCGCTCCTCGAAGGCGCTCGGCGGGTCCGCCTCGTTCCATGCCTTGAGGACGGAGAGCTTGCCCATGTAGGGGTTGGAGCCGTTGTTGACCTTCTCGTTGGGCTCCAGGTCGGCCCAGCCGTCGTCACCCTCGTAGCGCACGGCCATGTAGAGGATCATGCGGGCCACGTCGCCCCGGTCCGCGGCGCGGGGCGCGAAGGAGTCGGAGTCGACGGTGCTGCCGCCGCCGCCCGTGACGGCGCTGCCGCCGTTGTCGAAGTCCAGGTTGCCGCGGATGCTGTTGACCCGGACGTCGCAGGCGCGCAGGTGGTGCAGGTCCGTGCCGGGGCCGATGGCCTCGCCGAAGTCGCCGTGGGACTTGGCCCAGGTGTGCTCGCGGTTCCAGTCGCCGACGTCGCCGCCGTTGAGGGACTTGCTGCGGGAGACGCCGCTGTACAGCAGGAGCACGTTGCTGCTGTTGTTCGGGTCCTGGTCGGCGACCTTCAGCGCGTTCCAGACCGCCGAGTACGAGATCTTCGTCTGGTCGCTGATGATCGTGTGCAGCGAGTCCTTCAGGGCCGTACCGGTCTTGCCGATCGCGTCGGCGTAGTACGTGTCGTCGTACTCCGTCGTGGTGGCCGCGGCCGGGGAGGCCATGAGCGCCGGGGTGGTGAGGCCGACCAGGACGGCTGCCGTCGTCAGCGCCACGGACTTCCAGCGGCGGTGGCGTATGTGTGTCGCCAGCATGTGGGGTGTCCCATCTACGCGGGTTGAATGGAGGCGGCAAACGGGAGAGTGGCATGGACATGCGGTGGTGTCGAGGGCTTACGCGTGTCCATTGGGTGACGGGAAACGGCAAATCGGGGCATGGGTGAGGTAGTTGACACCGAAACGGCCCCCGACGGTGAGGTCGGGGGCCGTGGGGTGGGGAGTTGTGGGTGGGGGGGGCCGGGTCAGCCGAGGTCGGACGGGTCCAGGCGGTAGATGGTCGACTGGTTGGTCTGGGACGAGGACGAGTCGGAGTTCGAGTCGGAGGCGGAGGACTGCGACGTGCTGCTGTACTCGCTCTCCTTCACCGCCGTCCCGTTCTTCTGGACCCAGGCCGTGACCTCGGAGCTCACTGTGCTGCCGCCGCCC
>CBFGZZ010000458.1:0-6194 GCA_965653385.1 uncultured Streptomyces sp. | reverse complement strand
GGTTGCCGACGGCGGGGCGGGGAGCGAGTGGTGGGGGCCGACCGGACCAGCGGGGACCGGACCAGCGGGGCGGCCGGGCGGAGAGTCTCGCTGGAAAGCCGTGGAAAACACTCAGGGCCGGAACTTTTCAGTTCCGGCCCTGAGTCTTCAGTAGCGGGGACAGGATTTGAACCTGCGACCTCTGGGTTATGAGCCCAGCGAGCTACCGAGCTGCTCCACCCCGCGGCGATGACTCAATAGTACGCCATCCGCGGGACGGAAAGCACACGCGTTTCCCGGGGCCGCCGCGAGCGGCGCTTTTCGGGGCGTGTTCAGGGCCCGGTGTCACGGCAGAAGATGGCTGTTCGGGGCCTTGGCCCGGTCCTCGTACTCGGGCAGGACCACCACGTCCACCCCTTCCCCGGCCAGCAGCCCGCTCCCGTCGGCGCCCGCCACGAACGTGTCCGGCTCCCGCCAGGCCGTCACCACCCGGCGTGCCCCCGCGCCGAGGATCAGGCGCGCGCACGGCACCGGACGGGACGCGCGGCGCGTGCACGGCTCCAGGCTCGAGTAGACCGTGGCGGACGTCACACGGGGGTCTCCGGGCGCGATCTTCGCCAGCGCCGCCTCCTCCGCGTGCACCACGGGATCGCCGCCCTCTCGGGAGTGGCCCCGCGCCAGCTCGGTCCCGTCGGCCGCCACCACGACCGCCCCGACGCTGAAGGCCGTCCCCGACGGCGGGCACTCGGCCGCCAGCTCGCACGCCAGCGCCAGCCATTTCCGGTCCGCGGCGGAGGGCAGCACGCCGGCGCCGGGCGCGGTGGGCTCGTAGCGCATCAGTACGACGTCCTCGATCCGCCGCGTCTCCAGCAGGCGCAGCCGTCCGCCCTGGTACTCGCCCGGACCGAACAGCCGCGGCGCCTTCGGATCCCCCACGAACAGCGGCGCCAGCACCAGCTGCACCTCGTCGGCGAGGCCCTGCTGGAGCAGCTGCGTGTGGATCGTGCCGCCGCCCTCCACCATCAGCCGCTCGACCCCGCGCTCCTCGCGCAGATGGCGCAGCAGGCCCCGCCAGTCCAGATCGGCGCCCAGCGCGACCACGTCCGCGGCGACCGGCTCCCGGCGCAGCCGCTCCGCGCCCTTCTCCGTCGTATAGACGATCTTCTCGCCGCCGGTGTGCCAGAAGTTCGCCGTCGGATCCAGCTCGCCGGACGCGCTGACCGTGACCTTCAGCGGGTACTCCGGCTTCCCGTCCGCCTTCCGCGCGGCCCGCCGTTCGGCCGAGTTCACCAGCAGCCGGGGGTTGTCGGCCCGGATCGTGCCGGCGCCGATCAGGATGGCGTCGACGGATGCCCGCACCTCGTCGACGCGGTCGAAGTCGGCCGGGCTGGAGAGCAGCAGGCGGTCGGGGCCGGTGTCGTCGAGGTAGCCGTCCAGGGAGACCGCGGCGGACAGCAGGACATAGGGGTACGACGGCATCGGCGCGCTCTCCGGGTCAGGGGTCTCGGTCGGAAGCCTGGGTCTTGGTTCAAGTTTGAAACAAACCTACACTGGTCACATGACGACTCGCTGGCTCTCCCCCGAGGAGCAGCGCGCCTGGCGCGCCTACATCGCCTCCGCCGCCCTCGTGGAGGACGCGCTGGACCGGCAGCTCCAGCAGGAAGCCGGCATGCCCCATCTGTATTACTCCATCCTCGCCACTCTGTCCGAGGCTCCGGAGCGGCGGCTGCGCATGACCGACCTCGCGGAGGGACTGAAGATCACCCGCAGCCGGCTGACGTACGCCGTGACACGGCTGGAGAAGGACGGGCTGGTGGGGCGCGAGGACTGCCGCTGGGACAAGCGCGGCAGCATCGCGACGATCACCGAGGAAGGGATGCGCGTCCTGGAGCGCACGGCGCCGGGTCACGTGGAGACCGTACGGGCGCTGCTCTTCGACCGGCTGACCCCGGAGCAGGTCGGGCAACTGGAGGAGATCTTCACGGCGGTCGCGGAGGGGTTCCAGGGGGAGGACCCGCACCCGACCGCGGAGGACGTGCCCTGGCGGCGGCGCTCGGGCAAGTCCTGTTCGTGAAGCGGGAGTCGTGAGGCACCGGTCCGGTCTGTGACCCGCGCGACAAACTTGTTGCTTCAAATTTAAAGCATGGGGTAGGGTCCTGGACCGAGGAGCTGCTTCAAATCTGAAGCAGCGAGCCCACGTACGGAACCCGGAGAACCCGCATGCCCGACTTCACCGCCGCCGCCACCCAGCGCGCCCGCGTCCGGGTCCCGCTGCGCTTCCAGGACGGCTACCGCGTCGACGCCGAACTGGTCACCTTCCACGGCCTGACCGACGGCCTGGAGCACGTGGCCGTCGTCCTCGGCGACCCGGCCCCCGGCACCACCCCGCTGGTCCGCCTGCACTCCGAGTGCCTCACCGGCGACGTCTTCGGCTCGGCCCGCTGCGACTGCGGCCCCCAGCTGCGCGAGGCCGTCGAGCGCATCGCCGAGCGCGGCGGCGTGCTGCTGTACCTGCGCCAGGAGGGCCGCGGCATCGGGCTCTACAACAAGCTGGACGCCTACGCTCTCCAGGACCAGGGCCTCGACACCTACGCAGCGAACGCCGCCCTCGGCCTGCCCGAGGACGCCCGCGACTACACGGCGGCCGCCCAGATGCTCGCCGCCCTCGGCATCGGCGAACTCGACCTGCTCTCCAACAACCCGGACAAGGCCGACCAGTTGCGCGCCCTCGGCATCCAGGTCCAAGGCCGCGTCCCGACCGGCGTCTTCGCCACCCCGGACAACGTCCGCTACCTGCGCGCGAAGGTCCTCCAGACCCAGCACACGCTGCCGCTCGGAGAGCTCGCGGGGCTCAACGTCGGCTGACGGTACGGCGGTTGAGGGCAGGACCGTTGACGGCAGGACCGTTGACGTTGACGGCAAAACAGAGGGGCGGGCGTCCGGATCGGACACCCGCCCCTCGGCCGTATGTCATACGGCTACGGCGCGACCTTCTCGATCGTCACCCCGCCCACACCCGCGGTCGTCCCGCGCTTGTTCACCAGCAGCACCTCACCGAAGAGCTGCCGGCCCTCGGGCACCGCCCGCGCGACGGTGACATCGGCCGCCGCCTTCGCGGAGTCGCCCGTGCCGAGCTTCACCGGCGCCGACTCGTCGACCTTGACCGAGCCGAGCGCGGAGGAGAAGAACACGTCCCGGTAGTCGTACGCGGTCGAGCCGGACGGCACCTCGAAGCCGACCACCTCGACGGTGTAGGTTCCGGCGGCCGGATCGGCGATGGAGACGGACTCGTCGGAGTCGCCGTCCGCGGACTGGCCGACGAGCGTGCCCTCGGCGTCGTACACGTTCAGGTCGAGGTCGGAGCCCAGGTCGGAGACACCGCCGATGGCGACGTCCAGCGACGTGGTGCCCTCGGGGACCTCGACCGTGCTGGTCTGCGTCGCGCCGTCGGCGATGGTCGGCCGCGTGGTCTTCGACGAGCCCAGCGCGCCACCCTTGAGGTTGCCCTCGACGGCCGCCAGCTTGTTGGTCACCGTCCAGGAGGCGGCGACCGGCGCGCCGACCTTGGCCTCCGGCACGATCACGGACTCCGGGTCGAAGGCCGCGCCGAACACGGTGGCGTTCAGCTTGTACGGGTTGTCCAGCAGCGTCGACGTACGGCGCGCGTCGACCTCGATCTCCCAGACGCCGGGCAGCGGGTCCACGTAGGAGGCGATGTCGGTCGTGTTCGGGTCGTTGTCGTCGACCTGGGTGCCGTACGGGCTGATGGCGCTGAACTGCGTCCGGCTGCCGTCCTTCAGGCCGCCGAGCGTGACCTGCAGCGACTTCGCGCCCTCGGGGACGGTCACGAAGTACGACCTGAAGTTGTTGCGCTCCACCGAGCCCGACGCGGTGAACGTGTGCCGGACCGGCGTGGAGACCACGACGGTGTTCAGGATCTGCTTGTCGACGCCCGGTGTCCTCGGGTCGTCGGCCTGAAGGATCACGCTCTTGATGCCCGCGTGCTTCGGGGCGGCCTGCACCTTGACGGTCACCGCCTTGTTCAGCGGCAGGTCGACGACCTTCGGGCCGGCGATCGAGAAGGTGCGGGCCTTGTTGTTGGCCAGGCGCAGGGTGTGCGCGAGCGAGCCGGCGGGGCCGGACGTACG
This sequence comes from uncultured Streptomyces sp., assembly GCA_965653385.1. Taxonomy (GTDB): domain Bacteria; phylum Actinomycetota; class Actinomycetes; order Streptomycetales; family Streptomycetaceae; genus Streptomyces. Next base: position 2,067 of record CBFGZZ010000458.1, on the reverse strand, counting down.
GGTGATGGTGACGTCGTACGACTTCTTCTGCCCGGCCTTGAGGCCGCCCTCGCGGTCGTAGACGCCCGTGCCGAAGCCCGGCGTCTTCAGGGCCTGGTCGAGCGCGGTGTCGACCGGGGCCTTGACGGCGTAGTCGTGGGCGGTGGCGCCCGCCCTGACCGCCTTCCAGGCGTCGACGACGTCGATACGACCGGCACCCTCCTCGTACGCCTGGAGTCCCTCGATGTGGTGGGCGGTCGAGGTGAGAGCCGTGCGCAGCTTCTCGGGCGTCAGCTTGATGCCCTTCTGCTTGGCGGCGCTCAGCAGCAGCGCGCTCGCGCCCGCGGCCTGCGGGGACGCCATCGAGGTGCCGTTGTACATGGCGTAGCCGGCGGGCAGCTTCCAGCCCGCCTCGGCGATCGGCGAGCCGGGCATCCAGGCCGGGATCGTGCTGACCGCGGAGCCGGGGGCGACGACGGTCGGGGTGAAGCCGCCGTCCTCACGCGGACCGCGCGAGGAGAAGTTGAACAGCTGGTACTTGTTGCGCACGCCGCTGCCGTAGTTCGCGGCGTAGGTCTCCTTGGAGACACCGGCGCCGACCGAGATGACCTTGTCGGCGAGGCCGGGGTCACCGATGGTGTTGGCGCCGGGGCCGGAGTTGCCCGCCGAGATGACGAGCTGGACGCCGTAGGTGTCGATGAGGCGCGTGTAGAGCTGGGCGCCGGCGCTGGTGCCGTCGTTCAGCGGGGGCAGGCCGCCGATGGACATGTTGACGACGTCGACGCCACGGTTGACGACGAGGTCGATCATGCCCTCGGTGAGCGCGACGCTGGAGCAGCCGGGGCCGAAGATGCAGGCTCGGGAGGAGACGATCTTCGCGCCGGGAGCGGCACCGTTCATGTTCCCGCCGCCGAACATGCCGTTGGCGGCGGTGATGCCGGCCACGTGGGTGCCGTGCGAGCCGGCGGTGAGGCCGATGTTGACGAAGTCGGCCTTCTTGCCGACCCAGTCGCCGCCCAGCGGGTCCATCGGGACGTCCTTGCGGACCTCGACGACGAAGTCCTGCGTCTCGGGGATGTCGGTGGCCGGGTTGTCGGTGCCGAAGTGGCCGACCTGGTGGCCGTCCTTGTACGGCTTCATCGGGGTGTCGTCGGTGAAGTCGCCGTTGTCGTCGACGTCGACGGTCACGGTGCCGGCGGCCGGGTCGTACAGCACGCCCCAGTCGTCGGTCTTGTCCCCGTCCCGGTTGACGTCACCGTCGGCGTCGCCGTCCGTGACCTTGCCCTGGTTGGTGACGGCCTCACGGAAGGTGCTGATCAGATACGACCCCGCGGTGGCCTTCCAGTTCTTGCCGCCGTAGGTGAAGGCCGGCCCGGAGACGGGGGTGGTCATCGCCCGCCAGGTGCCGTCGCCGTCGACGATCGGGTCGGTGGCGGTCACCCAGTCGACGATCTTGCGCTCGCCGGTCGTGGTCTTCTGCAGCGCGGGGCTGCCGAGGTCGACACCGGTGTCGAGGACGCCGATGGTCACTCCGCGCCCGTCCGCCTTCGGGTTCTTCTTCACGAAGTCGACGGCGCCGGTCTCGAAGGACGGGTTGTACGGGTTCTTGGCGGCGGTGTCCTTGCCGGGCCCGGGGTAAGTGGCCACGGAGGCGCTCGACTTGGCACCGGCGTCGAGGCCCGGCTCCTCCAGGGGTATCTCGTCCCGCAGGTCGATGGCCTGCACGGAGGAGAGCTTCGCGGCGGCCGCGAGGGCCGAGTCGGCCTTGCCGGTCGGCACGGTGGCCCGTACGTATCCGAGCTTGTCGTACGTACGACCGACCGAGCCGCCCTTGATCCCTTCCAGCTCCGCGGCGACCTTCTCGGTCTGCCCGGGCGCCGTGGCGATCATCATCGTGACGGTCTTGTCGCGCTGTGCCTTGGCCTCCGCGAGGAGGTCGGCGTCGTCCGCACCGAGCTTGTCGTGAGCGGACTTCACGCCGGGGTCGGCCGCGGCGGCGGGGGCGCCGTCCGCGGCGAGGGCGAGGGGTATGGGTCCGGCCGCGGAGAGCGCGGCGACGAGCCCGGCGGCCACGGCGACCCGCGCGAC
>CBFGZZ010000457.1:0-6195 GCA_965653385.1 uncultured Streptomyces sp. | reverse complement strand
GAACGCCGTTCAGGAAGAACGCCGTTCCTGAGGTGCCGCCCCCTTCGCGTGCCCGGATGGTGCGACGAACGCGCCTCTCCCGGCAGCCGCAAAGACGGCCGGTACAACAGGCGCACCGAACGGAGGGGGCGTGAGACCGCGCGACCGGTGGCCCCGGCGTCCGCTCCGCGCGCCGGGATATACACCCTTTCCCGCGGCCGGAAACCATCGCATGGTGCGAAGAGGTGGGCTGTCAGGGAGAGTTGACGGCATGAGGGTGTCGCACCCGGGCCCGTGGGGGTGGTGTCCCGATGGCCGCGACGGTCGGCAGCGCGACACGGGATCACCCCGCCGAGCAGGCTGAGCAGGGGCGTGACGCGTGCCCGCGGTGAGCGGCACCCGGCGCCGACCCGACGAGACGGCCGCGGGACACACGCCGCTGCGGTCACCAGCCAGCCGAGGTCGATCATTCGACGATACGGATCCACCCTGGAACGGTCACTCGCGTTCAGCTGTAACCAGCCTCGGACAGTTGACTAAACCGGTAGGCGCACTGGAAGGTGGACGAGATCCACGACCGCGTCGCCGACGCCGCGGTCGTGGCGGTGGTGACCACCGATTATCTGCGCCGTTCGGCGGTCGTCTCGAACGCCACGACCGACGACACGTCCCGGCACGCGGTTGACGAGGCCCCGCTCGACCGGTTCAGTCAGCGGGCCCCCTTCGTACACAAGTCAGCCACGCCGCAGTCGCAGCGTATGGAGCACAGCGCGTAGTTCATGGTTTCGGTCGACTCCGTCACCCGGAGGGCAACATGAAAGGCTCTGCTCCCGCCCAGCCACCTCGGGCGGTACCCGTGGGCGGGCACGCACCTCAGCCAGTGCGCGTGCCTCTCTTCGTCCCCTGCGCCCGTCGGCTAATCGCGCCGGGGTCACCGCTCACTTCCATCGGCCTCCGGACAAAGATCCCCGAGGCAGCGACACCCGAAGGCACCAGGCATCGACAACGACCCGACGTCCTGGGCCAATAAGCATGCTGAGGCAGAAACTGGGAGAGAGCCATGCCCCAGAACGTCACCATCAATTTACCCATTCCGTCCCGGCTGAACTCCGGTTTGGCAGCCGCGAGGGAACGCAATCTGGAATGGATGCGCCAACAGAAACTGGTGTTGGGACACAGTGCCGCCCGTCGCTACGCATTCTCGGCGGTGGCGGACCTTGCTGCCTACAGCTACCCGGACGCCGCAGGCAACGACCTGGACCTGGCCTTTGACACCATGGGCTGGTTCTTCCTGTTCGACGACCTGTTTGATGTCCCCGAGGGACGCCAGGCCGACGAAGCAGTCGACGTGTGTCAGCAACTCATCGCACTCATCACCCACCCGTCGGCGCGGTGCGGACGCCACGACGCGCCTCTGGTGAGCGCCTTCGCGGACCTCTGGCGTCGAGCCAAGAGGGGCATGTCCGAGGAATGGCAGCGACGGGCCGCCCACAACTGGGTGGACTACCTGTCGGGAAACCTCACAGAGGAAATCGACCGTCGTACATGGGCCCCCCAGGACTTTGCCACCCGCATGAGGATAGGGCACCGCACCCTGGGGCTCATTCCCTCGCTCGACCTGGCCGAAAGGGTGGGGCACTTCGAGATCCCGCAGATCATCTGGCACAGCAGCCATCTGGAATCGATGCGCCGAGCAGCTGTCGACGCCGTCAAACTCATCAACGAGGTGATGTCCCTGGAGAACGACGACGCGCGTGGCGACCCCAATCTGGTGCACTGCCTCATGCGGCAACACCGCTGCTCCCGGCAGGAAGCCATCAAACTGGCCGTCGCCCTGGTCCAGACGGCAGTCAGTCAGCTCTTCGAGCAGGCGCGGCGGACCCCCCTGTTCTGCTCCCGGCTCGGGCTCACCGGCACGGAGGCCGAGAAGATCCAACGCTATGAGACCGCGATGTTCACGTGGATTCGCGGCAGCTACGACTGGAGCCGCAACAACGGCCGCTACTCCGCACGCACCGCAAGCGACCTGAGCCCGAGTCTGACCGGTCAGCTCCACCCCGCGAACCTCACACCGGTGTCTCCCTAGCGTCCCAGCGCCGCTGACCGGAAAGACTCTGTCCCATGGGACGGTGCACACGCCTGGACTCGCTGCACCGTCCCAGGAAGGCCGCAGCGCTCGTTCCGGCCGCCCGCCTCGTCCCTCGCCGTCGGTGCCGACTCGTAGGCTTGGTCCTGATGAGACGCCGTACACCACCCCCGCCCTCCCCACTGCCGCAGCGCGACGGGATCGATCCGGTGCGTGTGCGATTGCCGGCCGGAGACGCGTGGGCGACCGTACGGGATCATCTCGTGGCACGGCTCGCAGCGGGTGCCGAGGTGATCGACGGGATGCTCGACGCGGGGCGGATCGTGGACGCCACCGGGCATCCGGTGCCGCGGGACATGGCGTACGCGCCAGGAATGTACGTGTGGTTCCACCGGGAGCTGCCCGACGAGGCGCGGGTGCCGTTCGCGGTCGACGTCGTCTACCAGGACGAGCACGTGGTCGTGGCCGACAAGCCCCACTTCCTGGCCACCACGCCTCGCGGCAGCCATGTCACCGAAACGGCCCTGGCGCGCCTGCGGCGGGAGCTGGGTGTCCCGACGCTCGGCGCGGCGCACCGGCTGGACCGGCTGACGGCCGGGCTGGTGCTGTTCACCGTGCGACCGGAGGAGCGCGGCGCGTACCAGACCCTGTTCCGCGACAGACGGGTGGCGAAGGAGTACGAGGCGGTGGCCCCGCACGACCCGGCGCTGGACCTCCCGCGCATCGTGCGCAGCCGGATCGTCAAGGAGCGCGGGGTCCTTGCGGCCCGTGAGGTCGAGGGTGAGCCCAACGCAGTCAGCCGGGTCGAGTTGCTGGAACACCGGGACGGTCGTGCCCGGTACCGCCTGACACCTCGTACCGGGCAGACCCACCAGCTGAGGGTGCACATGAGTGCCCTGGGGGTGCCCATCCTCGGCGATCCCCTCTACCCGGTGGTGACCGACCCCGTGCCGGCCGGTGACTTCCGACGTCCGCTGCAACTGCTGGCGCGGGTGCTGGAGTTCACCGATCCGGTCACGGGGCGGGAGCACCGGTTCGTCAGCCCGCGTGCGCTGCGGGCCTGGTCGTCCTACGGCGAGTGGGCCGGGTAGCCCTGACGCCCGGTCGGCTCACTCGCCACGCCACCAGCGTAGGATGCGCCGGAGCACTCCCGGCCGGGCGGCCGGTTCAGGGACCGGCGGCGGAGCCGCTGGTGGAGTGACGGGTTCCGGAGCCACCGAAACCGGCGGTGTGCTGATCGACCAAGTGCTGGAACGCTGCGTCGCCAGCGGGTGCGCGGGCAGCGCCATGACGTCCTGCTGGGGCTTGGGCGCGAACTTCACCGGCAGTTCCACCAGGTGCCGGTTCGAGATGGTCGCCCGCCAAGACAGCTCGTCCTCCTCGCAGGCGAGTTGGACGTCGGGCAGGCGGGTCAACAGCGCGTCGACGCCGACCTCGGCGATGGCACGGCCGATGTCCTGCCCCGGGCACTCGTGGGAGCCGCCGCCGAAGGCCAGGTGGGAGCGGTTGCCCTGCATGTTGGCATTGAGGTCGGGCCTGACGCGCGGATCGACGTTGCCCGGCGCGATGCCGAGGATGAGAGCGTCGCTCTTCCGAATGCGCTGGTGGCCCAGCTCCGTGTCCTGCTTGGCGACGTAGGGAAGGACGGTGCTGAACGGCGGCTCGTCCCACAGGGACTGTTCGACCGCCTCGGGCACCGTCATCTGACCGCCGCTGAGCTGGGCACGGAACCGCGGGTCGGTGAGCACCACCCGCAGCACGTTGGCGATCAGGTTCGCGGTGGCCTCGTACGCGGCGACCAGGATGATACGCAGGTGCTGGCCGACCTCGTCGTCGGTGAGCCGCGCCGGGTGGTTGATCAGGTGGCTGGTGAAGTCGTCCTTGGGATCGGCCCGGCGGCGGGCGGTGAGCCGCATCAGGACGTCCATGAGGTACGCGTTGCTGGCGATCGCGGTCTCGGTGCCCTTGGGCATGTCGCGAGCGGCATGCACGATCCGGTCGTTGTACTCCTCGGGCATGCCGAGGATCTCGCACATCACCACCATCGGCAGGTGCTCGGCGAACTGACTGACCAGCTCGGCGCCGCCCTCCTCACAGAACTCGTTGACGAGATGCTGGGTGGCACGGTTGATATAGCGGCGGATGCCCCGGTGGTCGATGGTCGACACGGCGCCGTTGACCGCACCACGCAGCCGCAGATGCTCGTCACCCTCGGCGTGACTGCAGACGGGCTGCCAGGCGAAGTGCGGCATCAGCGGATGGTCGGGCTTGACCGTGCCGTCCTGCAGGGCGCTCCACTGCCGAGTGTCACGGCAGTACTGCGAAGGAGTGCGCACCATGTGCAGATTCTCGGCGTGGCCGAGCACCACCCAGACCGGCACGTCCTCGTGCAGCAGTGCGGGAGCCACGGGGCCGTGCTCGGCGCGGAGTTCTTCGTACACGGCTCCCAGGTCCTCCGCGCCGGGGCCGTACAGCCGGCGCAGTCCGCCGGGGCCGATGCCGTGCGCGGGACAGCCGGGAGGCGGGGCGGCCGTGGGGTCGTCCGTACCGGTGGGGAAGAGGGATTCAGGCGTCACGATGGTCGCTCCGAAGCTGAGGTGAATCCGGTGTACAGAGGGTGAGTGGGGGGTGTGGGTGGTGTGCGGCTAGGCGGGGGCCTTCGCCATGGCCAGCGCGTGCAGGAAGTGCATCAGGGTCATCAGGACGTCCCGGCTGGAGGCCCGGCGGCGTACGTCGCACTCGACGATGGGGATCTCCTCGGGCAGGTCGAGTGCCGTACGGAGTTCGGAGACGGGGTAACGGGGCGCGTCCGGGAAGGTGTTGACGGCCACCACGAAGGGCACGCCGCGCTCCTCCAGTCGCCCCATGACGTCGAAGCTGACCTCCAGGCGGCGGGTGTCGATCAGCACGACCGCGCCCAGCGCACCGTCGAACAGCCCGTTCCACAGGAACCAGAAGCGCTCCTGGCCGGGGGTGCCGAAGAGGTACAGCACGAGCTGCTCGGTGATGCTGATGCGACCGAAGTCCATCGCGACGGTGGTGGCCGTCTTGGTTTCCGAGCCGAAGTTGTCGTCGACGCCGATGCCCGCCTGCGTCATGGTCTCTTCGGTGGTCAGCGGCCTGATCTCGCTGACCGAACCGACCATGGTCGTCTTGCCGACACCGAAGCCGCCCACGATCACGATCTTGACCGCGGCCTCTGCCGTGTGCGGCAGCTGGTCCTCGGTCCGGGGGCCGGGGACGGTGTCAGAGCCTTTGAAGTCCATGCATCACCGCTTCGAGGATTGAACGGTCGGCGACGGACTGGCGCACGATCGGGTTGCGGGCCGTCACCAGTCCGGCCGTCAGCATGTCGGTGAGCAGCACCGTCATCATGCTGAACGGCAGGTTGAGGTAGGCCGACAGCTCGGCCACGGACAGGGGGGTGGAACAGAGCCGGAGCAGCGCCGACTGCTCGGGCGTGGCGGAGGGCGGGGGGTCGGCGCGCGCCACGATTAACGTGACGAGGTCGAGGTCGCCGTCGCGCTCGCCACCGTCCGGTCCGGCGACCACGAAGAGCCGCTCCGGGTGCTTCTGCTTCCCGGGCCCGGGGGGTGGTGAGGGCGGTTGTTCCTTGGGGGTTCGCCGCTGGCGTTGCGGAGGAGTCATACGGTCTGCCCGTTACGCCTGGGCGGACTGGTGAGATGGGCACCGATGCGGGCGACGAGGTCGGACATGCGGTTGCTCATCCGGCCGGGTTCGGCGAACGTGTCGGAGAGCACGGCGAGGTAGGCGTTGGCTCCGGCGGCCATCAGATAGAAGTAGCCGCCGTTGATCTCGATGAGGACCATCTTCATCTTGCCGTCGCTGTTCGGGATCTCCGTGGCGACCGCGCTGGCCAGGCTCTGCAGCCCGGCGCACGCCGCGGCGACGCGGTCGGCGGTGTCCGGGTCGCCGCCGTAGCGGGCGATGCGCAGACCGTCGGCGGAGAGCACGACGATCATTTCGATGCCCGGTACGCCGTCGTGGAGCTCCTTGAGCATCCAGTCGAAGTTGGCGCGCTGCTGGATCACTTGATGTCCCCCCGGCGAATACTACGTGTACGTGGTGGATGCGAGGCGCGCCCGGCTGGCCGGCTATACCGTGTTCAA
>CBFGZZ010000456.1:0-6224 GCA_965653385.1 uncultured Streptomyces sp. | reverse complement strand
ACGGCTGGCTCGACCCGCGTCCGGCGCAGTTGGGTCTGAACTGGCCCCAGACGGTGCACATGTACAACAACGGCGCTCTCGTGGAGCGCTCCCACCTCCGGCGGCGCGCCGCCGCATACATCGGCTCGGGACTGGCCGACGGGACACTGGCGCCCGTGATCGCCGAAACCTTCGAGGGGCTGGACCGCGTCGCCGACGCGCACCGTCTGATGGAGTCCAACGCGCACACAGGGAAGATCCTCGTGGCCCTGTGGGGCGGGGGTGGCGGCCGAACATGATCCGAACGAGACCGTTCCAGGCGACTGTCCCTCCCGGTTCGGGGCTCAGCGTCGTCGGCCCAGTAGGATTGCCTGCTCCTTCTTGAGCTGTGCGAAGCGCGTTGTCGCATACTTCCTCAGCTCTTGTCCTGGGAACGGGATGACGGATTTGTACTCGTGGAAGTCGTCGTGCGCCCAGCGTGCCGCGGTGATCTCGTAGCCGGAGACGTGAGCACATAGTTCGAGCAGCACAGGGGGCATCTCCTCCTCCATCAGCAGGTCCGCTTTGGTCACGACCACGTCACGCATCTTCTGGATGTTGGGCAGGAAGACGGTCGTGGCCCATGTCCGCCACTCGGCGAGCTCGTCCTCGTTGGGAGGTATGTCGTGGTCGAAGGGATGGATTCCGTCGGGGCGTACGTACCTTTCACAGAAGGCGTCATAGGCACGGCTGTTGGCCTCCATGAGGGCGAACAGCGGGCCATAGAAGTCGCTCAGCTGCTGATTCACTCGGGCGAGGTGCGCCTGCCGTTGGGCGAGGCGTAGCCCGTTCAGATAGGTGGCCAGGTAGCCGACGAACGCCAGAGCGACGGTCAAGATCACTGTGCCCATGAAGCGGATGGTACGGCTGGTTGGCGAACGGCCTGCTGCCCACAGTCACCACGAAGGCCAGGGGCCCGCAGTTGCCGTCGGCGAGAGGTGACGGCGGCCTAACTCCCGGCGGCTCCGATCCGCCCCGCCGCCGGCCGCTCCCGCCACAGCGACAGCCCCTTGTCGACCATGGAGACGCGGGTCAGGGCCGTCACCTCGTCCAGGGGATGCCAGGCGGCCATGTCGGTCGAGCCGTTGGCCTCGTAGCGCAGGTCGCCGCCCGTGATCCGGGCCTCGTAGACGAGCCGTACGCCGTGGTGGTCGACGGGGCGGCCGAAGCGGCCGGTCGGGAACGTGCGGTGGGAGGAGTCGACGCCGAGGAGGCCGGTCGGTTCGACCAGGTAGCCGGTCTCCTCCTCCACCTCCCGCACGACCGTGTCGTAAGGATCCTCGCCGTGCTCCATGCCGCCGCCCGGCAGCACCCACTCGAAGCCGCCGCCGGGCGCCGGGGAGCGCGCGAGGAGGAGTTGTCCGTCACGTACGCAAATGGCGTAGGCCGCCACCCTCAACTTCTTTCGCACGTAGGGACGTTAGACGGCCGAAGGTGATCGGTGCAGGCGATTTTCCGGCTTGCGGGCGACTTGCCTCTTTCGCTCCGCACGCCCCAATTGCATAGGGGGTTTCCCCCATCCCTCCATTTCGATTCGGTCAACTCTTCCCAAACATCCTTCCCTTGCGTAAGGCTGTGCGGTCGTCCGGGATCACATACCGGACGGCCCATGCTCCTTTACCAACAAGGGATGCCGATGACCCTCAACCCCCAGCGCGAACCGAAGCCGGGTCCGAGACGCGCGGCCCGCACAGCCGTGGCAGTCGGTCTCGTCGCGGCGCTCTCCGCGGCCGGGCCGATACCCATGGCCATAGCCGCGGACCCCGCCCCCGCGGCGACGGACCCGAGCGTCAAGTCCGCGCACGACAAGCTCGGTTCGGACGACGCCGATCTGCTCGCCGAGGCGAAGGCCGACGGCGAGAAGAACGTCACGATGATGATCGCGACCGCGCCCGGCCAGACCGAGAAGGTCGCCGAGCAGCTGGACGCGGTCGGCTCTGTGGGCCGCTCCTACGACAAGCTCGGCTACGTCCGGGCCACCGTCCCCACCGGCAAGGCCGACTCGGCCATCGCCGCCGCCACGAAGCTCTCCTCGGTGCACGGCATCGACCTGCGCGAGGAGATACCCCTGGACGACCCGGTCGTCGACACCAAGGGCTCGAAGAGCGCGGCGAAGGCGACGGGCACCGCGGGCGCGTATCCGGCCCCCGGCAAGAAGACCCCGGCCGAGAACCCGTACAACCCGTCCTTCGAGACGGGCGCCGTCGACTTCGTCGAGGACCACCCGAAGGCGGACGGCCGCGGCATCACCATCGGCATCCTCGACTCCGGCATCGACCTCGCGCACCCGGCGCTGCAGAAGACCACCACCGGCGAGCGCAAGATCGTCGACTGGGTCACCGCGACCGACCCGATAGTCGACAACGACCGCACCTGGCGCCCGATGGTGACCTCGGTCTCCGGGCCCACCTTCACCTACGGCGGCAAGACCTGGGCCGCGCCCGCCGGTTCCTACCAGGTGAGCACGTTCCTGGAGTCGTACACCACGGGAGGCGACGCGGCGGGCGACGCCAACCGCGACGGCGACAAGACCGACTCCTGGGGCGTCCTGTACGACGCCGCGAACGGCACCGTCCGGGTCGACCTGAACAACAACTTCGACTTCGGTGACGACACCCCGATGAAGCCGTACAAGGACGGCTACCAGATCGGGTACTTCGGCACCGACGACCCGGCCACCGACGTCGCCGAGCGGCAGCCGTTCGTCGTGGAGATCCGCAAGGACGTCCCGATGGACCCGTTCGGCGGGGACTGGGCCGGCCAGAAGCGCGACTTCGTCAACATCGGCGTCATCGAGTCCGAGCACGGCACGCACGTCGCCGGCATCACCGCCGCGAACGGCCTGTTCGGCGGGAAGATGAACGGCGCGGCGCCCGGCGCGAAGCTCGTCGCCTCCCGCGCCTGCACCTGGACCGGCGGCTGCACCAACGTCGCGCTGACCGAGGGCATGATCGACCTCGTCGTCAACCGTGGCGTCGACATCGTCAACATGTCGATCGGCGGTCTCCCGGCGCTGAACGACGGCAACAACGCGCGCGCCGAGCTGTACACGCGGCTCATCGACACCTACGGCGTGCAGCTGGTGATCTCGGCCGGCAACTCCGGCCCCGGTGCCAACACCATCGGCGACCCGAGCCTGGCCGACAAGGTGATCTCGGTCGGCGCGACCGTCTCCAAGGAGACCTGGGCCGCCAACTACGGCTCCGTCGTGAAGACGAAGTACGCGATGATGCCGTTCTCCTCGCGCGGTCCGCGTGAGGACGGTGGCTTCACCCCGACGCTCTCCGCGCCGGGTGCCGCGATCAACACCATCCAGACCTGGCTGCCGGGGGCCCCGGTCGCCGAGGCGGGCTACTCGCTCCCGGCCGGCTACGGCATGCTCCAGGGCACCTCGATGGCGTCCCCGCAGGCGGCGGGCGCCTCCGCGCTGCTGCTGAGCGCCGCAAAGCAGAAGGGCATCGACCTCACCCCGGCGAAGCTCCGCACGGCGCTGACCTCGACCGCCGACCACATCAAGGGCGTCCAGGCGTACGAGGAGGGTGTCGGCCTCATCAACATCCCGGACGCCTGGGAGTCGATCCGTGACGGCGCCACCGCGCACGAGTACACGGTGAAGGCGCCGGTCGACACCGCGATCGACCAGTTCCTGAAGACCCCCGGATACGGCACGGGTCTGTACGACCGTGAGGGCGGTCTGAAGGCGGGCCAGAAGAAGACGTACGAGGTCACCATCACCCGTACCTCCGGCCCGGACAGGACGATCCGCCACGAGCTGCACCTGGAGAACAACAAGGCGCGCACCTTCCGGATCGTCGGCTCCGACGAGGTCGGGCTCCCGCTGAACAAGCCGGTGACCGTGAAGATCGCGGCCAAGGCGAAGCACGCGGGCATCAAGAGCGCGATCCTGGAGGTCGACGACCCGCGGACCGAGGGCATCGACAAGCAGGTCCTGTCGACGGTCGTGGTCTCCTCGCCGGTCGACCACACCTTCTCCGCCTCGGGCAAGGTCCAGCGCAACAGCACCCGTTCGTACTTCGTGACCGTCCCCGAGGGCGCGAAGACGCTGGAGGTCGCGATGAGCGGGCTGGCGCAGGGAAGCCAGACCCGGTTCATCGCCATCCACCCCTACGGCGTCCCGGTCGACTCGACCTCGACGATCAACTGCTACCCGAACTACTCCAACCCCTCCAGCGCCCCCTGCCGCCCCGACCTGCGCTCGTACGCCGACCCGCAGCCCGGCGTCTGGGAGATCGAGGTCGAGTCGCGCCGTACGTCGCCGCTGCTCGACAACCCGTACAAGCTGAACGTCACCGTCCTCGGCGCGGCCTTCGACCCGGAGACCGTGACCATCCCCGAGGCCAAGGTCGGCACCCCGGCCGCAGCCTCCTGGAAGGTGACCAACAAGTACGCCGCCATCGACGGCAAGCTCGCGGGCGGCCCGCTCGGCTCCTCGAAGACGGCGCGTCCGACCATCGCCGAGGGCGACACGCAGACCACCACGGTCGAGGTGCCCGAGGGCGCCACGTCGCTCGACGTCACCATCGGCAGCGTCTCCGACGCGGCCGCCGACCTCGACCTGGTCGTCTACGACGCGGCCGGCACCGAGGTCGGCAGCTCCGCCGACGGTGACTCGGAGGAGTCGGTCTCGGTCGCGAACCCGGCGGCCGGAAAGTACAGCATCGAGGTCGTCGGCTACTCGGTGCCGGCCGGCTCGACGGCGTACGACTACCTGGACGTGTTCTACTCCGCCACGCTCGGCAGCGTCACGGTCGACGAGTCGGCGCCGGTGAAGCTGGGCACGGGTGACTCGGCCACGGTCGCGGGCAGCGTCACCGCCGCGTCGGCCGCGCCGGAGGGCCGTGAGTTCTTCGGCCAGGTCCGGCTGCTGAACGCGCGCGGCACGGTCGCCGGCCTCGGCAACGTGAAGATCGAGAAGGTCACGCCGTAGCTCGTCGAGTACGGCAGTGGGGGCGGGCGTCCGTGCGGGCGCCCGCCCCTTTGTCGTTCACCCTCGTCGTTCAGCTCGGTCAGCAGGTGAGCTTGCCCGCCTCGGCCAGCGAGGCGGTGATCCAGGCCCGTTCGGGAGCGATGTTCTGCTCGCCGACGGCCCAGAAGTCGGGCTGGCGGGCGCCCTGCCGGATGCCGAGGAGGACCGGGTCGCCCACGCGCAGGCCCGGGACGAGGCTCTCGTCGACCACGAAGGTCAGCTCCTGCTCGCCCTTGTCCGGCTTGTAGTAGCGGCTCATGTGCAGGGTGACGCGCAGCGACGTCGCGCCGGGCAACCGCTCCACCGAGGTGGCCTTCCCCTCGGCGACCAGACGGGAGCAGGCGAGGTAGTGAGGGCTGCCGAAGGCGGTGCCGCCGCCGGACTCGGAGGCCTGCTTGTCGGCGGCCGCGCCGGCCCCCGCGTCGGAGGCGTCGCCTCCGGCCTGGGTCAGCAGCCAGCCCATGCCCGCCAGCACCGACGCCGCGGCGGCCACGGCGAGCCCGCCGTAGGCCATGGCGAACATGCGGCGCCGGGCGCGGGAGGGCCGGCGTACACGAACGGGGGCGGGGACGGGGTCCGGCTCGGGGGCCGGTGGTGGCATCGGCTCGGCGAGCGCGTGCCCGATGATCTCCAGCTGCTCCCGCAGCAGCGCCACGTCGGCGACGGCCGAGCGGTGCTCCGCCATGAAGGCGGCGTCCGCGCGCGCCACGTCCGTGAGCGGTTCGTCGGTGATCGCGGCCATCAGCGCGTCAGCGCGGGTACGGCCTTCGTTCTCGGCGGTCACGTCACACCACCTCGTCCTCGTGCAGGCGGGCGCGCAGGGCCCGTACCGCCGTGTGCAGCCGGCTCTTGACCGTGCCCTCCGGGATGCCGAGCTCCTCGGCGATGCCGCGCACCGGCAGGTCGGCGAAGAAGCGCAGGACGAGGACCTGACGCTGGGCGTCGGGCAGTTCGTCCAGGCCCTGGGCGACGGCGAGGGAGAGCAGGCTGGTGTCCTCGCCGGAGGGGTGGACCGGCTCGTGCAGGGAGGCGAGGCGCTCCCCGAGCCGCTCCTGGCGCTTCTTGGCCCGGTGCCAGTCCATGGCGAGGTTGGAGGCGACGACCGCCGCCCACGCCGACACGTCCCGCGGCGCCTCACGGCCGCTCGCGGCCCGCTCCAGCAGCCGCCGGCGGACCTGCTGTACCCCGTCCGGCAGGGCCGCCGGCGGCACTCCGCCGA
>CBFGZZ010000455.1:0-6240 GCA_965653385.1 uncultured Streptomyces sp. | reverse complement strand
GTCCGGCGACTCGGCCGCCGGCCCAGTCGCCACGCCGTCCGGACTGATCCCTACGAGCACAGACCCTCAGGAGCTGACCGTGTCCGATCCGTTGATCTTCCCCGACCGGTTCCGCTGGGGCGCCGCGACCGCCGCGCACCAGGTCGAAGGCAACAACACGACCAGCGACTGGTGGGAATGGGAGACCGACCCGACTCCCAAGGCGCCCATGGCAGACCCCTCCGGCATCGCCTGCGACCACTTCAACCGCTACAAGGACGACATCGCACTGCTCGCCGGGCTCGGGCTGAACACCTACCGCTTCTCCGTGGAGTGGGCGCGTATCGAGCCCCGCGAGGGAGAATTCGACCGCGAGGCGCTCCGGCACTACGTCGACATGGCGGATACCTGCCTGGAGCACGGCATCACTCCGATCATCACGCTGCAGCACTTCACGTTGCCGGCCTGGGTCACCCACGCCGGCGCCTGGACGAACCCCAGCCTCCCGTCCTGGTTCGGGCGCTACACCAGGCACGTGATGGAACACCTGCAAGGCCGTGCTCCCTACATCTGCACGATCAACGAACCCGGCAACATGATCACGCGGGGGTATCTGGGCACCTTCCCGACTCCGCCCTTCGTCCGGAACCTCGACGCGTTCGACGCAGCAGCCGCAGGCGTGAACGCCGCACATCGCAACGCCCGGGAGGTCATCCGCGAACTCGAGCCCGGCGTCAAGGTCGGCATGGCGCACGCGCTGCAGGACTGGCACGCCAACTCGGGCGGAACCCCGACCCTGGAATGGGCTCGGGAACTCCACGAGGACCGGTTCTTCGCCGAAACCGCCGAGGACGACTTCGTCGGCGTCCAGACCTACACCCGTCTCGACGTCAACGCCCCCCGCATCGTGGGGTACTTCAGCGCGGCCCTTCTGCGCAGCCGCCGCCTGACGCAGTCACTCGTACTGCCACACCTGCGCCGCCAGGCCGCAGCCGCCGTACCTGTGGAAGGAGCAGCCGACGGGATCCGCCGCACCCAGATGGGATATCAGTGGGCACCGGAGGCAGTCGCATGGACGATCCGACGAGTGGCGCACCTTTTCCCCGGTAAGGAGATCGTCATCACCGAGCACGGTGTCGCAACCGAGGATGACGCCGACCGCATCGACTACATCCGAGCAGGGCTGCGCGTCGTGCACCAGCTGATCGACGACGGACTGCCCATCACCGGATACGTCCACTGGTCGCTGCTGGACAACTTCGAGTGGTGGGACGGCTATCGCCCCAAGTACGGGCTCGTAGCGGTCGACCGCACCACTCAGAAGCGGATCGTCAAGCCATCGGCCCACTGGTACGGCGACGTGGCGCGGACCAACCAGATGCCGGCATGACCCGCCGCCCGGCGACGCGGAGCAACGGCTGGGTCATGCGGCCGTTGCAGGTCTGCCCGCTTCGCGGGTGTGGTGCGGGCCCCGGTGGCGGATTCCGGCGACCATTCGGCCGTAGTCCTGGTTCACCGCACCGGCGTCCTCGCCCGGAGTTCCCTCGCCGTCGCCTTGGTCACCGACCTCGCCGGGTTTCGGAGGAGCACCGCAACTACGTGCGGCTGCTTTTCACCGCTCCCCGCACACACGCCCCGTACGCCGACAACTGGCGCACTGTTGCCCGCATCACGGTGACGCGGCTGCGCATGGAGGCCGCCAGGTCTCCGCAGTACACGCCCCGCGTCGGCATCGGCTTCGGCCGACACCTCATCGCCGGGACCGCGGAACCTGACACCCGCAGCCCATGACGGCCTGGGCCTACTCACCCCCTGCACCCCGACAGCCGCGTCAACGAGTCCAGCGTCCGACCAGGGACCAGGAAACACCGGAGTCGTTCACCCGCATGGAAAAGCTCACAGTCGCCCTGGTCTGCCGCCACGGCCTGATTCCCGACACGGTGGGGGACGTGCGCGTACGTCTGGTACGCGAACCACACGACATCCGCTCCCGCGACGACGTCGTCCTCTTCCGTGGCGAGCGAATGGCGCAGGAACTGATCCGCTTCCGCCTTGAACGACCGGCCCAGCTGCCGCCGGCGGTCTTCCTGGCCCCCTGGCTCGACTGGAGCGACGTCTCATCGGCCTTCGACCACGGCGCGGTCAGTTACCTGCTGGAGAACCGGTACGGATTCCTCCTCGCCGAGGCGATCCAGTGCGCCCCTCACGGGGCGAGCATTCTCGATCCGCTGATCGCGGCCGAACAGGTCAGGATGGCGACACCGCTCAGAAATCCCAGCGCAGCCCCGGAATACCTGGCCCGGCTGGCGCCCCGCGAACAGCAGACCATGGAGCTCCTGTCGAGCGGGTTCACCGTCCGTGAGGTCGCCCGGCACATGTCCTTGAGTGAGAAGACGGTGCGGAACTACCTGACCCGCATCTACGAGAAGCTCGGAGTCAACTCCCGATCCCAGGCGATACTGCGCTGGGTCCGACAGGGTTCGGAGCACCGCCTGTGAACATGATCTACATCCCATGGCCGATCCAGCGCAGGATCGCCTCCGTTCGAGTGTGGACGCCCAGCTTCCCGTAGATCCTGCTCAACTGGTTGCGGACCGTTGGCCGGGTCACGCCTAATTCCTGGGCCACCTCACGGACCGACAACCCTGCGGAGATCAACTCCATCAGCCGCTGCTCCGCACGCGTCAGTTCGTAGCGTCTGCGCGCCCGTGCCCTGGCCCGGGCGGCCGCGCGGATCTGCCGAGCGGCGATGACCGGGTCCAGGACGCATCCGCCATGCACGGCACACAGCAGGGCGTACGGGAGCAGTGTTTCGTAGCGGTTCTCCAGCAGATATCCCCGGGCTTGGCTTCTCAGAGCCAGCGACACATCGCTCCAGTCCAGCCGCGGCGCGAGAACGACAACCGGCGGCAAACGGCCCTCCCGGGCAATGGAGATACGCCGCAATTCCACGGCCATTCCGGTTCCGTGCAGGAGTACGACATCGTCGTCATCATGGAGATCGCACGCATCGCACATCATGCGAGCCGGAATATCGCACAGAGGACGCGGTCTGACTCCGTCTTGGCTGAATAAGGCAATCGACATCGCGGCCAACTGTGAAGTAACTGCGACGGGGTGAAAGCAGTGGTATGCCATGGTTCTTCGCACAGTCGGGAAAGCGGAAAGACGGGGGGTGCCCTGCGGTGCGGCGCTCTGCGGATCACTGCCGTCGCTCCGGCAGCGGCCGCTCCTGTTGCAGTCCGGATACGAGGAAGGGGACCTCAGGAGTCCAGCTCTGCGATGAAGCCCGTGTCGGCGCTCACTCACGGCCAGGTCATGCACAATTCGGCCTCGATGTCCCGGTCGGAAGAGACAGCCCGCGAAGCGTCCCCTTGAGGTGGCTGGAGGACCCCAAAGCAGCGGAGCCATCGTCCTTGGCCTGCGGATTCCGGAGCCTTGCGCCAGCGGACCACCTCCGGCACACCGCGCATGTGGTGGCGCCGGACCACCAGCGCACGGTGTGCCTTCGGCCCCGAGGCGCGCTCGGCCTGTCTACTCGGTCTTGATGGCCATGAGCATGTTCAGCCGGGCCGCGCTGCGGGCCGGCCACATGGCGGCCAGCAGGCCGACCAGCGCCGCCAGCAGCAGGAAGAGCCCGAACCGGTCCCACGGCAGCACAAACGCGTATCCCGGGATCTCCGCCTTGGTGAGCTCGCAGACCGCCCAGCCCAGGAAGGTTCCGACCGCGATGCCGATCGCCGCGCCGAAGAGGGAGATGACCACGGACTCCAGCTGGATCATCCGGGTCACGCCCCGTCGGTCGAGCCCGACGGCGCGCAGCATGCCGACCTCCCGCTGCCGTTCGAAGACCGACATCGCGAGGGTGTTCACCACCCCGAGCACCGCGATGACCAGGGAGATCCCCAGCAGTGCGTACAGCACGTTCAGCACGGTGTCGTAGGCTCCGCTGAGCTCGTCGCGGATGGCCTGCCGGTCATCGATCTTGATCCCCGGGTACCCGGCGAGGGCGTCGGCGAGTGCCTTCTCGTTCGTACTGCCATCCGTCTTGAGGTAGACCTTCGAGAGAGTCGTGGAGGTGGCGTTCGGATCGATCACGTCCGCGGAGAAGACGACCGGCATGACGACTTCGTTGGTCTCGAAGACGGCCCCGACGGTCAGCTTGCGGCTCTTGTCGGAGTCCCCGTACACCGCCGGCAGGGTGTCCCCCACTTTCCAGCCGTGGGCCCGCGCTTCGCCAGCGGCGACGGCGACCTGCCCCTTCGCTAGCGTGCCCTGCGAGCCTGAGACGACCGGGAGCCGGATGGCCTTGTCGAAGTCCGCCGGGGTGACGGCGGAGACATCCTCCTGGACGCCGTCGAGTTGCATCCAGGACTGCTGTTCCTCCGACACCGTCGTGACGCCGGGGACCTTGCGCAGTGCGGCGGACACCGAGGTGTCCAGGCCCGCGCCGCTGTCCGTGACCATGTAGTCCGCCTTGAAGATGTCCCTCGTCACCTTGTCCGTGGACTGGCCGAGGGTGGTGGCGAGCACGGTCATGGCGCTGACCACCGTGAGGCCGATGGCCAGCGCGGAGGCGGTGGCGCCGGTACGGCGCGGGCTGCGTACGGCGTTCTGGCCGGCGAGCTTGCCGGAGACCCCGAAGCCGGCCCGCAGCAGCGGCTGTACGACCGCGATGACGGGCCGGGACAGCAACGGGATCAGCACGATGACACCGGTCACCGCGAGGACGGCCCCGAGCCCGACGAGCCCTTTGCCGGTGGAGTCGCCGGCCCCGGCGCCCACGACGACGACCACCGCGCCGAGCAGCGTGATGATGCCACCGAGCAGGTTCCGTATCAGCAGGGACCTGGTGGTGGCGGGCAGGTGTGCGCTGCCGATCGCCGCGACGGGCGGGATCTTCGCGGCGCGGCGGGCCGGCAGCCAGGCGGCCAGCATGGTGACCAGGACCCCGACGACAGCCGCGA
Source organism: uncultured Streptomyces sp. (assembly GCA_965653385.1). Taxonomy (GTDB): domain Bacteria; phylum Actinomycetota; class Actinomycetes; order Streptomycetales; family Streptomycetaceae; genus Streptomyces. The sequence continues at coordinate 1,294 of CBFGZZ010000455.1, read as the reverse complement.
CCAGGACGGTCGTCGACGTGACGACCAGCGGCCCGTCCGGGTTCTTCGCGCCGAAGACGCCGATGGTGGACCGTGCCACGGCGGCGATGGCGGCGCCGAGCCCGAGCCCGGCGGCGGCGCCGACGGCACCGACCACCATCGCTTCGATCAGTACGGACCGGGTGACCTGCCTGCGGGAGGCGCCGACCGCGCGCAGCAGAGCGAGTTCCCGGGTGCGCTGGGCGGCGAGCATGGTGAAGGTGTTGGCGATCAGGAAGACGCTGACGAAGAGCGCGACGGCGGCGAAGGCGAGCAGGATCGTACTGAGCATCGAGGCGTCGTTCGCGCCTCCCTTGGCCCTCTCGTCGGCGAGTTGCTGACCCGTCTTGACGTCCGTGGCGTCCGGAAGCAGCTTCCTCAGAGCGGCGGCCAGTTCGGTGTTCGACGTGTCCGAGTCGGCGGTGACGGTGGCGTAGTCATAGAAGCCGGGCTGGAGGAAGTACCGCTGAGCGACCGGCGTGTCGAACAGCGCCAGGCTGTCGCCCAGGGCCACCCAGGTGTCGTCGGTGGTGAAGATGCCGGAGAGCTTGTACGGCTTCGCCGGACCCCTGAAGGCGACGCGCACGGTGTCGCCGACGTGGTAGCCGCCCTTCTCCGCGGTGTCCTTGTCAAGCGCCACCTGCCGGGGCTCGGTGGGCCCGCTGCCGTCGGTGAAGACGTAGAGCGGGTCCTTGCCGTCCTTCCCGGGCGCGAAGTTGGCGCCCACGCCGGACGAGCCACCGCCGATGAGCCCGCCGTCCTTGTCCGCGACGGAGGCGAACCCGTCGACCCGGCCGACGGCTTCGGCGACCCCGTCGAGCCGGGCGATCTCGTCCAGCGCCTTCCGGCTGAGGCCGGGGACCTTGTCGGAGGGGTCGTAGGAGCTGACCTCGACGTCCACGTGGGCGTAGCTCTTGGTCGTCTGGTCGCGGTAGCCGCCGCTGAGGGTGTCGTTGAAGATCAGGGTGCCGGAGACGAACGCGACGCCGAGCATCACGGCGAGCACGGTCATCAGCAGTCTGGCCTTGTGCGCGAGGACATTGCGCAGGGCTGTGCGGAACATGGTGATGTCTGTCCTGGTGAGGTGAGGGGAGGACGGAGGTCGATCAGGGGGTGCGTGGCGGTCGGTACGACTCGGTGCGGTCCAGCTCCGCTCAGCTCGTACGGAACCTGGGGGCGTCGAAGGCCTTCATGAGGTCGAGGACCCGGTCCGCCGTGGGTTCGTACATCTCGTCGACGATCCGCCCGTCCGCGAGGAAGACGACCCGGTCCGCGT
>CBFGZZ010000454.1:0-6313 GCA_965653385.1 uncultured Streptomyces sp. | reverse complement strand
CCGGTGCGGGGCGGGGCGGGCGGTTCGCCGCCGGCCCGCCCCACCCGCCCGGCGCCGCTTCAGCGGCGTCCCGGGAGCAGCCGCCGAAGGCGCAGCAGCCGCAGCAGCAGACCCAGCACGGCGGTCTGCGGGGTGCGCAGTCCCCGCGACCGCAGCAGCGACGCCGTGGTCCACAGCTGCGTCTCCAGCACATGGTTCGGGGAGGCATGCACGTCGTCGTGCTCGATGAGGCTGAGGTGGCGCACATGCCGCTTCAGCAGCTGTACATCACCGTACGGAATGATCTCGTCGCGCAGGCTTGCGGCGTACGAGACGGGGACCGTCAGCCGCCCCAGTTCGTCGGCCGTCAGCGCCCAGCCGGCGTCGCCGGCGAGACCGTCGGGCCGCCCCGTCATGTGGGCGAGGGTGTCGGACGTGATCCTCGGCAGCCTGCGCTGCCATCCGGAGTCGGTGAAGAACTCACTGATCGGGGCCCCGACGGTGACGACGCCCCGGATCCTCGGGTCCTCCACGGCACAGCGCAGCGCCATGTGGCCGCTGAAGCTCAGCGCGGTCGCGTAGGTGCTGCGGACGTCGGCACGGTCGGCGACTTCGTCGAGCAGTCGCGACAGCATCCGCCACGCCTCCGGGTCGTACGGCATGGTGTTCTCGCCCGTCGACGGCATCTCGGTGACCACGGCGGCCATGCCGAGCCGCTCCGCGTGGACCAGCATCGGCGCCCACTGTTCCTTGATGGTCACATTGCCGCCCATGAGCACCAGCAGCGGCTTGCGATCGGTCGTGGACAGCCCGCTGGTCCAGCACCGCACCCGCCCCCGGTCGAGCTTCACCTCCAGCGGCTGGATCCGCGGGTACGACGCCCGCCAGCGCTCCAGCGCGGCGATGCACCGGTCCAGGGCCTCCTGCCGGGCGGGCCCGTCGATGTAGGGGAAGCGGGCCATGGCGTAGTGCCGGGACGCCTCCAGGTACTGCCCCGACCGCTCCAGTCGCTGCCCGGCCCGGGACCACTCGCCCACCCATGAGCCCGGCTCGGCACCGTCGTCGGTGGTGATGCGGACGAGCACGTCCTGGTATCCGCGTATGCGCTGGCCCCGTGCGTGGGCCTCGATGTAGCCCTTGAGTTCGGCGACGTCGTTCACTGCTCTCCTTCCCCGGATTCCCGGTGGGCCTCGAGGCCGTCCTTCAGATCCGCGAGCACATCGGCCGCTTCCGCACCGTCGATGGCACGGTGGTCGAAAGTGAGGCTGAGCCGCATGACCGGTGCGACGGTCACCTCCCCGTTCCGCACGACAGGACGATCGGCGGTCCGGCCGACGCCCAAGGTGACAGTGGCCCCGCCGACGGAGTAGAAGCCGTCGACCGGCCGATGCCCCAGCGAGGTGACCGCGAACGTGCCCATCTTCTCGGCCCGGCCGGCCAGCGGCCGTACACCCAGCCGGAACGCGAGCCTGCCGAGCGGCTGCGGCAGGCGCTGCAGTGTCCGCATCGGCGCGAACTCGGGCATGGTCGCCGGGTCGCCGTCCTTGAAGTGGTCCACCTGCCGCTGGATCGCGTCCAGATGGGCCCGGTGCAGATCGCGCAGCACCGTGGAGACGACGATCCGCTGGCCCCCCAACGTCTTGTCCAGCGTCAACTTGCCGTGCACCGAGTCGTACCACGCCATCCTGGGCCGCAGATGCCCGCGCAGCGCGGTGTTGGCCGCCGGATGCGCCCTGAGGACCCGGGCCGCCGCGTGGAGCACGTACGACACCGTCGAATACCGGCGGCCGTGTTCCCGTGCCGCCGACTGATGCGCCCTGATCTCCGTCATGTCGACGTCCGTGTCCAGGAACACCGGCTTGACGGCGCGCATCTCGTCCAGGAAGAGCAAGGTGTGCCGCCGCTCGCGCGGAACAGGGGCCTGCTTGACCGTGCTGGGCTCCGAGGGCCGATCTCTCCGCGCGTTCACGTCGCACCTTCCTCCGACACCGATCACCTTCACGTGTGGTCATCGTCGGAGACGGGGCTAAAGCGAGTCTTGCCCTCCGGTCGATTCCGCGGCGCCGGTCCGGGTGTTAGTGCGTCTTTAGCATCACGGCCTAACCTGCGCCCGTTATCGGTAGGAAAACTGTCACGCTGGGAGTTCACATGACGGTGGCCCGGAACAAATCCACGGATGTCGACGAGAAGACGGAGGACGGCGGGATAGACCGGCGAGCGGTCGACGTCGGCACCGAAGCGCTCGCGGAGGAGATCGTCGACCCCGGACCGTTGGACGTCAAGGGTTTGGCCATGGCAGCGGCCGCGACGGCCGGCCTCTACGCGCCGGGCCGCGACAACGAGGACGACATACTCGCCAAGTGTCTCGTCCGGCGCGTCACGGAAGTGGTGGAGAAACTGTCGGTCAGCGACGACCCGGAAAACGCCGGCGTGGGCACCACCGTCGAGTACGTGGACGCCTTTTTCGACGAGGACGGTAAACGGGTCGGCACGATGTCCGGAAACGCCGTCGTCCTGGCCATGACCCCGCACATGTGGCAATACCACAAGAGCACCACCGAATTCGAGGACGGCACCATCGAACACACGGGGGTCGTCGACTGCACGGCCCTCATGCATCGGATGACTCAGCTGCACCGCGTCGTCGGCACCGGGGGCGTCTACCTCGGCAAGTCGGGTTACATGGCCTTCGAGATGAGTGACCCCCACCAGAAGCCGCCCCACTTCAGTGTGACGTTCGTCCTGTGCTGAAAACCGCTCGGGGCCGGACCACCCGGTCCGGCCCCGAGCCGTGCACCGCCCCGCGTCACGGCGCCGCCGCACGCTCCCGGGGAGCCCCGAACCACGTACGCAGCGCCGCCGACAGCGGACCGGAACCGTCCGCCCAAGCCACCCGGCCGTCCGGTCGGACCAGCACCGCCGCGGCGTCGATCGCGCCCACCGGCTCGGCCCGGACCAGGTCGACCCGGTCCTCCCAGCCCGACAGGTCACCGCCGATCTCGGCGGCCCCCGAGAAGTCCAGGACCAGCCCACGGCCGGACGCCAGCAACCGCGCCACCGAGGTGTCACCGTCCCGCGTGGTGAGCGCGATGTCCGCGAGCCGCGCCCCCAGGAGCGCCCCCGTCGCCCCGTCCGCTCCCATGGGGTAGCGGACGTCCAGGCCGCCCACCATCTTCACCAGGTAGGCGTTCACCTCGTCGAAGGCCACCAGCTCGCCGAGGATCTCCCGCAACGGCCCCACCTCACCCATGCGGTGCATCAGTGCCGTCTGCGCACGCGTCGTCAGACACGCCCGCGCGCCGACCGGATGGCGCTCCCCGTGATACGTGTCGAGCAGCTCCGCCGGAGCCCAGCCCCGTACCTCGGCCGCCAGTTTCCAGCCCAGGTTGACGGCGTCCTCGATCCCCGTGCTCAACGCCTGCCCGCCCAGCGGGAAGTGCACATGCGCGGCGTCCCCGGCCAGGAATACCCTCCCGGCCCGATAGCGCTCCGCCTGCCGAGTGTCCGCGTCCCACCGGCTCAACCACACCGGCGCGCCCTCCGGTTCGGCACCAGTGAGCCGCACCACGGCAGCGGAGAACTCCTCGAACGTCACCGGCGCCGCACGGTCGGCCGGTTCCGCCTCGAACTCACCGGTGATCACCCGCAGAGTGTCCGGACCCGTCGGTACGACGGTGCACAGGCCACGCTCGTACTGATTGGCGCCGATCCGTGCGAACAGCGCATTGCCCGGCTCGACCTTCAGATCGCCCAGCATGCCGTAGAAACGCGGCCGCACACCCGGGAAACCGATCCCGGCGAGATCACGCACCGTGCTGAGCGCGCCGTCGCAGCCCACGACGTGGCTCGCCCGCAGGGACACGTTGGCACCGCCGGCCGACTGCCGCACCGTCACCTCCACACCCGACGCGTCCTGGGCGATGGCCACGACATCGGCGCCCCGGCGGATCTCCACGCCCAGCTCGACGGCGCGTTCCGCCAACCGCTGCTCCAGCCGGGCGTGCGGCACCGCGAAGGACAACGGGTGCCCGCCGCCGAGCCGCGGGAAGTCCAGCGGAATGTGCGCGAAGTGCGCCTGAGGGAAGGGGAAACCATCGTTCTGCAGGGCCACCATGATGCCGCGCTGGGTGAGCAGCTCCACCACGGCCGAGTTGATGGCCCCACCGCGGGACTGCTCGCCAGGCGTGTCCTTCCGCTCCAGGACAACGGTCCGCACGTCGGCGAGACCGAGCTCGCAGGCGAGCATCAGGCCGACCGGTCCGGCGCCGACGATGACAACGGGATCGCTCATGAATCGCTCCTTGAAAAGCTCGAAACGGATGTCGTCACGGGGTCGTGACGGAAGAGGGGGCGGTCGGCTCCACCTCGGCACGGCCACCGAGCCGGTCGTGCAGATACCGGGCGAGCGCGGCGGGCGTCGGATGGTCGTACACGGCGGCCGGTTCCAGCTCCACGTCCAGCCCGGCGGCTCCCAGCCGGTTGCTCAACTCCAGCGCCGTGATCGACGAGAAGCCGAGGCTCAGGAAGTCGACGTCGACGTCCACCGCATCCGGGGCGGAGTGGCCCAGCACGGCCGCGGACTCGGAGCGGATCAGCCCTACGAGGAACTCCAGCCGCTCCCCTTCCGGAACATCGGAGAGCCGTGTCGGCGACATTCCGGCCGTGCCGCCGTCGTCCTGCGCACCGGCTGTGCGCATCGCCCGGCGCGCGAGCGGCACCCCGTGGAACAGCCGCCGCCGGACCTGCCCGAGAGGCTGCCCGAGCAGTTCGTCCCAGTCGACATCGGCGACGACGAGGGACTCGCCGTCCAGCTGCGCCGCCTGCTCCACGAGCGCCACGACATGCTCTGGCGGTACCGCTCGCACACCGGGCGGCACAGCGGCATCCGCCTCGGGGTCCGGCCACTTCGGGACCACGGCCAGGGCCACCACCGGATGCCCGGCGGCCCGGCGCCCGGCGGCGAGTGCGTCGAGCGACGCCCGCAGGGACGCGGCGGTGTCCTGCCGGGTCCCCTGGTCGGTGAACGCCGCCGTCGAGGTGATGAGGACGAAGGTCTCCACACCGGACTCGCGGGCCATGTCGTCGAGGCGTACGGCCACATCCAGGTCATGCCGTTCGGCCGCGTCCACGGCGACGTGGAGGACCGCCGTGATCGGTTGCTCCGCCCGCGCCCACAGCCCGGTCATGTCCGCGTGGGCGGCCGGATCACCGGGCACCACCGTCACCCGGTCCCCGAGTTCCCTCGCCAGCCGAGACACCTCTGGGCGGTCGCCGTTCTGCGTACCCACCGGCAGCAGCACCCGGGCCCCGGCGTGCCCCGCCACCCACCGCACCAGCCGCTCGCCCAGGTGCGTCGCGGCACCCGTGACGACCACCGTGCCCTTCGGCTCCCATCGGGACGCCGCCGCGCCGACCGGCGCCACGGGCACCAGGCGGGGCGCGAACGCACCCGACGCACGCAGCGCCACGCGCGGCTCGTCACCCGCGCCCAGAAGCCGGCTCATGCGGTCCGCTATCGCGGCGTCGACCTCCCCGGGCAGGTCGATCAGCCTGACCCGGCGCTCCGAAAACCCGTCCGCTAGCGCCTGGCTGACCCCCCAGAACGCGGCCTGACCAGGGTCGGCCGGCCCGTCCTCCCGGCCTACGGCCGCTCCTGTGCGGGTCACGACCCACACGGGAGCCACAGCGTCCAGCTTCGTCAGGGCCGCTGCCGCCGCCGTCGGTGTGTCCTGCGGCCCGGTCAGCCACAGCACGCCGTCCACGGCACCCGTCACATCGTCGGGCCCGCCGACGACGACCTGGTCGCCGCACGCGGCCAGCCGGGAGGCGAGCTCATGGTCGTCCCCGACGATCAGCCACGTCCTGGGCGCACCCGCACCCGCACCGGTCGGCTCGGGGACGGGTTCCCAGGTCAGCCGGTACTGCCAGCCTTGCTGCCGCTTGTACGTCGACAGCGCGGGCAGGACCGCGTCCAGCGCATCCCTCCGGTCCGCCGGCAGCCGAAGCGTCGCCGCCAGGGCGTCCAGGTCACCGTCCTCCACCGCCTGCCAGAACTCCGCCTCGGGAGCCTGCCGCGCCTCCTGCTGAGGCGGGTTGAGCCAGTAGGTGCGGTGCTGGAAGGGGTAGGTGGGGAGGCTGACGCCGGGCGCGGGCGGGCGGCCCGCGGTGGGCCGGGCGGTGTGACCTCGGGTGTGGGCGTGGGCCAGCGCGGTGAGCACAGTGGCCGGTTCGGGGTGATCCCGCTGCAGGGTGGGCCGACAGGGGGCGTTGGCGAACGGCGTGAGGGTGGGGTGGGGGCCGATTTCGAGGTAGGTGGTGGTGTGGTGGTTGTGGA
>CBFGZZ010000453.1:0-6324 GCA_965653385.1 uncultured Streptomyces sp. | reverse complement strand
GTCTTCGCCTGGCCGAAGGACTTCACCTTCGTCTGCCCGACCGAGATCGCGGCCTTCGGCAAGCTGAACGAGGAGTTCGCCGACCGCGACGCCCAGGTCCTCGGCTTCTCCGGTGACTCGGAGTTCGTCCACCACGCCTGGCGCAAGGACCACGAGGACCTGCGCGACCTGCCGTTCCCGATGATGGCCGACTCCAAGCACGAGCTGATGCGCGACCTCGGCATCGAGGGCGAGGACGGCTTCGCCAAGCGCGCCGTCTTCATCGTCGACCAGAACAACGAGATCCAGTTCTCCATGGTGACCGCCGGCTCCGTCGGCCGTAACCCCAAGGAGGTCCTGCGGGTCCTGGACGCCCTCCAGACGGACGAGCTGTGCCCGTGCAACTGGACCAAGGGCGAGGACACCCTGGACCCGGTCAAGCTGCTTGCCGGAGAGTGAGTGACATGTCCCTCGACTCCCTCAAGTCCCGCATACCGGACTACGCCAAGGACCTGAAGCTCAACCTCGGCTCGGTCATCGGCAATTCCGACCTCCCGGCCCAGCAGCTGTGGGGCACCGTGCTGGCGACCGCCATCGCCGCGCGCTCCCCGATCGTGCTGCGCGAGCTGGCACCGGAGGCGAAGGCTAACCTCACGCCGGAGGCGTACAACGCGGCGAAGTCCGCGGCCGCCGTGATGGCGATGAACAACGTCTTCTACCGGACCCGGCATCTGCTGTCCGACCACGAGTACGGCAATCTCCGCGCGGGGCTCCGTATGAACGTCATCGGCAACCCCGGTGTCGACAAGGTCGACTTCGAGCTCTGGTCGTTCGCCGTGTCCGCCATCAACGGCTGCGGCATGTGCCTCGACTCGCACGAGCAGGTGCTGCGCAAGGCGGGCGTCGACCGCGAGGTCGTCCAGGAGGCGTTCAAGATCGCCTCGGTCGTCCAGGCCGTGGGCTCCACCCTGGAAGCCGAGGCTGTGCTGGCCGACGTCGAGTAGGCGCCGTTGCTTCCGCGGACCCCGCTCACACCTTGTGGGCGGGGTCCTCTGCGCTGTCGTGGTCCTCGTCCCCGGGGGATGCGCCCTCAGACCCGCCATCGGCCTGCACGGCCTCGTTCTCAAACTCCCCCCGAGGGGGCACCCCCGGACGGGCTGGCAGCCGCGGTGCCGTCTCCTGCGAGTACGCCCGCAGATACCCCACGATCGTGTTCGCCACCGCCACCAACGGCACCGCCACCACGGCACCGCCGATCCCGGCCACCATGCCTCCGGCCGCCACCGACAGCACCACCGCCAGCGGGTGGACACGGACCGCGCGGCCCAGGATGAACGGCTGGAGGACATGGCCCTCGATCTGCTGCACGGCGAGCACGACCACCAGGGTCATGACCGCGGTGAAGACGCCCTGGGTCACCAGCGCCACGACGACGGCCAGGGCGCCGGAGGCCACCGCGCCGACGAGCGGGATGAAGGAGAACAGGAAGATGAAGACGGCCAGCGGGACGGCCATCGGTACGTCCAGGAAGTAGATGCCGATGCCGATGAACACGGCGTCGATGAGGGCGACGAGGACCGTGCCGCGTACGTACGCCGTGAGGGTGGCCCACGCGCGCGGGCCGGCGCCGGCGACGCCCGGACGCGCTGCGGCCGGGACCAGCTTCAGCGTCCACTGCCAGATCCGCTTGCCGTCGTAGAGCAGGAAGAGCGTGGAGAAGGCGGCCAGCAGAATGCCGGTGAGCGCCTCGACGACGACCGTGACGCCTTCCAGACCGGCCGAGGTGATCTCTTCGGTGTTGGCGCCGACCGCCTCCCGGAGGTTCTCGGCGATCTCGTTGATCTGCTTGTCGGTGACGTGGAAGGGGCTGTTGAGCAGCCAGTTGCGCAGCTCGTCGATGCCGTCCTGGACCTGGTCGGAGAGGTTGTCGATGTTCTCCATGACCTGCCAGGTCACGAACCAGCCCATCAGCCCGATGACGACGAACCCGAGGATCGCGGTCAGCGCGGTGGCGAGCCCGTGCGGCACGCGCCGCCGGGTCAGCCAGGCCACCGAGGGCTGCATCAGCGCGGTGAGGAGCAGGGCGATGACGAAGGCGAACACGACGAGTTGGACGGCGCTGATCACCCGCATCAGCACCCAGACCGTGCCGGCCAGCACCAGCAGCCGCCAGCCGGCCTCCGCCGCGACCCGTACCCCCCACGGCACGGCCTGTGCGGGGTCGGGCCGGGGCGGCGGGACGGCGGGCGCGTAGTCGGGCGGTCGTGGCACGTGGGCCGTGGGCGGGGAGATGTCGTCGGAACCGGGCTCCGGGGCGGACGGCCGCACCGGCTGGAGCTCGCCGCTCTCCCGTTCCACCGCGGCCCGGCGCTCGTCCAACCGCTCACTCATCTCGGTCAGCCCGGCACCGAGCCGACCGAGCCACCCTGGCACTCGCGACATGATCCGCCCTCTTCCCCCGTCTCTCCCCACCACTCCCCCCTGGAGTCGTTGCGTCCGACCGTACATGGCCACTGCCGGGGGGAACGCGAAAGCCCCTCACCAAAGGACGGTGAAGGGCGACGCAGGGTTGAGTCACGCCCCGAGGGGCGCGGGGCTGTGTCTATTTGCGGCTCCGCCGCGTGGGCGCGACAAGCCACGACGGCGCGGCACCTGGAGGACGTCCTGCCGCGGCCCTCGAAGCGGAGCGCCTAGTACCAGTGGTTCGCCTGCCAGAACGACCACGCGCCACAAGGACTGTCGTAGCGCTCGTTCATGTAGTTCAGGCCCCACTTGATCTGGGTGGCCGGGTTCGTCTGCCAGTCCGAGCCGACGGACGACATCTTGGAGCCGGGCAGCGCCTGGAAGAGGCCGTAGGCACCGGAGGACGGGTTGACGGCCTGGTAGTTCCAGTCGGACTCGTGGTCCACGATGTTGCTGAAGCACTGGAACTGGTCGCTCGGCACCATCTGGCGTGCCATCGCCTGGATCTGGTCGATGGTGTACGAGCTCTGGATCGGGAAGTCCGCGGAGGAGGACCTGGAGGCCTTCGCCTCGGCCTCTTCGCGCTCCTTGGCTTCCTGGGCCGCCTTCTCGGCGGCTTCCTTCTTCTCGATCGCGCTCTGGGCGGCAGCCTTGCGGGCGGCCTCCTCAGCGTCCTTCTTGGCGCTCGCGTCCGCGGCGATGGCCTGGACGTCCGCCTGTGCCGACAGGGACTCGGTCTGCACCTGGGCCTGCTGGCCCGCGGGTATGTCCGCGAGGAGCGTCGAATCGGCAGCCGTCGCCTCGGCGTCGTTGTTCTGCGCGGTGCTGCCCGAGGCAACGCCGACGACGCTTCCGACAGCGGTGACCGCGGTGGCCGACGCCACTGCGAATCCCCTGACCGAAATCGGACTCACACGGTTTCCTTCCAGCATCGCCCGCTTCGGTGACCCTGGCGGACGCAATCGTGCCCCTGGCGCTGGCCTCCCAACTGCGGGGTCACGGGAGGCGCGGACCCGGTGGGCAACTCCCGCGAGGGGAGCGCCGCGTGAAGACTCGGGCGGCATACGACGTCGTTATGCAGTTGGCTGTGGTGCTGCTGTGGTTCCGTACCGCTGGGGGTACAGGTGTGTCGTATGCGGGGCCTGACAGGAGTGAGACTCTGCCGTAACCCGACGCCGCAAGGCAATTCTGCGTTGCGTGTGAAAGCTCACACCTTGTTTGTGCCAGGGGTTTTACGGAAAGCCACACACGCCGAGGCGCCGCCCGGATAGGCTCACTGCCTTTCCGGACGGCGCCAACCAACGAGTAGCTACCGCAAGTTCAGCACTTGGGTCAGATCTGCCCGTCTTCCAGCATTTCGGTCACAAGGGCCGCGATCTGGGACCTCTCGGACCGCGTCAGCGTGACATGGGCGAACAGCGGATGCCCCTTCAGCTTCTCCACGACGGCGACGACACCGTCGTAGCGTCCGACCCGCAGATTGTCCCGCTGGGCCACGTCATGAGTGAGAACCACCCGCGAATTGGCTCCAATTCGGGACAGAACAGTCAGCAGGACATTCCTTTCCAGTGACTGCGCCTCGTCCACGATCACAAAGGCGTCGTGCAGCGAGCGTCCGCGGATATGGGTGAGAGGGAGCACCTCCAGCATTCCTCGCGCGGTGACCTCTTCGATGACCTCGCGGCTGGTGACCGCGGACAGCGTGTCGAAGACCGCCTGCGCCCAGGGGCTCATCTTCTCGGCCTCGCTGCCGGGCAGATAGCCGAGTTCCTGCCCGCCCACCGCGTACAGCGGCCGGAAGACCATCACCTTCTGGTGCTGACGGCGCTCCAGCACCGCCTCCAGACCGGCGCACAGCGCGAGCGCCGACTTGCCGGTGCCGGCCCGGCCGCCCATGGACACGATCCCGACGTCCGGGTCCAGGAGCAGGTCGAGCGCGATGCGCTGCTCGGCGCTGCGGCCCTTGATACCGAAGGCCTCCCGGTCGCCGCGCACCAGCCTGACGTTGCCCTCGGGCGTGATCCGGCCGAGCGCCTTGCCGCGCTCGGAGTGGATCGTCAGCCCGGTGTGGACGGGCATGTCCGCGGCTTCGGGGACGTAGATGTGACCTTCCTCGAAGAGGACGTCCACCTGCTCGCCCGGCAGGGTCAGTTCGGACATTCCGGTCCAGCCGGAGGAGTCCGTGATGGCGAGCTCGGCGCGGTACTCCTCGGCGAGGAGGCCGACGGACGAGGCCTTGATCCTGAGCGGCAGGTCCTTCGACACGACGGTGACGTCGAACCCCTCGGCCTGCAGATTGCGGGCGACCGCGAGGATGCGGGAGTCGTTGTCCCCAAGGCGGTAGCCCGTCGGCAGAACGCTGGGGTCCGAGTGGTTGAGCTCGACACGGACGGTGCCGCCGAGGTCCCCGATCGGAATGGGGGCGTCGAGGCGACCGTGCCGGACCCTGAACTCGTCCAGCAGGCGCAGTGCCTGCCGGGCGAAGTAGCCGAGTTCGGGATGGTGCCGCTTGGCCTCCAGTTCCGTCACCACGACGATGGGGAGCACGACCTCGTGCTCGTCGAAGCGGTTCAGGGCGTTCGGGTCGGCCAGCAGGACGCTGGTGTCGAGAACGTAGGTGCGCCGGTCTGGCTTGTGGCGCTTTGTGCTGGTCACCACGGAAGGACGTACCCCCTCGGATGAGGTCGGGGAGCGACGGAGTGGAGCTGGACCGGTCGTCGGCCGCCCTGCACGCCATGCACGGGCCGAAAACCGGCCCTCCACTGCTTCTTCCGTGCCGTGACCGCACGGTCGGGCTGGTGCAAAGGGCCTCCCGGGCGGACGGCTCCGGTGCCGCCCGCTGAGATACGACACCCGTGGTTCGGGTGTCGACCTGCTTGGCTTATGCCCTCGAACGTGCGATGCCATGCCAGCGCATATGACGGCGCGCTGGTGAACTCCTTGTTACTTCCGTCCCGCGGTGGGGTGCTTCTCAGCCGCCGTAACGCCGGTGCCGGGCCGCGTAGTCACGCATGGCGCGCAGGAAGTCCACCTTGCGGAAGGCCGGCCAGAAGACCTCGCAGAAGTAGTACTCGGAATGGGCCGTCTGCCACAGCATGAAACCGGACAACCGCTGCTCGCCGCTGGTGCGGATGACGAGGTCGGGGTCGGGCTGGTCGCCCGTGTAGAGGTGTCGGCCGATCAGGTCGACGCTGACGGACTCGGCGAGGTCCTCCATCGAGGTGCCCTTGTCGTGGGCGTCCACGATCATCGAGCGCACGGCGTCGGCGATCTCCTGGCGGCCGCCGTAGCCGATGGCGACGTTGACCAGTATTCCGTCGATGTGCGCGGTGGCTTCCTCGGCCTCTTTGAGGCTGGTCTGCATCCCGGACGGCAGCAGGTCCGGAGTGCCGACGTGGTGCACGCGCCAGCGGCCGTCGGCGGCGAGGGTGCGCACGACGTCCTCGATGATGCCCAGGAGCGGGCCCAGCTCGTCCTGCGGCCGGTCGAAGTTGTCCGTCGACAGCAGCCAGAGGGTGACGACCTCGACGTCCGTCTCGGAGCACCAGCCGAGGAACTCCTCGATCTTCTCTGCGCCGGCCCGGTGACCGTGCACGGTGGTGGAACCCGCGGCCTTCGCCCAGCGCCGGTTGCCGTCCATGATGACGCCGATGTGCTTGGGCACCTGAGCGTGGTCCAGGTGACCTTCCACCCGGCGTGCGTACAGCCTGACCAGCAGGCCGCGCAGCTTGTCGCGCAGGTTCACGTGATTGTCCGCCCCTCCGTACGAATGCGGTCCCCGCGCCTTGGAGCGTACCGGGGTTTGGGGCGGTCGCGTCTTTGGGGGTGCGGGTGGGGTGTTGGCGCCTTGGGTGGGGGTGCTTCGGTGCGTGGGCGGGTGCT
>CBFGZZ010000452.1:0-6380 GCA_965653385.1 uncultured Streptomyces sp. | reverse complement strand
AGGTTCTTCGTCTGCTGATAGTGCTCCAGCATCATCTTGTGCGTCTCACGCCCGATCCCGGACCCCTTGTACCCGCCGAACGCCGCGTGCGCCGGGTACGCGTGGTAGCAGTTGGTCCACACCCGGCCCGCCTGGATGGCGCGGCCCGCGCGGTACGCCGTGTTGATGTCCCGTGTCCACACGCCCGCGCCGAGCCCGTACAGCGTGTCGTTGGCGATCTTGATGGCGTCGTCGAAGTCGTCGAAGGAGGTCACCGAGACGACCGGACCGAAGATCTCCTCCTGGAAGATCCGCATGCGGTTGTCACCCTCGAAGATCGTCGGCTGGACGTAGTATCCGCCCTTCAGCTCACCGTCGTGCTCGATGCGTTCACCACCCGTGAGGACCCGGGCGCCCTCCTGCCGGCCTATGTCCAGGTAGGAGAGGATCTTCTCCAGCTGGTCGTTGGAGGCCTGCGCGCCGATCATCGTCTCCGTGTCCAGCGGGTGTCCGGTCCTGATCTGCTCGGTGCGGGCGACCGCCGCCTCCATGAACTCGGCGTACCGGCCGCGCTGCACCAGCGCCCGCGACGGGCACGTGCACACCTCGCCCTGGTTGAGCGCGAACATGGTGAAGCCTTCGAGGGCCTTGTCCCGGAAGTCGTCGTTCGCCGCCCAGACGTCGTCGAAGAAGATGTTCGGGGACTTGCCGCCGAGTTCGAGGGTGACCGGGGTGATGTTCTCCGAGGCGTACTGCATGATCAACCGGCCCGTCGTCGTCTCGCCGGTGAACGCCACTTTGGCCACCCGGGAGCTGGACGCCAGCGGCTTGCCCGCCTCCACGCCGAAGCCGTTGACGATGTTCACGACGCCCGGTGGCAGCAGGTCCGCGACCAGGCTCAGCCAATAGTGGATCGACGCCGGGGTCTGCTCGGCCGGCTTGAGCACCACCGCGTTGCCCGCGGCCAACGCCGGCGCGAGCTTCCATGTCGCCATGAGGATCGGGAAGTTCCACGGGATGATCTGCGCGACCACGCCGAGCGGCTCGTGGAAGTGGTACGCCACCGTGTCGTCGTCGACCTCGCCGAGCGAGCCCTCCTGCGCCCTGATCGCCCCCGCGAAGTAGCGGAAGTGGTCGATGGCCAACGGGATGTCGGCCGCCAGCGTCTCCCGTACCGGCTTGCCGTTCTCCCAGCTCTCGGCGACGGCCAGCTTCTCCAGGTTCGCCTCCATCCGATCGGCGATCTTGAGCAGGATGTCGGCGCGCTCGGTCACCGAGGTCCGGCCCCACGCGGGCGCGGCCGCGTGCGCCGCGTCGAGCGCCCGCTCCACGTCCTCCGCCGTGCCCCGCGCGATCTCGGTGAACGGCTGCCCGTTCACCGGCGACGGGTTCTCGAAGTACTGCCCCCGGATCGGCGGCACGTACTCACCGCCGATGAAATGGTCGTAGCGCGCCTGGTAGGAGACGATCGCACCCTCGGTGCCGGGCGCCGCGTAACGGGTCATGCTGCTCTGCCTCCCGAAGAAGCGCTGCCCGCCGTTGGGCAGCTCTCGCCGCGAGGCTAGGAACGGCGAGGTTGCAAGTACGTTGCGCGGGCCCGGGCGGGCGGTCAGTGCGCCGGGCGGTGCCGCCACGCGGGCGGTGGTGCCGACAACTCGCACTCCAGCGCCGCGAGCCGCGACCGCACCGCCGACGTGGGGCGCACGGCGGCGAGTGCCCGCCATACGTCGAGGTCGTCCTCGCCCCAAGGGGCGTGCGCCCAGTCGGCCAGCAGGTCGGGATCACGACGGGCGATCAGCGCCGCACGGAGGCCGTCGGCGAGGCGCCGCCTGAGCCGCACCACCGCCGGCGCCTGGGAACCGGGCAGCAGCGGGCCGGCGTAGGCCATGGCCGCTCCGGTGATCGCACCGGCCTCCAGGCGACGTTCGACGACCGCCACGTCCGACTCGACCGGCACCGTGAGCCGGTACGGCCGCGACCCGAACAGCCCGGGGCCGAGGACCCGGCGCAGTCGGGCCAGCTCCGCCCGCAGGGTCACGGGCGTCACCGACTCGTCCTCGTACAGCGCGCACAGCAGCTCGTCACCGGTCAGGCCCTCCGGGTGGCGGGCCAGCAGCACCAGGATCTCGCTGTGCCGGCGACTGAGTCTGACCCGCCGGCCGCCGATGAGCAGCCGCGCCTCGTCCCGGCCCAGCGCGCTCAGCTCGAGGGCGTCGGCGGCGGGCGACTGCGGGGCGAGCAGCGCCAGATGGGACTCCGCGGCACGCGCGACCGCCTGCACGAATCCCAGGCTGTGTGGATGCGCGAGCCCGTCCCCACCGGTGATGTCCACCGCCCCGAGCACCCGCCCGGTGCGCGGATCGTGCACCGGCGCCGCCGCACAGGTCCAGGGCTGCACCCGGCGGATGAAGTGCTCGGCCGCGAACACCTGCACCGGTCGGTCCACGGCCACCGCCGTGCCCGGCGCGTTCGTCCCGACGGCGGTCTCCGCCCACCGCGCACCCGGCACGAAGTTCATCCCTCCCGCCCTTCGCCGGGTCGTCGGATGGCCCTCGACCCACAGCAGCCGGCCGTGCGCGTCGCACACCGCGAGCAGATGCTCGCCGTCGGCGGCGAACGTGCCCAGCAACTCCCGGAACAGCGGCATCACCCGTGCCAGCGGATGCTCCGCGCGATAGGCGCCGAGATCGCTGTCCGCGAGCTCCACGCTAGCCGTCCAGTCCGGACCGACCCCGGCCCGCGCGGACCGCCGCCACGAGTCCGCGACGACGGCACGCACCGGCTTGGGTACCGTGCCCACCTCGGTGAACGTCTCATGCGCACGACGCAGTACCCGTACCCGCTCGGCAGCGTCGGCCCCCGGCTCCAGGGCCACCCATGGATCGCTCAACTCGGCCTCCCCGGAAGGCGATGCGGCTGGGGACATCGTCACTCCGGGTACGCGCGCGGACAACCTTTTCGACCCGGCTCACCCGAACGACGGGGACCCATGGGTGCGGCCGCGCGAACCATGCGAGTCCTCAGACGCCGTTGACCAGCCGTATGTAGTGCGCCCAGTCCCAGTTCGGCCCGGGGTCGGTGTGGTCCGTGCCCGGCACCTCGTAGTGCCCGATGATGTGCGCCCGGTCCTTCGGTATGCCGTGTCTCGTGCAGATGGCCGCCGTGAGCCGGGCGGACGCCTCGTACATGACGTCGGTGAAGTAGCCGGACCGGTCCACCCAGCCCTCGTGCTCGATGCCGATGCTCCGTGTGTTGTGGTCCCAGTCCCCGGCGTGCCAGGCGATGTCCGACTCGCGAACGCACTGGGACGTGTGTCCGTCGGCCGACCGCACGACGTAGTGCGCGGACACTCTCTTCTTGGGGTTCTCGAAGAGGAACAGGGTTTTGGTGTAGGTGGTCTGTGTCATGTGGATGATCACTCGATCGACGGGATGGGTCACCGGGCGGTTCGCCGCCGTGTAGTTCGCGGTGCTGGCCGGCCGCCACTCGGCGAGCGGGTGGTCCGGGCCGGGGACGTGCGCACCGGCCCGCCATTCGGGGAGCAGGACGTAGGGGACGGCGGCGAGGGCGGTGCCCTGGAGGAGCCGGCGGCGGCTGGGGCGTGGTCCTTTGTGGTTCAAGAGGGGTGCTGCCCTTCAGAGTTGAGGTCGGCTGGAGGGCGGGGCCCGCCGAGTTGACCTCGTGCCCCCGTCGCCGTGCCAAGACGGCTGCTCCTCGGGTGAATCAAGGTACGGCGCCTGCGGGTCGGGCAGAAGGGCGAGCCCGGGATCCGTGGACAGGCGTGGGATTGTGGATATCTCGCTCACCCTCATGGGCGAACTCGGCCTGGAGCATGGGCTTTCCGCCCGTAACCGGACTCGCCCCAGTCCGGATTCAGCCCCGTTCCGCGACCGCCATCGGATCGTCCAACACGCTGCGCACCACCGAGTGAGCGGCCCCCAGCAACGGCCCCTCGGGACCCAGCCTCGACGCGGACACCGGGCAGGCGGGCCCGGCGGTGCGCCGGTCCAGCTCGGCCTCGAGCGAGGGCAGCAGCCACGGGGCGAGCCCGGCCAGCGCACCGCCCAGCACCACACTCTCCGGGTCCAGCAGATTGACGGCGCCCGTCAGCGCGATACCGAGCGCCGTTCCCGCGTCGCGCAGGGCACGCCGTACGTCCTCGTCGCCCTCGGCGGCACGCCCCGCGAGCAGTCCGACCCGGTCCTCGCCCGGCTCCAGCCCGGCCGCGCGCAGCACCGCCTCCTCACCGGCGTACTGCTCCAGGCACCCGCGTCCTCCGCACGGACAGTCGGGTCCGTCCGGCTGGACCGGAACATGCCCCAACTCGCCCGCGAAACCGTGCGTTCCACGCAGCAGACCCCCGTCCACCACGACCGCGGCACCGATGCCGATCTCCGCCGACACATGCAGGAAGTCACGCGGCGTGCCGTCGCCGAGCCAGAGTTCGGCGAGGGCGCCGAAGTTGGCCTCGTTGCCGACGGTCAGCGGGAAGTCGACAAAGAGCAGATCGCCGAGGTCCCGGTCGCGCCAGTCGAGGTTCGGGGCACGGACCACGGTGCGGGCGTCACGCGCCACCAGACCCGGCACGGCGACCGCCAGTCCGGCGGGCCACAGGCCCTCGCGCTCGGCGTCGGCGACGACCCGGCGTACCAGCTCGCCGAGTTCCTCGATCACCGGCTCGGGGTCCCGGCCCCGGTTCGCGCCGTGCCGCACCGCCCTGGACCGCACCTCGCCGCGCAGATCGACCGCGCAGACCGCGAGATGGTCGACACCGACCTCCGCCCCGATCCCGGCCGGGCCGCGCCCGCTGACGGCCAGCGCCGATCCGGGACGGCCCACCCGGCCGGGCCGCTCGGGGCCGAGCTCCTCCCGGAGCCCCGAGCGGATCAGCTAGGCGGCGTGCGTGGGCCCGGCCGCGCGGGTCAGCCCGATGCGGGAGGCGACGGCGGCACGCGAGAGGGGGCCCTCGGCGCTGACGGTGTGCATCACCTTGGCGAGGTTGCGGCGGCGCATGCCCTGCTGGGTGTTGGGCAGCGCGCGCCCCGCGCCGGTCGGGTGGGCCTCGTGCAGCGGTGCGGTCATGCCTCCGTCAGTCCTCAATGCGCCTCGGGGCTCCGCTCCAGCAGCGGGGCCGCGTCGGAGAGTACCCCGCTGATCCTGGCCAGTGTCTCCTCGTCGCGCTCCACGGCGTCGAGCACGGGCCCTCGGGTGGTGTGCCAGCGCCGGGCCACCGCCGCCGGATCCTCGCCGGTCAGCAGGCCGGCCGCCTGGGCCGCGGCGCCCAGCGCGACCAGTTCCTTCGCCTCGGGGACCTGCACCGGACGTCCCGACAGCCGCCGTACGGTCTGCTGCCAGGCCGTGCCCCGGGCGCCGCCGCCGATCAGCAGCAGCGGCGCCGAACGGTCCGCGTCCTGGTCCAGGACCAGGTCCAGGGCGCCGAGCAGCGCGTGGACGGCACCGTCGTAGGCGGCCTGGAGGAGCTGGCCGGCGGTCGTGTCGTGGCGCAGACCGTGCAGGAGGCCGGAGGCGTTCGGCAGGTTCGGGGTGCGTTCGCCGTCCAGGTAGGGCAGCAGGGTGAGGCCGGAGGTGGGTTCCACGGCCTCGCGGTCGAGGCCCAGCAGGGTCGCGAGGCGGTCGACGGCGAGCGTGCAGTTAAGGGTGCACGCCAGCGGCAGCCAGTCCCCGTGGGCGTCGGCGAAGCCCGCCACGGTGCCGGTCGGGTCGGCGGGACGGCGCTGCGACACCGCGTACACCGTGCCCGACGTGCCGAGGCTGAGCACGGGCATGCCGGGACGAAGGCCGAGGCCCAGCGCCGCGGCGGCGTTGTCGCCGGTGCCGGGCGCGACCAGGGTGCCCTTGGAGAACGGCAGGTCATGGCTGTCGCGGACGGTCCCCGCCACCTCGCCGGACCGGACCACGCGGGGCAGCATCGCCGGGTCGAGCCCCACGCGCGCGAGGATCTCCTCGTCGTACGACTCCGTCCCCGACGCCCACCACCCCGTGCCGGAGGCGTCCCCGCGGTCGGTGGTGCCCTGCCCCGTGAGGCGCTCGGTCAGGTAGTCGTGGGGGAGCCGTACGGCCTTGGTGGCCCGGACGGACTCCGGCTCGTTCTCGGCCAGCCAGGCCCACTTCGTGACCGTGAAGGAGGCGGCGGGAACCGAGCCCGTGCGCTCGGCCCAGAACTTCGCGCCGCCCAGCTCCTCGGTCAGACGGCGGGCCTGCGGCGCCGAGCGCACGTCGTTCCACAGCAGGGCCGGACGGACCGGCTCGCCCCGGTCGTCCAGGGTGACCAGGCCGTGCTGCTGCCCGCCGATCGACACCGCGGCGGCTTCGTGCGCCGCGTCGTGATCTCGGCATGCGTGACGGCTGCGCCGATCTCGACCCACTCGCCCTTGCGACTG
>CBFGZZ010000451.1:0-6400 GCA_965653385.1 uncultured Streptomyces sp. | reverse complement strand
AGGCGGTGATCGGCGCCATGGGGCAGAACCCCCGCAAAGGGCACTCGCACACCTGTTATCTCTAGTAAGTCCTGAAGTTCAGTTACCTAAGTGACGTTTGCGCGTTCTCTACGTGACAGACAACTATCTTGGGGGACTTCAGTGACGTCAGCCAGACCCTCTTCCAAGCCCCGCGCCTACCGGGCTGAGAAGGCCATCAGGCCCTCCGATGAGGCAACGACGTGGATCGTCATCAGCAAGGACTACGAGATCCACCCTGAGGCGACTTCGTACCTGACCGCCCTGGCCTCCCGGGAGGACGCATCCGTCAATACCCTGCGCAGCTACGCGGGCCGGGTGGCGCTGTACCTGTCCTACTGTGCGGAGTTCGGTATCTGTTGGGCGGCACCCACCGTCGTGCAGCTTGCTCAGTTCCTGCACTGGCTGGTTGACGAACCCCTGCCGGCCAGGAGTCAGAGGGTGCT
The DNA here is from genome assembly GCA_965653385.1 of uncultured Streptomyces sp. GTDB lineage: Bacteria > Actinomycetota > Actinomycetes > Streptomycetales > Streptomycetaceae > Streptomyces. The sequence goes on along the minus strand of CBFGZZ010000451.1, from coordinate 5,936 downwards.
CGCCGAGCCCCGGCACCGCAGCAAGAAGACCGCGAACGCGATCATGACCACCACATGCCAGTTCTTCAGGCACTGCTCCCTGCACGGGTGGGTCGCCGCAGACTTGATCGCTCTGCTGACCGAGCCGAGGCTCCTCCACCACATGCCGACCGGTTACAACGCCGGTGAGGACGATCAGTACCGCACTGTGCGTGCACGGAAGCTGAAGTTCAAAGTCGCCATCTCCGGCTACGAGTACCTGACCGACGAGCAGATCCTCCGCATCATCGACCTCACATGCCACTCTCGCGACAGGTTCCTGGTGACGCTCCTGGCAGAAACAGGTGTGCGCATCGGGGAAGCCCTGGGTCTGCGACGGGAGGACATGCATCTGCTGTCGAACTCGGCGACACTCGGGTGCCGCACGGTCGGTCCTCACATCCATGTGCGCCGTCGCCAGAACTCCAACGGAGCCCTGGCCAAGTCGCGGCAGCCTCGGTCGGTCCCGGTCAGCGACAGCCTGGTCGGTCTCTACGCCGACTACCAGTGGGAACGGGAGGCCGTGCCCGAGGCCGCGTCCTGCGACATGACATTCGTCAACCTGTTCCGTGGGCCTTTGGGTTCGCCGATGAAGTACCAAGCCACGTACGACCTGTTCGCGCGGCTTGCCAAACGGGCGGGCTTCGCCACACGGCCGCACATGTTCCGGCACTCGGCCGCGACGCGGTGGATTCGCCAGGGCAAGCAGCGTCATGTGGTTCAGGACCTGCTCGGGCATGTCAGCGAGCAGTCGATGGAGATCTACCTGCACGCCAGCGACCAGGAAAAACGGGACGCTGTGACGGCGGTCTCGGAGATGCGAAGGGCCGCACAGCGGTGAATGACAGGGCCAAGTCGGCGAGGAACGTAGGCGTCGCGGCTCTGCCGACTGATGATCACCTGCTCCGGTCCTGGAACACCTGGCTTCAGCACGCCATCGACATGTGCTGGAGGCCCGGTGAATGGAATCCTCACGATCTGCTGTTCGTCGGAGACCCGGACAACCCGCTCACTGGATCTCGACGCTGCCGTCATCCTCTCTGCGACTCCCCGACCGAGGGGCCGACGTACTGTGGAAGCTGCAACATCGATTACCGCGCGTCCAAACTGACGGAAACAGAGTTCGACCAGACCTTTGTCCCGCGACGCAACCGGAGGTTCCACGCCAGGCCTGAGCGATGCGTCGTCCCCGCTTGCGGACGTGACGGGATCAAAGGGCAGCTCTGCCACAGCCACTACTCGGTCTGGCGCAGCCATGTACGCAGGACTTACGGCCACGATGCCAGGATCAGCCGTTACGCGGCTGAGCGTGAGGCTTGGGCAACCACACAAGAGCCGTTCCCCGGGCTGCCTCTGTGCGCGGTCCGAGGGTGCCGAAGCGAGGAGAGCCTTCCGACGCACCTCTGCTATGCGCACCGCAACTTGTGGGCGGCGTGCGCCCGCGAGAGCGGCCGGGACAGCAGCGAGGACCTGGCCAGGTGGACCGAGACCCGGGTGCCGTTCCTCCTCCAGAACGAGTTCAGCCTCGTCCCTCTTGAGGAGACGACGCGCCTGGAGCTGCTTTACGCCCTCCAGAAGAGGGACGCGCGGGGCCAGGTTCTCCGTCCGACTCAGGTCAGGAAGATCGTCAAGCTGTTCGCCGGCATTCCCTCTGTGGCTCTCGCGGTTGGCGCCACGCCTGGCCCCTCCGACACCACATGCACGGCGACTCAGTCTCTGATCAAGGAGGTCAAGCGGGACATCACCAGGGGCCTCGACGCGTACCGCGGTATCGACGAGACCACCAAACCGGTGTGGGACCTGCGGGCGCTGGATACCCCTCTACCGGCGCGCACGCGGACCGGGTTCCGCGTGCGTGAGGGCGAGATCGACTTCACCCCCATCCTCCAGCCATGGCTAAGGGAAGTAGCGATGCGCTGGGCTCGCACGACGAGTCCGGGGTCCTCGGCCCTTCGTGACCGGCTCCTGGCCTGCACGATCGCCTCTCGGGCCCTCGCTACCCGGCGTGCTGGTTCCGACCCAGCCGGACTGGGTTTCGCGGACATGACGGCCGTCGTCAACGAGTTCAGGGTGTCCGTTCGCAGAGACGGGAAGCCCCGCAGCAACGACTCCCGGGCCCGGCTACTGAAGCTCTTCACGGAGCTCCTGGAATTCGGCCGAATCGAAGGAGTCCTTGATGATCTCTCTCCTCGGTTCGTTCTCCATACGAACGAGCACCGCATCAAGCGGGACAAAGCCGATGAGGACAACATCGGCAAGGCCCTTCCCGAGTCGGTCGTTGCTCAGCTCGACAAGCACGTCGACCTCATCGGTGTGGGGATGACCTACGGCAGCATGCCGACGGACTGCATCCGGGCCATGTTCCGCACGGTCTACGTCCTGCTGAGAGACACCGGACGCCGTCCCAACGAGATCGGCGCTCTTGGCCTGGGCTGCCTGGAGTACGACGGCGGTGAGTACCAGCTGATCTGGGACAATACCAAGGCACGTAGGCTCCGGCGACGCCTTCCCCTGGACAGGGACACGGTCAGCGCGGTGAAAGAGTGGACATCGGTCCGGGAGCTACTCGACCTGCCTTCTCGGACCCTCCCCTTCCTGTTCCCTGCGATCACCGACAACGCCGCCACCGGCCACCTGACTACCGGGAACATCGGCGCTGCCATCCGGACATGGGCCGATTTGATCCCGGAGATCCACTCCGAAGAACTCGGCCCGGACGGTGCACCATTGCCTTTCGAACGGTCGCTGATTTACCCGTACGCCTTCCGCCACACCTTCTGCCAGCGATACGCCGACGCCGGTATGCCGCAGCACGTCCTCCAGGACCTGATGGATCACAAGTCCGCCGACACCACCGCGGCTTACTACAAGGTGAGCATCAAAATGAAGCGGGAGGCCATCAACACCATCAAGAGTCTGACCACCGACCGCTTCGGCACTCCTGCTCCAATGAGATCGAGCACGGCATACGAGATGCGGTCGGTAGCGGTGGCATTCGGAAACTGCATCGAACCCACTAACGTGAAGGCCGGCGGGAAGGCGTGCCCCATCCGGTTCCAATGCGCTGGCTGCGGCTCGTACCGACCCGATCCCTCCTACCTACCTGCCGTTGAGGAGCACATCCGTGCGTTGAAGGCGGACCGTGAGGTCGCTGCCGCCGCCGGAGCAGCCGAGTTCGTCATCCGGAACCTGGACGACCAGATCGCTGCGTTCCAGGCCGTCCGTGAGAACCAGAAGGAGAAACTGGCTTCGATGCCCGATGAGATGCGACACGAGGTCGAGGAGGCCAGCAAGGTTCTGCGAAAGCTCCGTGCTGGGGCCTCGAAGGGCGCTGTGAGCCTGGGCATGCCCGCATTCGGTCCTCCGGGGGTAGTCGCATGACGAAGGAGCCGCGTACGCCAGCTCAGGTGCTGCTTGAATCTCGGCAGAAGGCCAGCCGGGAGAAGCGCGCAAGAGTGCTCGCTGTAGTGGATCAGATGAAGGCCGACGGCGACCCGATCACGTTCCTCACAGTCGCCAAGCGGGCTGGCGTCTCAAACTGGCTTGTCTACGCCGAAGGGGTTCGCGAGCACATCGAAGCCGCTCGCGCGGGCCAGGCAGTCGGCGTAACTCGGCAGCGCAAGGAAGGAGCGGTGGCCAGCGCCGCGAGCCTGGCGACCGACCTTGAGTTTGCGCGTGCCCAGGTCCGGACGCTCACCGAAGAACGTGACCGGCTCAGGGCCGCAGTGCAGCGCAGTCTCGGCGAGCGGGTCGACGCCGTCTCGACCAAGGACTTACTCGCCCGTGTTCAGGAGCTGTCCATCGCCAACCAACGGCTCGCCTCAGAGTTGGCCCGAGCCGAAGCAGACCGCGACAGCCTGCAGGATGATTTGGCCGAGGCACAGGACGACCTGGCCGCCGCCCGGACGGCCCTGCGGAACATGATGCGCGACCAGAACCGCGACTCAACGTAATCGCCTCTCAGATTGCTCGCAGGCGACCCTGGCCGTAGCAGCAGCCATGCGAAGCTGGGGCGGGCTTGTCGATGCTGATCACGCACATGCAACGATGTCACCCTTCCCCGCACGAAAGACACGCCAATGAGCCGTCCCGCGATACCCGACCTGGCCTGGTGGCGCGGGGACCCCGAGCGATGGGAACTTCTGGAGTTCGACGGGCAGCACACTGAGGATGGGCTGCCCATGGACGCCCGCTGGGAGGACAGGCAGCAGGTCCTCGAAGCCCTGGTCGGGGACCCTTGCCAGGAAGACGGGAACTTCGCCCGGTTCCTGCTCCTTCAGGAGACACGCTGGCATGGGCATTCCTGGGGATTCAGCCACAGCATCGAACTCGCCGCCCTGCGGGTCGCCGAAGAGCGCCGCGTCGAGGACGTCTGGCTCCTGTGGGAAGCCGTCTGCCGGAGCTTCGACACTTGGTGCGGCCTTCCCCACCACCTGCTGCTCACTGCCGGAGTGTCCATCACCACGGAGTACGTCAAAGACTCTGACCATCCCCAGCAGGACAACCTCTTGGAGCACCTCGGGAAAATATCCCAGGTCACAGACAAGGAGGTCGCCCAGACACTGAGCCAGCGGCGCCGCTACTACGGCGAGATCCTCGACGAGCTGAGCGGGGAGTGAGACGGCGTGGAGATCACTGTGCAGTGGGTACGGACCTCGTGGACCAAGGAGTCGCGGGGAGGTGAGAGTGCCGCGCGCAGGAATGCCGCCCCGATCGGGTTCCCTCTTCCACATGCGTCGAGTTCGCTGGCGCACGTGGTGCGCATGCGGGAGGAGAACGGCTTTCAGCCTCATGACACTCTTGAGGACCTCGGCAAGGTCGATGTCCAACTCCGTGAAGTCGAAGGACACCTGCGGGTCTTCCCGCGAGTGCAGCCTTTGTTTGCCCTGCCGCCGCGGCGACGACGCCTGCCGGCCGTGCGACTTGTTCCCGGGCAGTGGGTCCGTTGGCAGCTGAACTACCGCTTCAGCAGCGCACTGGGGATCCGGGACTGGTCCTACTGGTTGGACACCTTCAACATCGCCTACGGGCCGGTGACCACTGACCTGTTCTGTGGAACGCCTGACTTCTTCATCGACGAGCAGGGCCCCGTCCGTTAGCGCTGGCTGACTTGACCAGCGAGAGGTTGCGGCTCCCTGCCATCATGTGCCCGTGGTCACCATGGATTCGTCAAACGCCCCCGACCAACTACTCCGCGCCCAGCTGATGCAGGTGCTCAGCGGCATCGAGCCCTGGGACGATCAGGAGCAGACACACCTCGCTGCAACAGCAGAGTGGATCACCAGCGGAGCGCCTCTCTACAGGACGCTTAAGCCTGCCACCCCCGCGAAGCACCTGGTCAGCTACTTCGTCGTGCTCGATGAGACGCGCAAGGAGCTCCTACTTGTTGCCCACCGCAAGGCCAGCTTGTGGCTTCCCAGCGGCGGTCACGTCGAGCCGGCAGAGGATCCATGGCACACGGTCCGTCGTGAATGCCGCGAAGAGCTGCGCATCGAAGCCGTACCTGCCTCGATCACCGGGGACCGCCCGACCTTCCTCACCGTCACACGGACTCGCGGACAGGGGCAGCACACTGACGTGTCCTTGTGGTACGTCCTGCGGGGAGAGGCAGGCCAGGTCACTTCCTTCGACGAAACCGAGTTCGACGCGATCAAGTGGCTCTCCTTGGACCAGGTCCTCGCCACACCAGAGGACACCCTCGACCCCCACATGCACCGATTCACTCGCAAGCTGATGAGCTTGCTTGCCCTACAGGAGCACGCGGTGATGGCCTCCGGTCACCAGGAGAAGACGTGCCTCACGTAACTGACATCCGTAGATCGCTCTGACCAGCGTGTACTTGAGTAAAACCCCAGATAACAGCTGGGACGACGTCAAAGCCGAGATCTGCGACGTCATCGTGACCGGCATGGTCGCGC
>CBFGZZ010000450.1:0-6480 GCA_965653385.1 uncultured Streptomyces sp. | reverse complement strand
CGTCCAGGAGCCTCAGATAGTCGCCGAACATGAGGTCGGAGACCTGGCCGGTGCGGTGCTCGGCCTTCTTGTTCGTCTGGACCGCCTTGATGGTCTCCTCATCCAGAGCCGCGCCCAGGCAGCGGCGCAGCAGGGACTCGATCTCCCCGACGATGAAGAAGGGCCGTGCCGCGCCCTCGAAGCGGTCCGTGACGTCCGCGGCGGTGACGATGCCCGAGAGACAACCGTCGTCTCCTCGGACCAGGAGATACCCGTGCTCGCGGATGACCGGCAGAGCGGAGAAGAACTCCTGGCGCGTGTCGGCGACCGGGAGCGAATCCTTCTCCATCGCGTTGTCCAGCGTCGGCTGCTTGCCCGCCTCGTACATCTTGGCGACGGACCCCCAGGTGACCACCCCGTGGATCTGCGCCATACCGGTCGTCACCGGGACCTGCGCGACGCCCTTCGTACGCATCAGGAACGTCGCCTGTGGCAGAGGCGTGCCGGGACCGACGGATACCAGGCCGCGCCGCGCCGACGGGATGTCCCCGAGCAGCAGACGCTGCGGAAGGGCGGCCGAGGGCAGGGCCTCCTCCGTCTCGTCCTCCTCCTCGTCGGCTGGGGCGGCCTGTGCGGGGATGGACGCGAGCGGCACCACGTCGACGTTGCTGCGCTGGCCGCACACCGCGAAGTCCGGCAGCGTCGTCAGCCCGGCGTCCGTAAGTGCCTGCGAGATACGGTGCACCGTCCGATGGTCGCGGACCCTGACCTGGAACAGGTCGAGAATGTCCTGCACGGGGACGGTCCTGCCCTTGAGCGCGGCGAGGTCCTGCCCGCCCGGTGTGGTCGTCATCGGGTGTCGCCCTCCGCGAGGTCACGGAGCATGGTCCGCTTGCCCATGGCGGAGTGCACGAGGTCCTGCAACTGCTTGGAACGGTCGTTGTAGAACCGTTCGTAGTCGTTGTCGCGGAGCGCTTCCGGATCGATGAGGTGGGTGGCGAGTACGTCGTCGAACCACTCGGGGCGCATGTCGGAGGCCGCGACCATGGTGGACAGGTAGGACGACGGTGCCCCGGTCATGTCCATCGCCGCGCGGTAGGACAGCGGGGTCTTGTTCACGATGGAGTTCGTCGGCAGGCCCTGGCTGTTGCCCCGCCGGAACCATGCCTTGGGGAAGATCTGGCGGACATTCACGCTGTACTCGTCCAGCCTGCCGGGGCTGAGTGGGCTGTCCGTGTGGTGCCAGTCCACCGCCCCCTGCTTGACCAGCAGGGCGTAGATGCCCTTGTAGGCGGCGCTGTTACGGGTGGTGAGGCTGTCGAGGCGGTCGGCGAAGAAGAAGGCGTCCGTGACGGTGTCGGGTGCCCGGTCGTCCTGCGCGATCCAGGGGACGAGCTGCTCGACGTCACGGGTGAAGCGGGTCTCGGTGGAGCCGCCGTACATCTCGCCGAGGACCCCGCACCAGTACCACTGCTCGGTCTTCTCCTCCGCTCCCAGGCCGTCCAGTGCCGTGTCGAGGATGGCGCGGACGGCCGCGAGCGGGACGAGCTGTGTCTTGTACGGCAGGTCGTTCGGGCGGACGATGCACTGCCGTTCCAGGAAGTCGCCCACCCAGGCGAAGGCTTCGGCGAGTTTCGGCGCCAGCCGGACGAAATCGGCCAGCGGGAGGTCCAGCAGGTCCCGGCGCTTGCACGACACCGTCGCCCCGGTGCCCGCCTGCTTCCGCTCCCAGGTGCGCACCAGGGCGATGGCCTGCAGGAAGTCGATGCTGCTCAGCCCGTTCTCGACGCCGCCGTCCACGCGGCCGAAGACCGGGTACTTGGCCGCCAGCGCCTGCTTGATCTCCCGCCACACCTCGGGGAGCTGGTAGTAGTCCCCGGTCCGGTCCACGTAGTCGCGGTCCCCGGCGTAGGTCGCGGTGAGCAGTTCGAAGACGTTCAGCGGCACACCGCCCGTGTTGACCCGCTCGAACACCGCGCAGACGGCGTCCATGGAGGTGGAGGCGGCGAGCCGGATCATCGGGACCTGGAAGGCGCGGATCTGCTGGAGGACCGATTCGTCGAACTGGCCCCACAGGTCCCAGTTCTGGTTCTCGTCCGCCTTGATGTAGGCCATCATCCACTGGTTCACGCGCTGGGCGTCGAAGACGAGGTGCAGAGGGAAGAGACCGGCCGCGCACTCGCCCTCCGTGGTGCTCAGATCCAGCACCACCGTGCGGTTGAAGTCGGTGCGGAGCACCTTGTCCGCCGGGACGGACAGGATGGCCTCGTCGCGGTCCGCGGACGGGCCGACGGCCTTCGCGATGTCGACGTAGTACCACCGTTCGATGGGCTTGCCACGGGCGTCCGCGGTCTCCACCGGGGCGTCCAGCCACAGGGCCTGGAAGAGGGAGGTGAGGCGCTGCTGCCCGTCCAGCAGGAGGAGGTCCGCGGCCGGGTCCCCGTCGGGGCGTGCTCCGGTGAGCGTCCGGGAGCGGAACCGGGTGGCGCCGCCGGTCTGCAACGTCATCACCACGCCGAGCGGATAGTCCAGCGTCACCGTCGCGATGATCGCGCGGATCCGGTCGTCGTCCCATTTCCAGTTCCGCTGGAAGTCGGGCAACTGTAAGGAGCCCGAGGCCACGTCCGCGAGAACATCCTTCAGCTTCACATTGTCGAGTGCCGCCACGTTCGTTCCACTCCCACCCTGGCGTATGTACGGAGAGTGATTCCAGCAGCGTCTCCGGGTGACCGTCAACCGATTCAACGAAGTGGGCGCCTCACGGTCCCCGTACGTGCGTGCCCGTGGAAATGGAAGACTGGCTGCTGTGAGCAGCACCGGATCCCAGCGCCCCGCACAGGTGAGCGCCGCGCGCCGCCGTACCGTCATCGACGCGCTGCGGCGCGGTGCCGTACCCGACAGCGGACTCGACCTGCTGGCCACCGGACTCGACCGGTTCGAAGCGGCCCTGGACGCGGAACTGGACGCCGTGGCGTCCGGCGGCTCCGTGTTCAAGGCCGTGCGGGGTGAGTACGGGTCCGGCAAGACGTTCTTCACCCGCTGGCTGGGGGAGCGCGCCAAGCGCCGTAACTTCGCCGTGGCCGAGATCCAGGTCTCGGAGAACGAGACCCCGCTTCACCGGCTGGAGACGGTCTACCGGCGGCTCACCGAACGACTCACCACCTCCAGTTTCCCGCCCAGCGCGCTGCGGCCCGTGGTCGACGCCTGGTTCTACGCCCTGGAGGAGGACGCCCTCGCGGCCGGCGCGACCGAGGACGAGCTGCCGAGCGAGGTGGAGAAGCTGCTCGTCGCCCGGCTCGCCGAGGTCTCCCGGCACGCCCCGTCGTTCGCCACCGCACTGCGCGGCTACCGGGCCGCCCTCGCGGACGGCGACGAGGCGACCGCCGCGGCCGTCCTGGCGTGGCTCGGCGGCCAGCCGCACGTCGCAGCCTCCGCCCGCCGGGCCGCCGGGGTACGCGGCGACCTCGACCACTTCGGCGCGCTCGGGTTCCTGCAGGGGCTCCTCACCGTGCTGCGCGACTCCGGGCACACCGGGCTGTTCGTCGTCCTCGACGAGGTGGAGACGCTGCAGCGGGTCCGGTCGGACGCCCGCGACAAGGCACTCAACGCGCTGCGGCAGCTCATCGACGAGGTGCACTCGGGCCGCTTCCCCGGCCTGTATCTGGTCATCACGGGCACCCCGGCCTTCTACGACGGTCAACAGGGCGTGCAGCGTTTGGCGCCGCTCGCTCAGCGGCTGGCCACCGACTTCACCACCGACCCGCGCTTCGACAACCCTCGCGCCGTGCAGATCAGGCTTCCCGGCTTCAACCAGGATTCCCTGGTCGGACTCGGCCTGACCATCCGTGACCTGTATGCCGATGCCGCGGACATGCCCGAGCGCGTGCACAAGGTCGTCGACGACGCGTATGTCGCAGACCTCGCGGTTGCCGTCGGCGGGGCCCTGGGCGGGAAGGTGGGAGTTGCCCCCCGGCTGTTCCTGAAGAAACTCGTCGGGGACGTGCTCGACCGCGTGGACCAGTTCGACGACTTCGACCCCCGGCAGCACTACCGGCTCACCGTCGCCGGCAGCGAACTCACCGACGTCGAGCGGAACCTGGCCGCCACGCTCTCCGGAGACTCCGCGTCGGCCGATGACATCGACCTGGAGCTGTGATGGCGGACGCGGGACTCCCGGCCGGGCAGGAACCGGGTGACGAGGACGCCGACGTACTGGACCGACTCGATCCCGTCGTCCTGCATCACATCGTCAACACCCTTGGCTGGCCCGATCTGCGTCCCTTGCAGCGTGCGTCGATCACGCCGCTCATGGAGGGACAGGACGCCGTACTCCTGGCGCCGACGGCGGGGGGCAAGACCGAGGCGGCCTGCTTCCCCCTGCTGTCGGCGATGAGCGAGCAGAAGTGGACCGGCACATCCGTGCTCTACCTGTGTCCGCTCAAGGCACTTCTCAACAACCTGGTCGTCCGCGTCGACTCCTACGCCCAATGGCTGGGGCGACGTGCTGCGCTCTGGCACGGTGACACCAAGGAATCGCAACGGCAGCGCATCCGGGCCGAGGCGCCGGACATCCTGCTGACCACGCCCGAGTCGCTCGAAGCGATGCTCATCGGCGTCAAGACCGACCACACACGCCTGTTGGGGAGCGTCCGGACCGTCGTCATCGACGAAGTGCATGCGTTCGCCGGGGACGACCGGGGATGGCACCTGCTCGCCGTGCTCGAACGTCTGGAGCGGGTCACCGGAAGGCTCATCCAGCGCGTCGGTCTCTCGGCGACCGTCGGTAACCCGGCCGAGTTGCTGCACTGGCTGCAAGGCGCGGGCGTCGGCAGCCGCGCAGGTCAGGTGGTCGCTCCTGGAGTGCACCTGCCGACTACCGACGGCAGCGGACCCGGCGACAAAGCGAGTCCCGAGCCGCCCCGCAGGCCTGCGGGCGAAGTGGAACTCGACTACGTCGGCTCCCTCGACAACGCGGCCAAACTCATCGCGGCGCTGCACAAGGGAGAGAAGCGGCTAGTCTTCTGCGACTCGCGCCGCCAGGTCGAGGAGCTGGGCGCGGCACTACGCGCGCGCGAGGTGACGGTCTTCCTGTCCCACGCCTCCCTCTCCGTCGATGAACGCACCCGTTCCGAGCAGGCGTTCGCCGAGGCCCGGGACTGCGTCATCGTCTCCACGTCCACCCTCGAGCTCGGCATTGACGTAGGTGACCTGGACCGCGTCATCCAGATCGACTCACCGGCCTCCGTCGCCTCCTTCCTGCAGCGTATCGGCCGCACCGGCCGACGTTCCGGGACTGTGCGGAACTGTCTGTTCCTCACCACCCGCAAGGACACACTGCTGCAGGCGGCGGGCCTGTTGCTGCTGTGGTCGCGGGGCTGGGTGGAACCGGTCGTCCCCCCGCCGGAGCCACGCCACCTGGTGGCCCAGCAACTGCTCGCCGTCACCCTGCAACAGCACAAGCTCGGCGACCAGTTGTGGGACCGGCAGTGGAACGGCCTCGCTCCCTTCGACAAGTCGGCGGCCCCCATCCTGCGCTTCCTCACCGAGGAGGGCTTCCTCGACAGCGACGGCGGGATGCTGTTCGTCGGCCCCGAGGCGGAACGTCGCTTCGGCAAAAGGCACTTCATCGAACTCACCGCCTCCTTTACCGCACCCCCGCAGTTCACCGTCCTGTCCGGACGCACGGAGATCGGCCGCACCGACCCGAGCGTGCTCACGGAGGAACGCCCCGGCCCCAGGCGGCTGCTGCTCGGTGGCCGCAGCTGGCAGGTCACCTATATCGACTGGCTGCGCAAACGCGTCTTCGTCGAGCCGGCCGACGGCGGCGGAATCGCCAAGTGGATGCACGGCGGCGTCGCCGGCCTGTCGTACGCCCTGACGCGTGCCATGCGCGAGGTACTGCTCGGCACGACTCCGCCCGTCTCCCTCACCCGGCGTGCGGAGGCCTGCCTGGCCGAACAGCGCGACAGCGACGCACCTGACACCGTCCACCCGGGCGGCACGTTGATCACGCGCGTCGGCTCCGACGTCCGCTGGTGGACCTGGGCCGGCTACCGAGCCAACGCCACGCTGGCGGCGACCCTCCAGTCGGTCACCGACCCCCTGCAACGGCCTACCGACAGCTGGCTGCGCCTGCGCGAGGACCTCACCCCGGCCGAATGGCGTGCGGCCCGTGAGAGCGTCGGCGAGAACCTCGTCCTGCCCGACGTGGACCGCCGGGCCGTACGCGGCCTGAAGTTCTCCGCCGCCCTCCCGGAACGCCTCGCCGTGGCCACGGTGGCGGCCCGATTGGCCGACTTCGAAAGCGCCCGCTCGGTGCTCGGTGAGTCGGCGCGCTTCCAGTACGGCGGGTGAGTCGGAAACGCCGCCAACGCCGCTTCAGAGCGACGCCAGGTGTTCCCCCCGGCCCCCAACTCCCGGACCGCTCCAGGGCGGGGTGTCTCTTTACGTAGCTATCAAAGTAGCCACACAAGCGCGCTCGCTACACGTTTGCACAGGTCA
>CBFGZZ010000449.1:0-6520 GCA_965653385.1 uncultured Streptomyces sp. | reverse complement strand
GGCGGGCCGCGAACTGCTGCCCGCCGCCCGGCGCGCCCTCACCGACCTCACGGACGGCCTGGCCGCGGCCCGTGCCGTCGGCAGCGGCCGGGCCGGCAGCCTGCGCCTCGGCTTCGCCGCCTCCCTCGCCCTGACCGTGCTGCCCGGCCTGCTGCGCACCTTCCGGGGCCGGTTCCCCGGCGTACTCCTGGACATCCACGAGATGACCACCGCGCCGCAGATCGCCGCCCTGCACGACGGGACCATCGACGTCGGCCTCCTGCGCGAGCCCCCCGCCGACCAGCCGGAGCTCGGCTTCAGAACCGTACTCAGCGAGCCGTTCGTGGCCGTGCTGCCGTCCGCCCATCCGCTGGCCGCACAACGGACCGTACGGGTCGCGCAGTTGGCGGACTCGCCCTTCGTACTGCTGCCGCGTGCGGTCGGCCCGCGGCTGTACGACCGGATCACCGGCCTGTGCGCCGAAGCCGGCTTCACGCCGCGGACCGCCCAGCACGCCGTGGAGTGGCAGACCGTGTGCGCCCTGGTGGAGACCGGCCTCGGCGTCTCCCTGGCACCGGCGAGCATCCGCCGTATCCGCCTCAAAGGCGTCGCCTTCCGCAGGATCGAGCCCGGCGACGCCCGCACGCGCGTGGCCGTCGCCTGGCGCGAGGGCGACCCGAACCCGCTGGTCGCACACCTGCTGGCAGCGGTCAACCAGGATCGGCCGGACCGGCGCTAGCCGATGCCGGTCACCGCTCGGGAGGCCGGCCCGCGCCCTCGCGCCTTCGGCGAGGAGCCGCGGAGCGCAGGAGCCGGAACAGACGGGTGCGGTGCGGGACGCGGTGCCGGACGGTCTTCTCGAGCGCGTCGCAGTCCGCCCACGCGGCGTCGGCGGCCGCGCTGTCGGGTCTGCGGCCCGCGTACTCGACCTCGTTGACCAGGGTGGCCAGGTCCGGCAGCCGCCGGCCCACGGTGCCGCCCACCTGCCGCGCACCGAACGCGGCGATCTCCTGCGCCGTGTGCGCTCCCGTGGCGGGGAGGCCGATCTCCGTGAGGCGGTCCTCGATCTGCTGCCAGGCCCCGAGGACCCGGTGCCGTGCGTCCGGCCCGTTGCGCCGTCTGCTGCGCCGCTTGTACGGCAGCCACAGCGCGTACAGCACGTAGGCCGTGGCGAGCAGGAGCAGCGTGAGCGGGACGGTGAGCCACAGCGGCGGCATACCGGCGCCGGAGGCACCCCCGGCGGCGGGGGCCGCCTCGACGGGGGTGCGCGGGGGCGTCGACGGCGGCGTCGGCTTGGTGCTCTCCCGGTCCGCCTGCTGACGATCCTCGGGCTCCGCCGCCGACGCGGCGCCCGAGCCGCCCTGCGCGGCCTCGCCGGGCGTCGGCTGGAACGGCACCCAGCCGACCCCGGCGAACCTCACCTCCGGCCAGGCCAGCACGTCCCGTCCCCGTACCTGCCAGGTGCCCGAACCGGTCCGCGTACCCGGGCGGAAGCCCACGGCCACCCGGGTGGGCAGGCCCAGGGTGCGCGCCAGGACCGCGAACGAGGCGGCGAACTGCTCGGACGTGCCGCGCCCGCCGTCCGCCAGGAAGAACTCCAGGCTCCGGTAGGTGTGCCCGGGCAGCGCCCCCTGGTCGAGCCGGTAGGTCGCGCGCAGCCACTCGGCCAGGCGTACGGCCCGCTGGTAGGGGTGGGTGGCCCCCCGGGTGACCCGTTCGGCGATGGTCCTGAAGGACCGTACGGAAGGGATCGGTTGCCCGGCCGCGTCCACGGCCGGAAGGTTCACCCGGGCCGGGTCGTGCGCGGCGGCCGCGTACCGCAGCCGGTCGGCGTCGTACTCGGGGAGGCGGGAGGTCGCGGTGTAGGTGAAACCGCTCGGCACGGCCGTCCCCGTGGAGAGCATCCCGCTGTTCGGGTCGACGGACAGGGAGGTGCCCTCGGGCGTGGTCACGGACGAGGGCCGGTCGGCGGCGGGCAGCCAGATGCCGGGCAACGACTGTACGGTGACACGCTGTTCGAGTGTCCTGGTCCGCCCTGCCGCGTCCGGGTCGGTGCCCTTCTCCTCCGGGACCCGGCCACCGGTACGGGTCAGCCCGGCGCTGCTGGTCCACGTCGTCCCGTCGTACCGGTCGAGGACCGCCAGCCGGTAGTTGCCGGGGGCAGCACCCGAGGTCCGTACGGTGAATACCTCCTCGTCGCCGTTGCGCAGCCAGGCCGCGACCTGGTCCAACGGGCTGACGGACTGCGGCCGTTCGGTAGGCGGGGTGACCGTCTCCCGGAGGTCGTACGGGGAGCCGAGACCGGGAAGGTGCGGGCCCAGCAGCGCCGCGACACCGCCGAGCGCGGCCACGGCCGGCAGCCGGAGCGCCATGGCCCGCAGCGGAAGCCGGACCCGTGAACGCACCAGCACCAGCAGCGCGGCGGCACCGGCCAGCGCGCCCGCCGCCGGGTACGACGAGCCCGGGCCGTCCGCGCCGAGCACCAGCGGGAAACCGAAGGCGAGGACCGCGGGGAGGGCGGGGAGCAGCGGGGCGCGGGTCCGCAGGGCGAGTTCCGCGGCGACGGCGGTGGCCGCCCAGACGACGGCGTGCGGCAGCACCAGCAACTCCGGGTCGCCGGGCGCGGGCAGGATGGTGGAGAGCAGCGCGTGGGGTGCGTCGAGCAGCGCGGACCACGCGGCGCGCAGTGCGGCCGCGCCGGGCAGACCGTCGCTCACCTCGTGGAAGAGCGTCGCGCTGACGACGACGGCCCAGGCGACGACGGTCAGCAGCGCGGACGGCCACAGCGGCAGGGTGGGGCGGCTCGCGCGTCCCTCGCGGGTGGGGCGACGGCGCAGCAGGCCCGACAGCACCGCGGACAGAACGACCGGGGCCAGCACGGCCACCGCCAGCACCGGAAGCAGCTGGGACGGCGGGAACGCCCGGGCGAACCCGTACCCCGAGGCGGTGGACAGCGCGGCCACGGGCAGCAGCGACCACAGCCGTAGCGCCCGGTCCGGCTCCGGCTCAGGTCCTTTGGCGAGACCGCCGGTCCGTTCGGGTATGTCGCCCTGGAGCGACGGGACGGCCACCGGGGCCGTGGCACTCATCGCACGGCCTCCCGGCGCCATCCGGCGAGCAGTTCGTCCAGCGAGGCGACGCGCAACTGCGGTACGTCCGAGCCAGGGCCGGACCCGGATCCGTCGCGCGTGCTCCGCGCGTCGGCGCCGGCGCGCACCACCGTCACCCGGTCGAAGCGGCCCCGTACCCCGTCGACGGCGCCGAGCCCCCGGGTGTCGCCCGTGCCGGTGACGACGACCAGCGTGCCGTTGTTCCCCTGGCCGTTGCCCAGGCGGCCTTCGAATGCGGCGGCCATGGACGTCAGGTCCGAGCGGCGCACCACGGCCAGCGCGTCCAGCAGCGCCTCGCCGTCGTCGCCCGAGCCGTCGGTGTCCAGCAGCGGCCCCGCCTCGCCGACCAGGTGCACGGGAAAGTGGGAGCGGGCGGCCGCGTACGCGACGGAGGCCGCGCAGTCCACGGCCAGTTCGAAGTCGTCCTCCGAGACATGGGCACGACGACGGCCGTCGAGCACGAGCGTGGTGTGCGGGAGCGATACGTCGACCATCTGGCGGACCATCAGCGTGCCGGTGCGGGCTGTCGACCGCCAGTGGACCCGGCGCAGATCGTCGCCGAGCACGTACTCGCGCAGTGCGTGGAAGGTCAGCGAGCCGTCGTCGGCCGCGTCGGAGGCCGGTCCCTCCACATGGTGCGCCCGCCCCGACGGCAGCACGGGCAGCGGGCAGATCCGGGGCCGTACGAGCAGCGTGTCCTCGGCACCGTACGGGCGCATACGGCGGGCGAGCCCGAGCGGGTCGGTGCGTTCCAGCCGCAGCGGGCCCACCGGGACGGGGCCGCGACGGGCCGTGGGCAGCGCGTACCGCAGCTCGTGGGTCGCGCCCGGCCGCAGCGGCGGCACGTCGACGGGGATGTCCCGGTCACCGCACCGGTCGACGGCACGCAGGCCCCGTCGGGTGCGGCCCCCGGTGTTGGTGAGGACGACGACGCCCTCGGCGGGATCGCCCCGGCTGACCCGGCCCGGCGCGATCCGCCGCTCGGCGCCCAGCCAGGGCGCGGGCAGCGCCCACAGGACGGCGACCGCGACCGAGAGCAGACAGGTCGCGCCGAGCGCCGCGAGCTCGCCGTATCCGAACGCATAGCCGACGCCGGTCAGTACGGCGCCCCCGGCCAGCGTGCCCCACCCGGTGCCCGACAGCATCAGAGGCGTGCCCCGCTGTTCAACTCCACCGTGGCCAACACCTCTTCGATCACGTCCGCGCCGCTTCGGCCGCTCAGCTCGGCCTCCGGCGTGAGGATCAGCCGATGCGCGAGAACGGGTCCGGCCAGCGCCTTCACGTCCTCCGGGAACGCGTACGGCCGGGACTGCGAGGCCGCCCGCACCCGCACCGCGCGCAGCAGGGCGACGGAGCCGCGCGGCGAGGCGCCGAGGCGTACGTCGGGATGGGTACGGGTCGCCGTCACCACCCGCACGATGTAGTCGTACAGCGCGTCGGCCACCTGCGCCTCGGCCGCCGCCACCGCTATCAGTTCCGCGATCTCCTGTGCGGTGGCCACCGGGGTCAGCGAGTCGGGGTCGGCGCCCGTTTCCTTGAGCACCGCGACCTCGGAGGTGTGGTCGGGGTAGCCGACGGTGATCCGCATCAGGAAGCGGTCGAGCTGGGCTTCCGGCAGCGGGTAAGTGCCGCCCATGTCCACCGAGTTCTGTGTCGCCAGCACCATGAACGGGCGCGGCACCGGGTGCGTCGTGCCGTCCGCGGTGACCCGGCGCTCCTCCATCACCTCCAGCAGCGCCGACTGTGTCTTGGGGGAGGCCCGGTTGATCTCGTCGCCGAGCACGATGTTGGCGAAGACCGGGCCGGGGAGGAACTCGAACTCGCCGGTGTTCTGCCGGTAGACGGTGACGCCCGTGATGTCGGAGGGCAACAGGTCCGGTGTGAACTGCACCCGGGCGAAGTCGGCCTCGATGGAGGCGGCGAGGCAACGGGCGAGGGTGGTCTTGCCGGTGCCGGGGACGTCTTCTATGAGGAGGTGGCCTTCGGAGAAGAGGCAGGTCAGGGCGAGTTCGATGGTGTCGCGCTTGCCCTTGACGACGCGTTCTATGTTGTCGGCGAGGGTGTGGAAGAGGTGGGCGAAGCGCTCAGTGGCCTCGGTGGGGGGAGAGGTCATTCGCATTCCCAGATGTCGCGGTTGTAGCGGGCGTGCACGAAGAGGTCAGAGGTGTATCCGATGATGTCCTTGTTGGTGACGGGGCTGTGGAAGGTGTGGTAGGCCCAGACCTTGGTTACCTCATCGGGTTCGGGCTCCGGGTGGTCGTACGTGTGTTCCTCGCCTTCCGTCGTGCAGTGGACGGTGGTGACCAGGTCGTCTCGCCCGCCGGGCATCTCGCCCGGCCGACCGCTCCCGGTGGTGGTGGGTAGTGAGCGGATCCCGACGGAGACGTCGTTGGCGGAGTTGTTCACGATCTTCATCTGCTGAGAGGGCGGCGTCAGGTCGATCTCCCCGGACGCCGCCGTACCCGATCCGGCGGCGTTGCGCGCCACCACCGTCACCCTGGTGATGGTGCTGTTCCTCATGTTCCCGTACGTGTGACTGAGTTCGGTGGTCTCGGCTGTCCCGCCGGTCCCCTTGACCGTGTACGTCACCGAGCCACTGGCACCCTGCGGCCGCTGCCAGGTCACCGTACCGCCGTGCCCGCGTCGGGCCGGAGTGAAGTCGACGTTCTGCGGTGCCCCCGGCGCGATGCACGGCCGCGCGAACGCCGACGGCGCGGACTCTTCGTCGTGCCTTCCCCTGCCGTGCTCCGCCACCACCGTGAAGCTGTACTGCTCCTCACACGACCCGCCGCTGACCTCGAAGACGAACGGGCCGTCAGGCCCGACCGCGTCCGGGGTGACGGTCTGGTCCCGCGCCGCCCCCTTGAGGACATAGCGCTGCGGTGTCGCGCCCAGCGCCTCGGCGAAGGTGATGCGGATGGCGCCCGACCGCGACTCCGCCTGCGGTGCACCCGGAGCCCCGGGCTCGGGTGCCGGAGGTGTCGGCCCGGGCGGCCCGGACGCCCCTGTGGACGGACCACCGGAGGAACCGACGGAGGGTGCGCCCGACCCGGGAGCTGTTCCGCCCGGGACAGAGGCACTTGGTGGAACCTGCCCGACCGGGACGCCCGTCGGGACACCGTCCTCCACCGGCTCGTCCCCGGGTTTGCGCGCCGACGGGGCCTGCGTCCCGTACTTGCCGATCCGTCTGACCTCGCCGTCGGCGTCGATCACCGCGGCGGCGGCGCCGTCCGGGTCGTTCACCCACAACAGGCCGTCCTGTACGAAGAGTTCGAGCTCACCGGGCCCGTCGGTGATCGGTATCGGTTCGGCGAGCGCGGACGCCGACGTGTCGTACACCAGCAGCCTGCCGGTGGACTCGTCGGGCAGGTAGGCCCGCTCGCCGAGCAGTTGGGGCGCCCCCAGCGCATGGCCTTCCGTCGGTACGCGGA
>CBFGZZ010000448.1:0-6522 GCA_965653385.1 uncultured Streptomyces sp. | reverse complement strand
TGACCCGGTCGAGGGCGACCACCTGGGTATCGCCCTGCCCGTAGACCTTGGACAGGTCGGTGGCCCGGGCGGCGAATGTGGGAGTGCGGGGAACGGGCGGGGAGGTGGTCACGAGGTCGTGCTCCGATCGGGGGCGCGGACAGCCCGGCGCGCGCGTACGGCGCGCACCGGGCTGGGGACTCCTCCATCGTCCGGTCCGCACCGCTCCCTCCGGATCAGCCGAAGTACTGACCACCTGAAGCTGATCTAGGAACGGGCCCGGTCATCCTCAGGTATGGCATTGCGTCAGCTCCAAGGATGACTCGCAGGAGAAGCCGCCCGAGAATGGCGGACCAAGAGCCTCAAACCGACAAACCCGTCCCGTCGCCGGCTCAGCCATTCGGCCGATGCCTGAATTCCTCGACGGGCTGCAAGCCACATGACGATGCTCAGGGCGTGTCCGCTGCGACACGTCGCCTCCCACCTCTCCGGGAGGTCCACATAGTGGTTACCGACGAATCGCTTGCCCATCTTCCGGTCGATTCACCGGCAGATGAGCGGTAACCGTTGCGGGTCCGGTACCGGAGGCTGGAAGGTACCGCAAAAGACGCCCAACGCGGCGTCAGCGGACTGTTCAGCGGCGAGACTCTTCACCAGCGGCCGTTCCTTCACGCGACGTTGCTCGACACCTCGAAGTGTGAAGAACGGCCGCCCTGCTGTCCTCAGAACGAACCAAGATCAGCGGGTCAGGTGAACAGCCGAGGTTGAAAACCAAGCTGAGAAGCACGTTCCATACCGAACGGTCAAGGTTCGGCACCGCTTCGGTGATCCATTTCTCCAGGGCGACGAGCCGGTTCACACTGACCCCGCAGAACGCCGGATCCTGCACGGCTACGCGGTCTGGCGCCACCTGCGCCGACTCCGCCGCCGCATCGGTGACCAGCACACCACCCAGCTCCAGGACATGAACGTGCGCTGCCACGTCACCGCGGCCGACAACTTCCTCGCCTGGCTGGTCGCCGAAGGACTCACCCTGGGCACCTGCGCACAAGCCGACCTCGAACGCTGGATGACCCGACCCCGCCTTCACCTATCGCGACGAGACCGGCCACTTCGTCCGCTGGTCCGTACAGCACCGCCCTGCCCACGGACTGAACTATGGCACCGTTCGCTGGACCGGCCCGCAGGGCACCATCGACAGCGAGAAACGCTGGGCCGGCGCCCGCCGCCTCCTCAACGACGACACGCTGCCGACCCCGGACCGCGTCGCGCGACTGCTACTGATCCTCTACGCACAGGAGATCGCAGCCATCAGCCAACTCACCGTCGATGATGTCAGCATCGACGGCGAGATCGTTGCGATCTCCTTCGGAACCTCGCCCGTCATCCTCCCGATGCCGCTGGCCGCCCTGGTCCGCGAGCTCGTCGCGACCCGACGCGGCAAGGCCAAGATCGGCACTCCGGACGACGTCCCATGGCTCTTCCCCGGCGGACAGCCAGGCCGGCCTCTCAGCAACAGCCAGATCGGTCAGCGGCTGCACAAGATCGACATTCGGCCCCAACAGGACAGGTCCACCGCCCTGTTCACCCTCGCCGCCGAGATCCCCGCCGCGATCCTCGCCCGGATGCTCGGCGTTCACATCCAAGTCGCCGTCCAGTGGCAAAACGCGTCCGGCGGCGACTGGGCCGCCTATGCCGCCGATGCTGGTCAACGCGCCAGCCAGCAGACCGCTCCGCCCGCCGACAACAGAAAGCAGCACTCCCGATGACCGCCTCGAACCTCTCCACAGACTGGCTCACCGGCTGGCAGCAGGAGATCACCGCCGCACTCGAGACGACGCTTTGCACCTTCGAGGCCACCTTCGGCTATCCGCCAGGCGACAACGAAGTGCTCCTGGCGGATGAGGAGAGCCGAGCCGCGACGGCACGGCTCAAGGAGGCCGTGCACATGCCCCAAGGGCTGATCAGCCTCTATGCCACGATCGCCGAGCTCTCGCTACCTGATATCGACCACGGATACTTCGTGCACACACCTGCTCAGGTACTCAACGACATCACCCAGTACGGTCCCGTCCGCGTCACCGATCACGCCACCGGCGTCGTGTTCGGCAGTGACGGCGGAGGCATCCTGTTCGCCCTCGATGGTGACGGAAGAGTCCACCGGTCCACCACGCCATCCTGGTTCGACGACTTCGAGATGTCCGCTTCAACCCTGATCCGCTTCCTCGAACAGCTTCACCAAGCCGTCACGGACTTCGCGAGCCACTGAGGCCCTCATCCATGCCCATGGAACTCGTAACAGGATCATGAGCGGCCTTTCTTGACGTGACTTGAGTGCTTCAGTTGGCGCCGATAGCACACCGCTAGCGAGTCAGTCAAAGGGCTGCAGGCTTGGATCCGAATAGCCTGCGAGCCCGTCGATGACTCCACAAGACTGTCTCCATGAGTGCGTTATGGAGCCTGCTGGCGGCTCCTGCTGGCGCGGTGGTGACCACGCTCATAGGTGTGTTCGCCGGCAGCGCGGTCAGCAGGAGATCTCAGGATCGACACTGGATCAGGGACCAGCAGGTGGCAGCATATGCACGTGTGCTGCGGGAATCGTCTGCGGTACTCATTGGCCTCGGCCAGATGGAAGGAAGTCGTCCCGACTCAGCTCCGCAGGGTGTCGTCGTGGCCACCACTGTCGACTGGCGGCCCTGGAACGAGGCGATAGCCATGGTGAATCTCGTAGCTGATTGCGACACCGCAGAAGCCGTCCACGCCCTCGATGAGCAAATCTGGCAGCTCCACTTCGCTGTGAAACGCGGTCTGACCCCTGACGAGAGCTGGCTGGATCTGCGAGCTCGCGTTGAAGCGGCGCAGGGCCACTTCCTCAACGTCGCGCGCCACCGACTCTCGCTCGCCGGAGGGCCGCTCCGGCGCCTTTCAGGACGACCAGCACTGGACGATCCGATGTGGGCTGCGTATCGACCCGGCTCATCCGCCAACTGAAGCGCTCAGTCACACTTGAGGCGTCTCCAGCAGATGAGGCTGCAAGCCAACGAGATGAAGGCGTCGTGGAGTTCGGTTCGGCGTTCCCAGCGGACGGCGAGGCGCTTGAACTGGTGGAGCAGGGCGAGGGTCTGCTCGACGACGTAACGGAGTTTGCCTAGGCCCTTGATGTTCGGGGCGCCTTTGCCCGAGATGACGGGCAGGATCCGCCGCTTGCGCGGCTCTCGGCGGTTGAGGCTGGAGTCGTAGCCCTTGTCACCAAGAAGTGAGTCGGGGCGGCGGCGCGGGCGCCCGGGCCGTCCTGGCCACGGGCGGGATGCCATCGACCAGGGCGAAGGTCTCGGTGAGGAGTTCCTCGGTCACTTCGAACGCCGCAAGGTCTCGATCGGAACCTGCGGACGAGCCTTCGGCACATCCTGCATCCACGAACACGCCTGCATCCGCTGTCCCATGCTGCGGCCCGACCCGGCCCAAAGACCCCGCCTCGTCGAGATCATCGACAACCTCAACGCACGCATCGCAGAAGCCGAACGTGAGGGCTGGCTCGGCGAAGTCGAAGGGCTCCAAGTCAGCCTCGCCGACGCCAAAGCCAAACTCGCCCAGATCGACCAGCGAACTACTGTCTCGCTCGGCATGCCGGACCTCGGCCACCCGTGGTACTCGGCGACGGAGTCGAGGAACTGACCCTGCGTACTCGGCTCGCCCTCCAGGACTCGGGCACCCACCGGCTGTCCGTCCTCGGCACCGGGTCCTTCACCCTGTACGCCCCCGGGAACGAACCGCAGACACACACGCAACTCCAGGAGGGCGACGACATCGCCGCCCTGCTTCTCAACCCGCCCTCGCACACCTTCGCCTTCCCCGCCGCGCAGGGCGAGACCGAGGTGATGGTGCGCGTGAGGCCGCAGCGTAATCTCCCCTACCCCATCACCCTGTTGGGCCTCGGATACGACGTCCCGCGCGGCAGCGACGAGGAGGAGCTGCAGGCCGCGGTCGCCGCCGCGGCGGAGGCTGACGTCGTCGTCCTCATGGTGGGCAGCGACGCGGACACCGAGGCGGAGAACGTCGACCGTACGACGCTCGCCCTGCGCGGACGGCAGGACGAACTCGTCGAGCGGGTCTGCGCCGCGAACCCGCGCACAGCCGTCATCGTCAACGCCGGGTCCCCCTTCGTCCTCCCCTGGGCCGACCGGCCCGCCGCCCTGCTGTGGTCATGGTTCCCCGGCCAGGAAGGCGGGGACGCCATCGCCGACGTCCTCACCGGAACCGAACCGGGCGGGCGGCTCCCCACCACCTTCCCGGCCACGGAGGCCGACGTGCCCGTCCTGTCCACCCAGCCCGTCGAGGGAGTACTCGCCTACGCGGAGGGCAGCCGAATCGGCTACCGGGCCTACGATGCCGACCGCGCCGCCCCTCTCTTCCCCTTCGGGCACGGTCTGTCGTACACCACCTGGGACTACCAGGACGTGGTCGTTTCCGGCGACATGGCCCGCGGACTCACTGTCCACGTCACCGTCCGCAACTCCGGCGACCGGCCAGGGCGGGAGGTCGTCCAGGTTTACCTGGAACCGGCCGACGGTTCCGAGCCGCCGCGCCTCGTCGGTTCCTCCGCCGTCGAAGCAGGCCCGAGCGAGGCGGTCGTCGCCACCATCAGTGTGCCGGCGCGGACTCTCGCCACCTGGACCGGCGAAGGCTGGGCCGCACGCACGGGAGGCCATCGGCTGCGAGTGGGGCGCTCGTCGGCGGACGTCCGGCTCACGGCCGCCGTCCCCCGTTCCTCGTGATCGCGACAGGCGCCCCCATGGCCGAACGAAGCCATGGCTGAAGTAACGTCGGAGCGTGAGCACACCTCGCAAACCAAGGGGCCCCTACCGAAAAGGCATCGAGCGCCGGGAGCAGATCCTGCGGGCGGCTCTGGACGTCTTCAGCGAGCACGGCGAGCGCGGCGCATCACTGAAGGAGATCGCCGACCGTGCGGGCATGTCGCAGGCGGGTGTGCTGCACTACTTCGACTCCCGCGAGGACCTGCTCCTGGCCGTGCTCGCCGAACGGGACGCCCTGGACGCCGAGGCGACCGCCGATGTGACGTCGCCCGGCGATGCCGTCGCCCGAACCGCGGCCCACAACACCCAGCAGCGGGGGCTGGTGGACCTGTTCGTCACCCTGTCCGCCGCCGCGTCGGACCCGGAGCACCCCGCCCACTCCTTCTTCACTCGGCGGTACGCGGACCTGACAGAGCGTATCGAGGACGGTCTGCGCACGGCCCAGGAGCGGGGCGAGATCCGCACGGACGTCAGATCCGACCAGATGGCACGCATGATGCTCGCCCTGTCGGACGGACTCCAGTTGCAGTGGCTGCTGGACCCGGGCGTCGACATGGCGGAAACCCTCGAAGCGTTCAATCGGATGTGCCTGGGAGGGATGGCCGAACGGGACGGAGACGCCCAGCATGCGACTCCCCGCGACCGCGGCTGAAGCTTGCGCCCTCTCCACACATCCAGCGTAGGAGGATCGACACGAACCGCTACGAAGGACGCCGCGCCCTGGTCACCGGCGGTGGCTCGGGCATCGGACGGGATCATCAACCCAGAACAGCCGGTGACACGAAGGCATGACTGCGCCTGGCGGGCGTTGTCCGTAGCCGGACGCGTCATCCACACCGCGCGGGCGGCAGATCCTGTTCGGCCCAGATGCACTTTCCGTCGCCGAGGAACCGGGTACCCCACCGTTGTGAGACAGCTGCCACCAAGTGCAGGCCACGCCCTCCCTCGTCGCCGACGCCCGCCCGCCGGATTCGCGGGGAGCTGAGGCTGCCGTCGTAAACCTCGCAGATCAGTGCACGGTCGCGCAGCAGACGCAGAAGCATCGGACCCTTGGCATGTCTGACCACATTGCCGATCAGCTCGCTCACCACCAACTCGGTGGGCATGATGAGATCGTCCAGTTCCCAAAGCGCGAGCTGCCTGCGGACGTACTCGCGGGCCTCGGCGGCCGCCCGGGGATCCTCCGGCAGCTGAAGCGAGGCGACGTCACCGACGGGCGTGCTGCGCGTATGAACGACGAGGAGTGCCGCATCATCCGCAGTCTGGTCCCTGTCAGGCTGCAATGCGGAGACCAGCATGTCGCACAGGCTGTCGAGCCGGGTGGGAGTGCCTTTCGACCGGCCTTCGGAGAAGTACGCCGTCCGGCGCACCGAAGTGGACAGGGTGTCCCGAAGCTCGGTCAGCCCTTGGTCGATGTCGCGAGAGGCCGATTCGACGAGACCGTCCGTGCAGAACACGAGCAAGCTCTCCTCCGGCAGTTGCACCTCGCAGCTGTCGAACGGAGGCTCGGCGGCGCCCAGCGGTGGATTGACGGTCAGATCAGGGCAATGGACCGTGCCATCGGGATGGACGACAAGCGGCGGTGGATGACCCGCCACCGAGAACGAGCAGATCCTCGTCACCGGATCGAACACCGCGTAGAGGCAGGTGGCGTAGTAGTCATAGCCGAGATCACCGACCAGAGCATTGAGTTTGCCGAGCAGCTCGTCGGGAGACAGGTCCAGGTCGG
>CBFGZZ010000447.1:0-6563 GCA_965653385.1 uncultured Streptomyces sp. | reverse complement strand
TGACCGGGAAGGCGCGGTGCTCCAGTGGTCCGCGGAGTTCGAGGACCGCAAGCGGGCGCCGGAGCACGCCGAGCGGATGGCCGACCCGTGGCTGGGCATCAACACCGAGTGCAACGCCGCCGTGACCGCGGAGAACCGGCGCGGGCTGGACACCCCGGAGCTGTACGCCGCCTGCCGGGCCCTGGACGTGCCCGTGCTCATCGTCGACGGCGAGTGCGACATCCGGCCGCGCTCGGCGGTCGACTCCCTGGAGCGGGCGCTGCCGAACGTGACGCGGGTGATCCTGCCCGGCGCCGGGCACTCGCCCTGGGTGGAGGATCCGGACGGATTCCGGGCGGCGCTGGCGGCCGCGCTGACCTGATCTACTCGGCGATCTCCGTCCGCTCCCACCACTCGTACACGGGCAGCGAGCCCTCGGGCGTGTCCGACTGCCGCGAGGTCGGCCGGAAGTGCTCGTACCCGCCGCGGAGCTTGATCTTCACGTCCGGGCCGGGGGACGGGGTCGGGACGATCCGCTCGGGCAGGTCGTCCGGGCCGCCCTCGAGGAACACTTTCGCCGTGTCGTTCATGACCTCACCGTTCCCCTCGCGGTCGCCGTCTGTCCCGTACCGCGCGGAGGATCAGCCGAGTGGGCGATCCACCGTCGCCCGGATACTGGACGGATGACCACACCCACGGCCCCCGTCACGCCCCGCACCGCGCACACCGCCGACCTCACGGCCGCCGAACTGCGCGCCGTCCGCGCCCTGTTGGACGAGGCCTTCGGCGGGGACTTCTCCGACGAGGACTTCGACCACGGGCTCGGCGGCATGCACGCGCTCGTCCACGACGACGCCGGGCGGCTCGTCGCGCACGGGTCGGTGGTCATGCGCAGGGTGCGGCACCGGGAGCGGTGGCTGCGGGTCGGGTACGTCGAGGCGGTCGCCGTACGCTCCGACGCGCGCCGGACCGGGCTCGGCGGCCGGGTGATGGCGGAACTGGAGCGGGTGATCGACCGGGCGTACGACGCGGGAATGCTGTCCGCGAGCGACGAGGGGGCCGCGCTGTACGCCGCCCGGGGCTGGCAGGTGTGGGGCGGGCGGGTCTGCGCGCTGGGCCCCGAGGGCGTCGTCCATCTGCCGGACGAGGAGGGCAGCACGTTCCTGCGGCCCGCGCTCGCCGGTTCGCTCGACCCGGCGTTCGAGCTGGTCTTCGACTGGCGCGACGGCGACGTGCTCTGACGGAGTGACGGGAAAAGCCCAGGTCAGTGGCGTGTGACCGGCTCCACCGTCTCAGATAGTAGGAAGTCCGAGTAATTGTGGAGACAGACGCGCCGTCCTCCCTTAGCTTTGTAGAAGCCGAACGTCTCGCTCGATCAAGCGAATGGCGGTCGTGAGCCGGGCCCCGTGCAGGCAACCCCTGCGGCACCGCTCCCCGCCCCATCCGGCGTCTCGTAACCCCCTTTCCGCACTCCCGGATTGTCGAAGGAGTCGATTTCCCATGGCCGAGACGACCGCCCGCCGCCGAGTCCGTCACCTCTCCCGCACGAGCGAGTCCGACCGCAAGAACGCCGCCGCGGCCCTCCAGCGCGCCCTCGACCGCAGGGACAACGGCGGCGCCACGGGTCACCAGGCCGCGTAGGCGCTCCGCCGGGAGTGCCGCGACGGGGCGTCATTTGGCTGCGGTGCCCTCGTGGCTGGTCGCGCGGTTCCCCGCGCACCTTGCGGGGCGCTGAAGGTGTCGGGATCATCCAGCACTCCCGTCGGCCGCGTGCTGTCCGTATCGCGGACATCGTGTGTCATTCCATGGGACGAGGAGTAGGGTGCCGACATGTCTCGCAGCCTCAATCTCGCAGTGATCCCCGGTGACGGCATCGGGCAGGAAGTCGTGGCCGAAGGCCTCAAGGTCCTCTCCGCCGTCCTCCCGCAGGATGTGAAGCTGGAGACCAAGGAGTACGACTTCGGTGCCAAGCGTTACCACGCCACCGGTGAGACCCTCACCGACGCGGACGTCGATGCCCTGCAGAAGCACGACGCCATCCTGCTCGGCGCCATCGGCGACCCGTCGGTCCCGTCCGGTGTCCTGGAGCGCGGCTTCCTGCTGAAGCTCCGCTTCCTCTTCGACCACCACGTCAACCTGCGTCCGTCGAAGCTCCTCCCGGGCGTCGCCACCCCGCTCGCCGGGCAGCCCGAGATCGACTTCATCGTGGTCCGCGAGGGCACCGAGGGCCCGTACACCGGCAACGGCGGCACCATCCGCAAGGGCACCGAGCACGAGGTCGCCACCGAGGTCTCCGTGAACACGGCCTTCGGCGTCGAGCGCGTCGTCCGGGACGCCTTCGCCCGCGCCCAGGCCCGCCCGCGCAAGAAGCTCACGCTGGTCCACAAGAACAACGTGCTGGCCTTCGCGGGTCACCTGTGGACGAACGTCTTCAACAAGGTGGCCGAGGAGTTCCCCGAGGTCACCACCGACTACATCCACGTCGACGCGGCGACCATCTACCTGGTCACCGACCCCGGTCGCTTCGACGTGATCGTCACCGACAACCTCTTCGGCGACATCATCACCGACCTCGCCGCGGCCGTCTCCGGCGGCATCGGCGTGGCGGCGAGCGGCAACATCAACCCCAGCGGCGACTTCCCCTCGATGTTCGAGCCGGTCCACGGTTCCGCGCCCGACATCGCCGGCCAGGGCAAGGCCGACCCCACCGCCACGGTGCTGTCCGTCGCCCTGCTCCTGCGCCACCTCGGCTACGACGCCGAGGCCGCCCGCATCGACGAGGCGGTCTCCGCCGACCTCGCCGAGCGCACCGGCAAGCCCGCCCGCTCGACGTCGGAGATCGGCGACGCGCTGGCCGTACGAGTAGCCGGCTGACCCCGCCGCCACTCGAACACCCTTCGAAGCCGCCGGGTCACTGAAGCGCCCGGCGGCTTCCCCATGTCCGCCGTCGGGTGACACCATCAACCCCTGGATCGCGATTCACTCCGGATCACGCCGATCAGGCCGATTTCTTCCGCGGTCCCCGCTTGCGATAATCGAACGCGGAGCCGCGGAATGAGGGAATGCTCGGACGTCCTAGCACTGGCCACTGGCAGTACTGGCGTGAGCGCGGCCCGCCACAATCAAACCGGTGAAGGACATCTACTCATGACGACGCCCACGATCGAGCTCAAGCCCTCCGCCAGCCCGCTCTCCGCCGCCGAGCGCGAGGCGATACTGGCCAACCCGGGGTTCGGACGCCACTTCACCGACCACATGGTGACGATCAAGTGGACCGAGGGCCGCGGCTGGCACGACGGCGAGCTCGTGCCGTACGCGCCGCTCTCCCTCGACCCGGCCACCATGGTCCTGCACTACGCGCAGGAGATCTTCGAGGGTCTGAAGGCCTACCGCCAGCCCGACGGGTCCGTCGCCTCCTTCCGCCCGGAGAAGAACGCCAAGCGCTTCCAGGCCTCCGCCCGCCGGCTGGGCATGCCGGAGCTTCCGGTCGAGACGTTCATCGAGGCGTGCGACGCGCTGGTGAGCCAGGACGAGGCGTGGGTGCCCGCGCACGGCGGTGAGGAGTCCCTCTACCTGCGGCCGTTCATGTTCGCCACGGAGGTCGGGCTGGGCGTGAAGCCCGCCAGCGAGTACCTCTTCATCGTCATCGCCTCCCCGGCAGGCGCGTACTTCCCGGGCGGCGTCAAGCCGGTCTCCATCTGGGTCTCCGAGGACCACGTCCGCGCCGTGCCCGGCGGCATGGGCGACGCCAAGACCGGCGGCAACTACGCCGCGTCCCTGCTGGCCCAGGCCGAGGCCGCCGCCGAGGGCTGCGCACAGGTCTGCTACCTGGACGCGGTCGAGCGCAAGTGGGTCGAGGAACTCGGCGGCATGAACCTGTACTTCGTGTACGGCGACAAGATCGTCACCCCGTCCCTCACCGGCTCCATCCTGGAGGGCGTCACCCGCGACTCCCTTCTCCAGGTCGCCCGTGACCTCGGCTACAAGGCCGAGGAGGGCCGCGTCTCCGTCGACCAGTGGCAGCGCGACTCGGAGAACGGCACCCTCACCGAGGTCTTCGCCTGCGGCACGGCCGCGGTCATCACCCCCGTCGGCACCGTCAAGCGCACCGGCGCGCAGTGGCAGCAGGGCGACGGCGAGCCCGGCGAGGTCACGCTGAAGCTGCGCCGGGCGCTCCTCGACATCCAGCGGGGCACTGCCGTGGACCAGCACGGGTGGATGCACAAGCTGGGCTGACAAGTGCTCGGCGTTGAGGTCGAGGCCGCTGGGGGCTGCCGCCCCCAGGCCCCCGCTTCGGCCTAAACGGCCTCGTCCTCAAACTCCCCCAGAGGGGGTGCCCCCAGACGGGCTGTCATTCCCGGGCTCGGCTGGGGCTGAGTCCGGGGTTCCAGCAGCGTGTAGGCGACGCCCCCCACCAGCCCCGACAGCAGGAAGCTGCAGTCCACCCCGCCCGTCAGCCCCAGCAGCGGCCCCTCGTACGACGGGAGGGAGACGGACAGCAGGCCGATCGTCGCGCCCATCGCCCAGGCCGCGGTCGCCGGGATGTTCCAGCCGCCCCGGAACCAGTAGATCCCGCCCCGCGCACGGCGGTTGAAGACCTGGAGGGCATCGGCGTCGTACACGCCACGGCAGCGGGCGAACCCGATCAGGGTGATGACCGCCCACGGGGTGCCGACCGCAGTCAGCAGCAGCACGAAGGACGTCATGGCGTCCTGGGCGCTGGAGGCGTAGTGGCCGACGAAGACGCAGGCGGTCGCGACGACGGCGACGCAGTAGGTGGCCCGGGCACGGGAGGCGCGCGGGAGGATGGCGTCCAGGTCGAGGCCCATGGAGTAGAGCATCAGGCCCGCGTTGCCGACGGATCCGGCCGAGGCGGCCAGCAGCAGCGGGACCAGGTACCAGGTGGGGGAGGCGGAGACCAGCGGCCCGGCGTAGTCGAGGGCCGCCCGGGCCGCGTACGCCGTGAAGGTGCCGAACAGCTGGGGGACCAGCAGGCCCAGGAGCAGACCGAGCCACGTCGCGTGCAGCACCCGGCGTGAGGTGTGGCGGGCCGGGGAGATGTAGCGGGTGTAGTCGCCGAGCAGGGTGATGAAGGCGATCGGGCCGGACAGGCCCGCGGCCACCGTCGCCAGCAGCCACGTCGGCCAGAACCCGCCCAGCAGATAGCCGCCCGCCTCCGGCAGCGCGGCGGTCGTGAAGTGCGGCGCGTAGGCGACGACGCCGAGGACCAGCAGAGCCGTCATGCCGATGGCGAGGACGCGGGACAGGGCGAGCAGCACCCGGTAGCCGTACACCGCGCCCGCGACGGTCGCCGCGGCCAGCAGTCCGTAGACCACGCCGTACGACACCCCGCTCGCCGGCAGCCCGAAGAGGCGGCCCAGCACGCCGACCATCACATCGCCGCCGATCCACACGGTCAGGGCCGTGTAGCCGAGGGCGAGCAGGAGGCCGACGACCGAGCCGACCAGCCGGCCACGCACGCCGAACTGGGCGCCGGACGACGTGGACAGGTTGGTCGCCGTGCGCAGGGAGATCAGCGCGAGCGGGGCGGTCAGGGCCGTGCCGACCACCGTGCCGACCACGATCGAGCTCACCGACGCCCACCAGTCCAGGCCGAACGACGGCGGCAGCCAGCCGAAGACGATCACTCCCAGGCACAGGTTCGATCCCAGCAGGATCGAGACGAGGTCCCGCGGGCCGCTCGTGCGTTCCTCGTCGGGGATGGTGTCGACTCCGCGCTGTTCCATCGGCATGGCAGGTCTCCTTTGATCGGCCGCCAGAGTTAGAGCGACGTTCAATATCGGGAATCGACTGTGTCGAGTCAACACTTCGGCTCACTGGATTTCGTGTTTAGAGTGATGCTCTAATGCGGGAGAGGTAAGGAGGTGCCCGCGTCATGAGACTCACCCCCACGGAACGTGACAGGCTGCTGCTCTTCGGAGCCGCCGAGCTGGCCCGGGCGCGCAGAGCCCGAGGGCTCAGGCTGAACGTCCCGGAGGCGACCGCGCTGATCGCGGACACCGTGTGCGAGGCAGCCCGCGACGGGGTCCGGCTGGCGGAGGCCATCGAGCGCGCCCGGTCCGTGCTCCGCCCGGACGACGTGCTGCCGGGCGTCGCGGACGTCGTCACCGAGGTCCATGTCGAGGCCGTCTTCGACGACGGCTCGCGGCTCGCGGTCGTGTCCGATCCCCTCGGGGCCGGGCTCGGGGCGCGGGCTCCGGGCGCGCTGCTGCCGGGGCCCGAGCACGCCGATCCGGAGCCGGTGGTCCGGCTGACGGTCACCAACACCGCCACCGTGCCTGTCTCCGTGACCTCCCACTTCCACTTCTTCGAGGCCAACCCGCGGCTCGACTTCGACCGCGCGGCGGCCTACGGCATGCGGCTCGCCGTGCCCGCCGGGTCCTCGGAGCGGTTCGGGCCGGGGGAGAGCGCCGAGGTCGGGCTCGTGCCGATCGGGGGCGAGCGGATCGCGATCGGGTTCGCGATCCGCCAGAAGGCGAGTGCGATCCGGCGCTTCAGGGTCTACAGCTGGATCGCCTTGACCTCGAAGAACTCGTCGAGGCCGTGCGGGCCCAGCTCGCGAC
>CBFGZZ010000446.1:0-6594 GCA_965653385.1 uncultured Streptomyces sp. | reverse complement strand
GCAGCTGACTCTTAATCAGCGGGTCCGGGGTTCGAGTCCCTGGCGGCGCACAGACAGGTAAGGCCCCTCGTGCAAGCGAGGGGCCTTTCTCGTGTTTGGCCGGATACGCTCTGGTTCATGGCAGCGCGTGACCTTCAGGAGCGGATCAAGAGGCTCATCATCGACCGCCGGCTGGCCTCCGGGGCCCCGCTGCCGACGGAGCCCGAGCTGATGGAGCATCTGGGCGCCAGTCGGAACTCCGTGCGCGAGGCGCTCAAGGGGTTGCAGGCGATGGGCATCGTGGAGATCCGGCACGGGTTCGGGACGTATGTCGGGACGATGTCGCTGGCGCCGATGATCGAGGGCCTCGCCTTCCGCACGGTCGCCGGGCACTACCGGGGTGAGGACACCCTGCTCCAGCTGGTGCAGTTGCGGGAGGCCGTGGAGACGGGGCTGGTGTCGCGGCTCGCGGGGCGGGTGCCAGAGGGCGATCTCGTTGAACTGGACGCGCTGGTGGACCGTATGGAAGAGCAGGCGG
This sequence comes from uncultured Streptomyces sp., assembly GCA_965653385.1. GTDB lineage: Bacteria > Actinomycetota > Actinomycetes > Streptomycetales > Streptomycetaceae > Streptomyces. The sequence continues at coordinate 6,077 of CBFGZZ010000446.1, read as the reverse complement.
CGCGCGGCGGCGACGGGATCGCCGACACCGACCGGGCGTTTCACGCCACTCTCTACCGGGGGTTGGACAACGCGCTGCTGGGCGAGGTCATGGAGGCGTTCTGGGACGCCTTCCACCGCGTCCACACCGATCTCGGCGGCGCCCCGCAGGATCCCCTGGTCACCTGCCGACAGCACCGGGAGATCGTGGAGGCGGTGCGGTCGGGCGATCCGATACGGGCGGAGGAGGCCATACGGGAGCACTTCGGCAACATCCGCGCCCGCGTATCCACGACGGGTACACAACACCCCCACAGGTGCCACAATGAGCGCGTATGACCGGTAAACACCTCGTTTCGCATCTTGCGATCATGTGGAACGACGTAGAACCCTGGTGATTGGTTTTTCAAGATGCTGCGCATACGCGGCAGTTGGGGGGCAAGGAGCCGGTTGCCGGTTTTCGCCGGGGCATAGGGGGCCCCGTTCATGACCGCATGCCGAGGGGGGCATGATGCAACCGGAAGGTCGCTGTTCCATGTCTATGGTGGAGAAGATGTGGTGACTGCGGCCCACTACTGATACGCCTGTGAAAGGTCGAGGGGGACCGGAGCAGTCGTAAAGGAACCGACAGACACGCGGGTGACCCGCGTGTGGGGGGATGACTCATGACGTCGACGCCGACGGGCGCCCGGCAGAACTTCGACCCGTCTCAAACCACCCAGCTGAGGGTGCCGTCACAGACCAGGACCGGAGCTTTCCGCCGGATCAAGAAGACGCTGCCGAAGTACGACTACGAGCACTACAGCCGGCTGGCCGGTCCCCTCACTCAGCCCGACCCGAACAAGCCGTACCGGGTCGAGTACCGCTCGCTGATCTCGCAGGAGCCGCACCGCATAAGGGTCGCGCTGATGCTGGCCGCGGCGCCGGTCCTCTCCCTGGTCCTGCTGTTCTGGCTGCTCCAGCCCGAGCACTGGACCGAGCGCGACTACCCGGCCTTCGACTTCCTGCCGGCGCTCGACATGGTCATGCTCGTCTCGATCGGTCTGATCGAGTTCTTCCGCTGCATGAACGTGCTGTCCAACGCGCACGCCACCCTGGTCGCCCGCGACCCGATCCCGGTGGTGCCGGAGACCGGCACGAGAGTCGCCTTCCTCACCTCCTTCGTGCCCGGCAAGGAGCCGCTGGAGATGGTGACGAAGACCCTGGAGGCGGCCGTCAAGCTGCGCCACCGGGGTCTGATGCACGTCTGGCTGCTCGACGAGGGCGACGACCCGGAGGTCAAGGAGGTGTGCGCGCGGCTCGGCGTGCACCACTTCTCCCGCAAGGGCATCGCCAAGTGGAACCAGGCCAAGGGCCCGCACCGCGCCAAGACCAAGCACGGCAACTACAACGCCTGGCTCGACGCCCACGGCGACGACTACGACTTCTTCGCCTCGGTCGACACCGACCACGTGCCGCTGCCCAACTACCTGGAGCGGATGCTCGGCTTCTTCCGCGACCCGGACGTCGGCTTCGTCATCGGCCCGCAGGTGTACGGCAACTACGACAATTTCGTCACCAAGGCCGCCGAGTCGCAGCAGTTCCTCTTCCACGCCCTCATCCAGCGCGCCGGCAACAAGTACGGCGCCCCGATGTTCGTGGGTACGTCGAACGCCGTACGCATCAAGGCGCTCAAGCAGATCGGCGGTCTGTACGACTCGATCACCGAGGACATGGCGACCGGCTTCGAGATCCACCGCCACAAGAACCCGGCGACGGGGAAGAAGTGGCGCTCGGTGTACACGCCGGACGTTCTCGCCGTCGGTGAGGGGCCCAGCGCCTGGACCGACTTCTTCACCCAGCAGATGCGCTGGTCGCGAGGGACGTACGAGACGATCCTCAAGCAGTACTGGAAGGGCTGGTACTCGCTGCCGCCGAGCAAGCTCTTCAACTACACGATGATGATCATCTTCTACCCGATGTCGGCCCTCAACTGGATCCTGGCCGCGCTGAGCTGTGCGCTGTTCCTGGGCCTGGGCGCCTCGGGTGTGAACATCGACCCGACGATCTGGCTGATGCTCTACGGCAACGCCTCCGCGCTCCAGATCGGCCTGTACGTCTGGAACCGCCGCCACAACGTCTCGCCGCACGAGCCCGAGGGCTCCGGCGGTGTGGCCGGCATGGTGATGTCCGCGCTGTCGGCGCCGCTGTACGCGAAGGCGCTGATCGACTCCGCACTGCGCAAGAAGAGCAAGTTCGTGGTCACCCCCAAGGGCGATTCCGCGAGCCCCGACCGCTGGTTCGGGACCTTCCGTTACCACTGGTACTTCATCGCGATCTTCGGCGGCTCGATCACCGCCGGCTTCGTGTACGGCCACTCACACCCCGCGATGATCATCTGGGCGACCTTCGCCATGCTGATCACGGCGACGCCGATCTTCGCCTGGCGCTACATGCTGCGGCAGGAGAAGAAGAAGCCCGCCACGCCCGTGCCGGCGCAGCCCGCCCCGGCGCAGTCCGTGCCGTACCAGCCGGAGCCGCAGCCACTGCCCGCCCAGCACGCGTCCCATGCCCCGCACGCCGCGCATGGCCAGCACGTACCGCACGCGCCGCAGCACAAGCCGAGTTGGGCCGCGTCGGGCAGTAGTGGTAACGATCAGACGATGCAGATCGCCCTTGGTGGACTTGGGGGACGTAAGGAATGAACGACCGTGCAGGCCGCCGCCGCGCCCGTCGACTCGCGATAGGTACGGCGGTGGTGCTCGCGCTGGCCGGAATGAACGGGCCGTGGCTCTATCGCGTCGGCACCGAGAAATACCACCAGTACCAAATCAACAGACCCGAGTACAAAGCCGAGAACGGCAAGTGGGAGATCATCGATTTCCCGGAGGAGTACCGCCAGAACACGATTCACGCGGCGCTTCTGCACACCGGCAAGGTGCTGCTCATCGCCGGCTCGGGCAACAATCAGGACAACTTCGACGCGAAGAAGTACGACACCCGGATCTGGGACCCGGTCAAGGGCACGATCAAGAAGGTGCCGACGCCGAACGACCTGTTCTGCACGGGCCACACCCAGCTGGCCAACGGCAATCTCCTCATCGCGGGCGGTACGAAGCGGTACGAGAAGCTCAAGGGTGACGTCACCAAGGCCGGTGGCCTGATGATCGTGCACAACGAGAACCCGGACCGGCCGATCACGCTGCCCGCGGGCACCAAGTTCACCGGCAAGGAGAACGGCAAGACGTTCGTCTCCAAGGACCCGGTGCTGGTGCCGCGCGCGAAGAAGGTCTTCGACAAGGCGACCGGCAAGTTCCTGCGCAACGACCCCGGTCTCGGCCGGATCTACGTCGAGGCACAGAAGAAGGGCCGACAGTACGAGACCGGCACCCAGGACAACTACCGGATTCAGGGCCTGTCCGGCGCCGACGCGCGTAACACGTACGGCATCGCGCAGAAGCTCGCCCTCGACAAGAAGGACTTCCAGGGCATCCGGGACGCCTATGAGTTCGACCCGGTCGCCGAGAAGTACATCAAGGTCGACCCGATGCACGAGGCCCGCTGGTATCCGACGCTGACCACCCTGGGCAACGGCAAGATCCTCAGCGTCTCCGGCCTGGACGACATCGGCCAGCTGGTGCCGGGCAAGAACGAGGTGTACGACCCGAAGACCAAGAAGTGGACGTACCTGTCGAAGGTGCGGCAGTTCCCGACGTACCCGGCGCTGTTCCCGCTGGAGAACGGCAAGATCTTCTACTCGGGTTCGAACGCGGGCTACGGGCCTGACAACGTGGGCCGTGACCCGGGCATCTGGGACGTGGAAACCAACAAGTTCACCAAGCTGCCGGGGCTGAGCGACCCCAAGCTGATGGAGACCTCGGGCACGGTGCTGCTGCCGCCGGCGCAGGACGAGAAGTACATGGTGATCGGCGGCGGTGGCGTCGGTGAGTCCAAGGAGTCCAGCGAGAAGACGCGGATCATCGACCTGAAGGCCGACGACCCGAAGTTCGTGGACGGGCCGTCGCTGGAGAAGGGCACGCGGTATCCGCAGGCCTCGGTGCTGCCGGACGACACCGTGCTGGTGTCGGGTGGCTCCGAGGACTACCGGGGGCGCAGCGACTCCAACATCCTCCAGGCGCACCTGTACCGGCCGGGCACGAACACCCTGGACCGGGTCGCCGACCCGCTGGTGGGCCGTAACTACCACTCCGGGTCGATTCTGTTGCCCGACGGCCGGGTGATGTTCTTCGGTTCGGACTCGCTGTATGCCGACAAGGCCAACACCAAGCCGGGCAAGTTCGAGCAGCGGATCGAGATCTACACGCCGCCGTATCTGTACCGGGACGCGCAGCCGTCGTTGTCGGGTGGGCCGCAGACGATCAAGCGGGGCGGGACGGGGACGTTCACCTCGAAGCACGCGTCGTCGATCGAGAACGTGCGGTTGATCCGGCCGAGTGCGTCGACGCATGTCACTGACGTGGATCAGCGATCGGTCGCGCTGGACTTCAAGAAGTCCGGGGACAAGATCACGGTGGATGTGCCGACGAATCGGAATCTGGTTCCGTCGGGGTGGTACATGCTGTTCGTCACGGACGATCAGGGGACGCCCAGCAAGGCGCAATGGGTAAGAGTGCCGTAGCTGCCGTAACGCTCCCGCACCTCGTTCTTCGGGTGCGGGAGCGTTGTGGTTGTTCGCGCAGTTCCCCGCGCCCCTAGGGCGTTGTGGCTTCCGCCAGCTTCAGGGCGTACTCCGGCCACCATTCGCCCGCCTTCGGGCCGCCCTTGCACTCACCGTCCGATTCACCCGGGCGCTTGACCCAGACGTAGGCGTCGACGAGCGGGTCCGACGTCTTGGTCGTCGGTGTCTCGCCCAGGGCGCGGCCGGGCGGGTTGCACCAGCGCTCGTCCGGGTTGCCCTCGGTGTAGGGGCCGTTGCCGTTGCGGCTGGTGTCGATCACGAAGGGTTTGCCGCCCACCTTCTCGGAGAGCTGCTTGCCGTACGCGATCGAGTCCTTGGTCGTGTAGAAGTTGGAGACGTTGACGGAGAAGCCGTCGGCCTGGTCGATGCCCGCCCACTTCAGGGGCTCGAAGATCTGGTCGGGATGACCCCAGCCGGCGTTGCCCGCGTCCAGGTAGACCTTGGTGTTCTTCAGGGACTTGAGCTTGGTGATGGCGCCCTTGAGCAGGTCGTAGCGCTCCTCGTGGAACTCGCCCGGGGTGCAGCCGTCCACCAGGTGCAGTACCGCGTCCGGCTCCAGGATCACCGTCGTGGAGCGGTCCTCGATGCCCTTGGCCACGCCGTCGATCCAGGCCCGGTAGGCGTCGCCGTCGGCGGCACCGCCCTGGGAGTACTGGCCGCAGTCGCGGTGCGGGATGTTGTAGAGGACCAGCAGGGCCGTACGGCCGGCCTTGTCGGCGGCCTCGGTGAAGCCGCGTGCCTCCTGCTCCGGGTTCTCCGGGCTGATCCACTCGCCCGTCGGGTGTTCCGCTATCTTGCGGATCTTCTCGGCAGCCTCCTTCTTGCCGTCCTTCTCGTACGCCGCCAACTGCTCTGCCGCGTTCCCGTCCGGGTTCACCCAGAACGGGTCGGTCTCCTTGGGCTGTTGGCTGATCCCGGCCCCTGCGTTGTCGTCCGGCTCCTCGCCGTCCCCGGAGGAACAGCCCGCGATCAGCAGTGCCGCCCCCAGCACCATCGCGGAAGTCCGCGCGCGAGCCCCCCTCCAGGCCCCCCTCTTCAGGTACATCCAGCTCCCCCTCGGGTGCTCTGGTCCAAGGTTCAATCCTGACATACGTGTCGTGGGGCACACGAGGTCGCCGAGCCTTGTCGGGGAGCTGTTACAGCCACTATGACGGCGACGGGGGAACCGAGGAACAGGGGAAGGGGAGTGTGCGGCATGCGCCCATCCGGTGTCCGCCGACTCCACCAACGCCTCCGCCAGCCGGATCTCCCGGGTGGGTCGACGGGGACGGGACGGCGTCGCTGGCGGCGAGCGGCGCGCAGCGGGCGATCGCTCGCGATCTGCTGGAGGCCCAGCCCGACGGCGGGCCCTGTCTGGACAGCTACGGTTCCGGCCGGCCGGTGCCGCCGGTGTCGATCCGGGCGGCCCGGGCGGCCGCTCG
>CBFGZZ010000445.1:0-6611 GCA_965653385.1 uncultured Streptomyces sp. | reverse complement strand
CCCGGGCGATTAGCTCAGTGGGAGAGCGCTTCGTTCACACCGAAGAGGTCACTGGTTCGAACCCAGTATCGCCCACCGGGAAAGGCCGGTCCGCCATAGCGGACCGGCTTTTTTGTTGCTCGGCCGTTTGGTCGCTCGGCATTTCTGCTGTTCTGGACCGCCTAGGCCGCCGCCGGCAGATCCGGGCGCAACGGCCACGCCGGGTCCACCGCCTCGTCGCTGCCGCTGCGGGCGAACCACGCCTGGAGCCCGCGTGCCTGCGCCGCGTGCCACACCGCCTGCAACGTGTGCAGTTCGGCCGGCGACAGACGCTCCAGCCGGGTCGCGAAACGGCGCCCCACCGCCCGTACGACCTCCAGCGATGCCAGCGCGTCGGCCGCCGCGTCGTGCGCGCCGTCCAGCGTGACGCCGTAGTGCTCGCACAGGTCCGTCAGGGTGCGGCGACCCTTGCGGTAGCGGTCCAGGTGTTTGTCCAGGACCCGTGGATCGAGCACCAACAGGGGTGTCGCCTCGAACCAGTGGTCCAGGGACGAGGCGCGGTGGCGGCGCAACTCGCGGTCGAGCAGCGTCAGATCGAACGGCGCGTTCATCACCACCACCGGCCGTCCCCGGGACGCCTGTTCCGCCAGCTCGCCGGCTATCTCATGCATCACCGGCGCGGGCCAGCGGCCGTTGCGCTGAAGATGCTCCTCCGTCAGTCCGTGCACCGCCGTCGCCGCCTCCGGCACCGGCACGCCCGGGTTCACCAGCCACCGGGTCACCCTCGGCCGGGTTCCCGGGGCGTCCTGGACGACGACGGCCGCCGAAACGATCCGGTCGGTCTCGACGTCCACGCCTGTCGTCTCTGTGTCGAATGCCGCCAGCGGGCCCTCATACCAGCACGCCATATCTACACAACCCCTCGTTCACCCACGGCAGCTGACGTTCCGTCTTCTGCCCGTTTGGTGATACCCGGGCCGTTTGCGGCGTACGCCGGAAGGACACAACAGGAGTGCGGGTCTTTGCAGTTCAGCGGCCCGGTACGGGGATTCACTTTGCTTGGAAGGCTGTTGGCCATGGCGATAGCGCAGCCCGAGCGGGGCGGGCTGCTGCCCGAACGAACGGGCCCCCATCGCGGTTCACTCGCCACCACCGCCTGCATGGAGACGCTGCAGGTGGGCTACCTGCACGCCGTCGCGGCGGCGTCCGGATGCTCGCTGTCCCAGCCGTTTCCGGACAACGGCATCGACTGGCACGTCAGCCACAGCGCGCCCGGTCACACCGTCGACGACGAGGTGACCATAAAGGTGCAGCTCAAGGCCACCTACCAGCTCGCGCCGAACCCGCCCGCCCGTTTCCCACCACCACCCTCGACGGAGGGGGCTGCGCCCCCACCACCTCAGTTGGGCCGCTTCTTCTCCTTCACGCTCGACAACGACCACCTGGCGAAGCTCGCCCGCACCCCGGTCTCGGTGCACAAGATCCTCGTCGTGATGATCGTCCCGCGGTCGCAGGAGCAGTGGCTGCGGGCCGGCCACGACCGCCTCGACCTGCGGCACTGCTGCTACTGGGTCAACCTCGCCGGCCACGCGATCACCGGCCGGCGCCGCACCACCGTGCGCATACCGACCTCACGCATCTTCGACGACCGGGCGCTCTGCGAGATCATGACGCGGGTCGGGACCGGAGGCAGACCATGACGCACCGCCCGCTGGAGGAACCCGTACGCCCGGTGCGGCCGCACCCGGTCGACGCGTCCTGGGACCGTCCCCCCGACCCCGGTGACGTCGACCCCGCCGTGCTCAGCGCCCTGCTGCACCGGCACGGCTGGCAGCGGCGCGGGGGAGCGGCGGGGCGCTACGGCCGCTGGACCCCGCCCGGGCCCGGCGGCAACGGCACCAGCCTGCTCGTCCCCGAGTCCCGCGCCTTCCCCGACAGCGACGACCTGCTCGGCGAGGCGCTGATCGCCCTCTCCCGCAGTGGCATGCCCTCCGCCCGTGAGGTGCTGGTCGGGCTCGCCGTCCCCAGCGACGAGGTCCGCTGGTGGCGGGACGCGCCGAGCGGGCCGGCCGGGTCCGCGCCCTGGACGGTCGAGGAAGAACTACGCACCGGCGCCCGCCAGATGCTCCTCGCCGCGGCGCTCGCCACGCGCGCGCGTGCCGGCTACTACGGCGCCCGGCACCGCCGCGCCGCCGCCGCGATGCTGGAGAGCGTCCTCGTCGGCACCGGGGCCGGCGGCCGCCACCTCGCAGCCTTCGTACCCGTCGGCACGGGCCGCCCCCTCGCTGTACGCCTCCACCAAGCCCTCTACGCCGCCCGCGAGGCCATCGACTACCAGCGGGCCACCGGCGGCATGGACGCCTTCGACGGCGCCGTCGAGGCGGGCGTCAGCCGCGAGCTCACCGAAGCGCTGGTGGCGTTGGTGCGCGGTACGGAAGGCGCGCGCATCGCCGTCGAGTGGGCACCCGCGGCCGGAGTGCCCGAGGACTGCGCGAGCGGCGTCGAACCCGTCGAGTTCTCGCCGGGCGACCTGCCCGTACTGCGCGAGGCCGCCGCCCGCTATCTGCGCGCGGAGCCCTCCGTACCGGTCAGGATCACGGGCACGGTCGTACGGATGCGCAGGTCCGGACCGCGTGGGGAGGGCACCGTACGGCTGCGCGTCCTCGCGGGCGCCGAGGTACCGCACGTCCGGCTCACCCTGGACGAGGAGTCGTACCGCATCGCGGGGCACGCCCACCTGGTGGGCCTGCCGGTGCGGGTGCACGGTCGGCTGGAGAGCCGGGGTGGTTTCCGCAAGGTGACGGGGGCCTCCGGGGTCGTGCCGGTGCAGGTGGATGAGGCTGAGCGGGATCGGCTGATGAAGTCGTTGCAGGAGGATCTGGACTTTTTCGAGGGTGCTTGTGGTGGGGCGGACGGCGGGGACTGAAGGGTGACGCCTTGCAGCCGGGGTGCTCATCGTTTGGCTTCGCTCGCCTACGGGGCGCCTTGAACGGCTCTCTTCGCGGCCGGTGTCGTGGGCACAGTGACTGTTGGTGGGCCCTTGCTCGGCGTTGGTGTGGGCTGGTCGGCAAGGGAGCCGAGCTGGGACGCCCTATAGGCGCGGGGAACTGCGCGACCAGCTACGACGGCGCCGCACACGACCACTGACCCCGCACGCCCCCAAGCGGCAGCGCAACCGTTTCGCGGTCGGGTGGGTGGGGTCGGTACGATCGCGTAATGCGCGCGCTCCTGGTATGGCGCCGCACCCCACCTTCAGTCAGGAGAGACCGGTGTCAGACGTCCGTGTGATCATCCAACGCGATTCCGAGCGGGAAGAGCGCGTGGTGACGACGGGCACTACGGCCGCCGACCTCTTCGCCGGCGAGCGCTCGATCATCGCCGCGCGCGTGGGCGGCGAGCTCAGGGATCTGTCGTACGTGCTCGTCGACGGGGAAGAGGTCGAGGGCGTCGAGATCTCCTCCGAGGACGGCCTCAACATCCTGCGTCACTCCACCGCGCACGTGATGGCGCAGGCCGTGCAGGAGCTCTTCCCCGAGGCCAAGCTGGGCATCGGCCCGCCCGTCAGGGACGGCTTCTACTACGACTTCGACGTCGAGAAGCCGTTCACGCCCGAGGATCTCAAGGCCATCGAGAAGAAGATGCAGGAGATCCAGAAGCGGGGGCAGCGCTTCTCCCGTCGTGTCGTGACCGACGACGCCGCCCGCGAGGAGCTCGCCGCCGAGCCGTACAAACTGGAGCTGATCGGTCTCAAGGGTTCCGCCTCGTCCGACGACGGCGCGGACGTCGAGGTCGGCGCCGGTGAGCTGACGATCTACGACAACCTGGACGCCAAGAGCGGCGAGCTGTGCTGGAAGGACCTCTGCCGGGGCCCCCACCTGCCCACCACCCGCAACATCCCGGCGTTCAAGCTGATGCGCAACGCCGCCGCGTACTGGCGCGGCAGCGAGAAGAACCCGATGCTCCAGCGCATCTACGGCACCGCCTGGCCGTCCAAGGACGAGCTGAAGGCGCACCTCGACTTCCTCGCCGAGGCCGAGAAGCGCGACCACCGCAAGCTGGGCAACGAGCTCGATCTCTTCTCCATCCCGGAGCAGATCGGCTCCGGCCTCGCCGTCTTCCACCCCAAGGGCGGCATCGTCCGCCGGGTCATGGAGGACTACTCGCGCCGGCGGCACGAGGAGGAGGGCTACGAGTTCGTCTACACCCCGCACGCGACGAAGGGGAAGCTCTTCGAAACCTCGGGGCACCTGGACTGGTACGCCGAGGGCATGTACCCGCCCATGCAGCTCGACGAGGGCGTGGACTACTACCTCAAGCCCATGAACTGCCCGATGCACAACCTGATCTTCGACGCGCGCGGCCGCTCCTACCGTGAACTGCCGCTGCGCCTCTTCGAGTTCGGGACCGTGTACCGGTACGAGAAGTCGGGCGTCGTGCACGGCCTCACGCGTGCGCGTGGCTTCACCCAGGACGACGCGCACATCTACTGCACCCGTGAGCAGATGTCGGAGGAGCTCGACAAGACGCTCACCTTCGTCCTCGGACTGCTGCGCGACTACGGTCTGACCGACTTCTACCTGGAGCTGTCCACCAAGGACCCGGAGAAGTTCGTCGGCTCGGACGAGGTCTGGGAAGAGGCCACGGAGACACTCCGCGAGGTCGCCGAGAAGCAGGGGCTGCCGTTGGTCCCGGACCCGGGCGGCGCCGCGTTCTACGGTCCGAAGATCTCCGTCCAGGCCAAGGACGCCATCGGCCGGACCTGGCAGATGTCGACCATCCAGCTCGACTTCAACCTGCCGGAGCGCTTCGACCTGGAATACACCTCGGCGGACGGCTCCAAGCAGCGCCCCGTCATGATCCACCGTGCGCTGTTCGGCTCGATCGAGCGGTTCTTCGCGGTGCTGCTGGAGCACTACGCGGGCGCCTTCCCGGCGTGGCTGGCCCCGGTCCAGGCGCTCGGCATCCCGATCGGTGACGGCCACGTGGACTACCTGGCGAAGTTCGCGGCGGCCGCGAAGAAGAAGGGGCTGCGGGTCGAGGTGGACTCCTCCTCCGACCGCATGCAGAAGAAGATCCGCAACGCCCAGAAGCAGAAGGTGCCCTTCATGGTCATCGCGGGCGACGAGGACATGGCCAACAACGCCGTCTCCTTCCGCTACCGCGACGGCTCGCAGGAGAACGGCATCCCGTTCGACGAGGCCATCGCGAAGATCGCGCAGGTCGTCGAGGAGCGGGCGCAGGTCTGAGCCGAGGGCACATGCCCGCCGAAGGCCCCCGGGGAGCTCAGCTCTCCGGGGGCTTTTCGTCGTCTCCCTGGGAGAAGACCTGCAGCAGCCACGACGCGAAGGTGCCGGTCACGGCGCCGAGCAGCCCCAGACCTACGGCCATGACCCCGACGCCGATCAGCCGCCCGCGCGGTGTGACCGGGGTGATGTCGCCGTAGCCGACCGTGGCGAGCGTCGAGCACGTCCACCACACGGCGTCCCCGAAGGTCCGCATGGTCGCGCCCGGCGCCCCGTGCTCCTGGTGGTAGACCGACAGTGCCCCGGTGAAGCCGAGGAGGACGGTGGACAGGCCGGCGTAGACGATCACGCGCGCGTGCGCGCTGAGCCAGGGCCGCCCGTGCCGGCGACGGACGGCGTCGTAGGCCTTCACGATCCGAATCGGCCGCAGCAGCGGCAGGAACAGCACCAGCGTGTCCAGGGGGTGCCGGCGTACGAAGCCCCACCGCTGCCCGCTGAGCAGCCACCGCACGGCATAGTCGACACCGAACAACACCCAGGCGGCGAAGGTCAGCGCCAGACAGAGGTCGAGCACGGCGTCCGCGAGATGACCACGACCCAGGACCCGGATCGCGTACGAGGCGAGGAAGACCAGGGACGCCACGGCGAGAGGGATCTCGGTGTGCTGCTGCCAGCGTGCCAAGCGGCTGTCGTCGTCCACCGGCCAAGCTTGGCTCGGGCCGACCGGGTCCGAGCCCCGGCGACACGCCGCGAACGGACGAAGCCATATGCTGCACGCATGACGAGTGAGCCGGAGCAGCAGTGGGGAGTGGGGATCCAGGACGCGTTCCAGCGCCTGTGGACGCCCCATCGGATGGCCTACATCCAGGGTGAGAACAAGCCGACCGGTCCCGGCGCGGACGACGGCTGCCCCTTCTGCTCGATCCCGGCCAAGTCCGACGAGGACGGGCTGATCATCAAGCGCGGCGAGCAGGTGTACGCGGTCCTCAACCTCTACCCCTACAACGGCGGCCACCTGATGGTCGTGCCCTACCGCCATGTCGCCGACTACACCGACCTCACCGAGCCGGAGACCGTCGAGCTCGCCGCCCTCACCAAGCAGGCGATGACGGCTCTGCGCACCGCCTCTGGCGCCCACGGCTTCAACATCGGCATGAACCAGGGCACGGTCGCCGGCGCCGGCATCGCGGCCCATCTGCACCAGCACATCGTCCCGCGGTGGGGCGGCGACACGAACTTCATGCCGGTGGTGGGGCATACGCGGGTGCTGCCGCAGCTGCTGGCGGACACCCGGAAGAGGCTGGCGGAAGCCTGGCCGACGCCCTGACCTGGCACGTATCAGCCCGTCCGCCATTTGAGGACGAGGCCCGCAGGGCCGAAGGGGGGTCT
>CBFGZZ010000444.1:0-6627 GCA_965653385.1 uncultured Streptomyces sp. | reverse complement strand
CGTCCCCGGAGCCGACCTTCTCTTGAGTGACCGGGCTGCTGTCCCCTGCCGTCCGGTCACTTTCCTGGAGCGAGGTCCCACGGCGTACGACACGATCCGTACGCCTCATCGCCCCAGCGAGCCACGCGTGGTTCTTTCGGGCCCGCCCCTGGCTGGCACGGACACCGGTACCAACGAAGGGGTCGGGGAGGCGTCACGCTCCGTACGGGTGAGACGGGTGCGTACGTCTGTCCCCGGAACGTGGATTCAGATCCGGCCGCGGCACAGTTCCAGCAGCGTCATCGCCAGCGAGGTGCCCGGCTTGCCCAGCGCCTCGCTGTAGTGGTTGAGGATCTCCATCTCGCGGGAGAGGTTCACGCGTCGGCCGCCCGAGGTGATCCGTGCCTCCTGGATCACCGCCGAGACGGCCATGCGTTCCTGGATCAGGCCGATGATCCGGTCGTCGAGTGCGTCGATGCGTTCCCGGGCGCCGGTGATCACGCCGGCGGCCTCGGTGGTGTGCGCGCCGGTCTTCTCCGCTGCGGTGGTGGTCATCTCGGGGGCTCCTAGCTGGATGGGTTCGGTGCCCCGGAGCGGCAGGATCCGGAAAACGCCAGGCGCCCCGGACCTTGTCGGCCCGGGGCGCCTGGGAAGTCGCTTGTCAGTTGCTCAAGCAGCACGACCATGGCAGCCGGTGGGCCGGTTGCCATAGATAAAGAGGAAGGTCTGGTGCGTGAGCATGGCGTCAGTATGCCGTGCCGCCGACGGGCGTCCAAGAGGGTTCGCATCGTGAGACGGGCTTCGGCCCCGGAGGGGCTCCGCCGAGCCCGGTAGACTCGGCCTCACACACACCTCGCTCACCGCCGGAAGGCAACCCGTGTCATCAGCGAACCCCGCCGCCGCCACCGACACCGTCCTGGTCGTCGACTTCGGTGCGCAGTACGCCCAGCTCATCGCCCGTCGCGTCCGCGAGGCCCGGGTCTACAGCGAGATCGTGCCGAGCACCATGCCGGTCGCCGAGATGCTCGCCAAGAACCCGGCGGCGATCATCCTCTCCGGCGGCCCCTCGTCCGTGTACGAGGAGGGCGCCCCCCGTATCGACCGCGCGCTCTTCGAGGCCGGCGTCCCCGTCTTCGGCATGTGCTACGGCTTCCAGCTGATGGCGCAGAGCCTGGGCGGCACGGTCGACAACACCGGTGCGCGCGAGTACGGCCGTACGGATCTCCATGTCTCGAAGTCGTCCTCCACCCTCTTCGAGGGCACCCCGGCGGAGCAGCATGTGTGGATGTCGCACGGCGACGCCTGTTCCGCCGCCCCCGAGGGCTTCTCCGTGACGGCCTCCACGGACGTCGTCCCGGTCGCCGCCTTCGAGAACGACGAGCAGAAGCTCTACGGCGTCCAGTACCACCCCGAGGTCATGCACTCCACGCACGGCCAGCAGGTGCTGGAGCACTTCCTGTACCGCGGCGCGGGCCTGAAGCCGGACTGGACCACCGGCAACGTCATCGACGAGCAGGTCGCCGCCATCCGCGAGCAGGTCGGCGACAAGCGCGCCATCTGCGGTCTGTCCGGCGGCGTGGACTCCGCCGTGGCCGCCGCGCTGGTCCAGAAGGCCATCGGCTCCCAGCTGACCTGCGTGTACGTCGACCACGGCCTGATGCGCAAGGGCGAGACCGAGCAGGTCGAGAAGGACTTCGTGGCCGCGACCGGCGTCCAGCTGAAGGTCGTGGACGCGGAGGAGCGGTTCCTCAAGGCGCTCGCCGGGGTCTCCGACCCGGAGGAGAAGCGGAAGATCATCGGCCGCGAGTTCATCCGGGTCTTCGAGCAGGCCCAGGCCGAGATCATCGCGGACGAGGGTCCGGCCGTGGAGTTCCTCGTCCAGGGCACCCTCTACCCCGACGTGGTCGAGTCCGGTGGCGGCACCGGCACCGCCAACATCAAGTCCCACCACAACGTGGGCGGGCTGCCGGAGGACCTCGAGTTCAAGCTGATCGAGCCGCTGCGCAAGCTGTTCAAGGACGAGGTCCGGATGGTCGGCCAGGAGCTCGGGCTGCCGGAGGAGATCGTCCAGCGCCAGCCCTTCCCGGGCCCCGGCCTCGGCATCCGCATCGTCGGCGAGGTGACCAAGGAGCGGCTCGACCTGCTCCGCGAGGCCGACGCCATCGCCCGCGAGGAGCTCACGGCCGCCGGCCTCGACCGCGACATCTGGCAGTGCCCGGTGGTCCTGCTCGCCGACGTCCGCAGCGTGGGCGTACAGGGTGACGGGCGGACGTACGGCCACCCGATCGTCCTGCGGCCGGTCTCCTCCGAGGACGCGATGACGGCCGACTGGTCGCGACTGCCGTACGACGTCCTGGCGAAGATCTCGACGCGGATCACCAACGAGGTGCGGGACGTCAACCGGGTCGTCCTCGACGTGACCTCGAAGCCGCCGGGCACCATCGAGTGGGAGTAGGCCCTTCAGAGCCCTTCCGGTGAAGGGCTCTGGCTGTGAAGGGGCTCAGCTGCGCTTGATCGTGCGCAACGGCTCGCCGGGCTTCCACACCTGGACGACCAGGTACTTGTCGTCCTCGACGTAGGTCCGCACGACCTCCGTCAGCTCGGTACGAAAGAGGTGGAACGGCTCCGGCGGTTCCACCTCTTCGCCGTACGCGGCCTTCTGCGCCGGGTCCTCGACCTCGATCGCCCGCCCGGAGATCCGTACGTCACCGCCGCCCATGGACTGCCCCTCCCCGGGGTTCGCCTGGAGCGCGAAGCGCGGGTCGCGGCGCAGGTCGAGGGCCTTGAGCGAGTCCGGCATCATGCCGAGCCACAGCTCGCCGTTCAGGAAGCGCACCTCCAGGCCGGTGGTGCGGGGCGAGCCGTCCTTGCGGAGAGTGGCGAGGACGTGGTGGGTGAAGGCGCCGAAGCGTTCCTCGGCGGTGCGGGCGAGATCGGGTTCGGCCTCGGTGAAGGTGGCCCAGTTCGCTGTCATACGGTGAGTGTCGCGTCGATATCCGACATCCGCTGTCTGGTTTCCCGGGTGGGGGAGGCTACGATCCCGGTCCTCGGGGCGGGATCTTTACAGAACATCTCTGTTCTCCTGCGCTGACCGACGGTAACTTCCGCCCCGTAAGCAACCCAGTGCGGGAGGACACATGCACGGGACGCCCCTCGGGCCCACTCCGCCCTCGCCGCTGCCGACCGAACGGTTGCAGTTCGCGATGCCGCCCATGCACGACTCCGTCGAGGACGAGCGCCGGCACCGCAAGGAACGGCTCGCGGGCGCCCTGCGGATCTTCGGGCGGCTCGGCTTCGAGGACGGGGTCTCCGGGCACATCACCGCGCGCGATCCCGAGTTCAGCGACTGCTTCTGGGTGAACCCGTTCGGGATGCCGTTCAAGCACGTCACCGTGAGCGACCTGGTCCTCGCCAACTCCGAGGGGCAGGTGATCGAGGGGCGGTACCACGTCAACCAGGCCGCGTTCACCGTGCACTCCCAGGTCCACGCCGCCCGCCCGGACGTCGTCGCCGTCGCCCACTGCCACTCGGTGCACGGGCGGGCGCTCGCGGCGCTGGGGGAACTGCTGGACCCGATCACCCAGGAGAGCTGCGCCTTCTACGAGGACCACGCGCTCTACGACGCCTACTCGGGCGTGGCCGTCGACGCCCTGGAGGGCCGCCGGATCGCCACCGCGCTCGGCTCCCGCAAGGCCCTCGTCCTGCGCAACCACGGCCTGCTGACCGTCGGCGACTCGGTGGACGCGGCGGCCTGGTGGTTCCTGTCGATGGAACGGTCCAGCCAGGTCCAGCTGACGGCCCGGGCGGCGGGGCGTCCCGTGCTCATCGAACACCGGCAGGCCGTGGCCACGCGGGAGCAGCTGGGCGGAGACCTGGTCGCGTGGATCAACTATCAGCCGTTGTGGCAGGACGTGAGCCGGAGCGAGCCGGATCTGTTGAGCTGACGGAGGGGAGGGCCGGGGGCCGTAGCCCTGGCCGAGGTCGGAAGCCGCGGCCGAGGTCCGGAAGTCGCGGGTGAGGTCAGAAGCCCCGGTCTGAGTCAGAAGCCCGCCGGGTCAGAAGGCTCGCAGGACCACCGCCTTCGTCATCGCGAACTCCTCGTCCGTGAGGACGCCGTCCCGGTGCAGCTCGCCCAACTCCCGCAGCCTGCGCAGGAGTACGTCGTGATGGTCGGCGGCCTGGCGTGGCGGGACGGACGCCGTCAGCCGGGCGCGGTCGGTGGAGTCGATGCCGGGGTGGGTGGACGGGTGCGGCAGGCGGGCGGTGACCGCGGTGGCCACCAGCGCGGTGAGCAGGTCGCGGCGGACGCTGCCCCACAGGTCGAGGGCGTACGGGTCCTTCTCGGGCGGCAGTTCGGAGAACACCGTCTCCCGGGTCACGAAGCGCAGGAAACCGTCCTCCTGGCCGGAGTTGGGCAGCCACTCCACCTGGGCGAGGTCGCCCACGTGGATGATTCGCGGGCCCGTCGCCCGTTTGACCCGGTCGGAGGTGTCGGACCAGTCGATGCGTACCTGGCTGCCGTCGAAGGAGACCGTGCCGTCGGAGGACCGGACGGAGACCGGGACCGGTGGGCCGGGCAGGAGATAGGTCCTGGTCGGATCCTTGGGGATCTGGTCCAGCAGCAGCGCGTGGCGGATCTCCTCGGCGACGTACTCGGCGACCCCGGCCCGGTCGACGTCCACCGTCAGCCGGTACGGATCCGCCGTGTCGGGCAGCCGCCCGCCGGTCGCCTGGAGCAGCGGGTCGGCGCCCTCACGCAGCCGCATCCGCAGCCGTCCGCGTTTGCGTTCGGGCTCGAAGACGATGCTCGCGACGGCTTCGAGGGGCACGGCGATCTCTCCGTAGGTCTGCCGGAACAGCGGCACGGAGCGATGGAGTCCCGGCGTGATCCGGACCGTCGTGCCGTCGAAGGCCCAGGTCCCGTCGCGCTGGATGATCTCGGCCATAGGGGAATTCTCGCAGCCGGGTCAACACGGAGGGCCCGCTCATCACCCGGGCCGGACGGGCGTGCCGGGCGGGTTGTGCCTGGTCGTGCCTGGACTACGGCACAATTCGCTGTTGCCGTACGTGAGTTGGCGGTGTCAGTGGTCGGTGGTACTGCCGGGGCCGGTATCGGCGGTGGCCGGTATCTGAGATCGGGCTGCCGATCGTGGGGCTGTGGGGCTATAAGGCCATGAGGTCATGGGCCATGAGGTCATGAGGTCATAGGCCAATGGGGCACTAGGACATGAGGGTTTCCGGGAAGGCGGGCGTCGGTCGTGGCGGTGCAGGAGGCTGGGCAGGGCAGCGCGGCGGTGGGCGCGCACGGGGGTGGCTGCACCTGTGGGGGCTGTCCGCACGGGGCGCGGGCGGGGCACCGGCGCGCGGTCGCTGAATTCCTGCTGAAACGGGACGAATTCGCGGCCGGTCAAGGACTCCCGGCCGCGGTGGCCCACTCGGCCTCGGCCTCCCGGCAATGGGTCTCCGAGGAGCTGACACAGTCGGCGGAACTCGTCGCCGAGCGCGGGCGCGCCGAGGGGGAGGCGTGGCTGGCGCGGCTGTGGTCGCGCACGACGTTCGTCGTCTGGGGCCTCGTCGTCGCGCTGCTGCTGGTGCAGGCGCTCACGGCCATCGGCGCGGGGTGGACGTCGGCGCGTACGGCCGGGCTGCTTGCCGCGCTGGTGACGGCCGGGGCACTCACGGCCGCGTCGTGGTTTCACCGCGCGCGCGGTGGGGCGCTGGCTCCGGTCATCGGTGAGGACAACCGGCTGTCCACGTCGCGTGCGGTGGCCGCGGCCTGGGTGCTGTTCGTGGCCTACGCCGTGCTGGTGCTGGTGGGGCGGCTCGCGGCGGCGTCCGGGCACCCCGAGCGTGACGCGTTGATCGCCGGTCTCGAACTCGGGCGCGGTGCCGGTGTCGTGACCGTGCTCGCCGTGGTCTGTGCCATCGCGGTGCTGGTGCGGCGGGTCGTCGGGGTGCGAGTGCTCGGGCAGCGCCTCCAGAAGGTACGGGCTCATCGGCCTCGGGCGGCGGATCTGCTGACCGACGACGCGGGGCGGGGCACGTTCGCGGACATCCAGTACGTCGTGATCAGTGGGGTGGCGCTGCTGTTCGCGGCGGTGCGGCTGGCTCGACGGCCGGATCAGCTGCCCGATCTGCCGTGGGGGCTGGCGGTGGTGGTGCTGGTCTCCGCGGCGACATATCTGGCCGGGAAGTACGCCGAAGGCGGTCGGCCGGTGATCCTCTCGGTGGTGCGGGCTCGGGAGGCCGGCGACCTGGACGCCCCCATCCGTACGGGTGACGACATCGAGATCCGGGGGGCTGGGTTCGTCCCGCCGGGGGCGCAGGGGGCGGACCGGTTGTCGCGGATGGTGGTGCGGATCGGGGCCGTGCATGTGCGGGTGCCCCTGGTGCCGGTGAACGGCGGGTTCAGCAATCCGACGGACGCGGTGCTCACGGTGCCGGTGCCGGCTGATGTTGAGCCGGGGCGGGTGGAGGTGCAGGTGGTCAGTGCTGTGGGGGTGGAGACCAATCGGTACGCGATTGATGTGACCGAGTGACGGTTGCCTCCGGCGGTTGGGCCGGGATGCCTGCGGCGGCCCTCTGGTGTTCGGCGGGGTGCGCGTAGCGCCTGGGCGTGCGTTGTGGGTCGGGGCCGTGCCGGGGGGT
>CBFGZZ010000443.1:0-6742 GCA_965653385.1 uncultured Streptomyces sp. | reverse complement strand
GCAGCGCCGTCCGGACTGGCTGCAGGCCTTCCGAGCAGGACTGGCTCAGCGCGGCGGCCAGACTTCGATCAGGCGGCGCTCGGCGCCGTGACCGACAAGTGGTTCCCCTTCGCCTGCGCCTGCGCCACGCCCGGCTATCTGGACGAGGTGGAGATGACGGTCAGGCGGGTGACCGAGGGCCACACCGAAGGCATGGTGTTCCGTGACGCGGACGGGAATGCCTACGACACCGACAACCGGCCGATCGACGCGGGCAGGTGTGGGTGAGCGCCCAACCGCCACGTCGTGATCAACGTCAGTAGCCGCTTTCGGTCAGGCCCGGGCTCTCGCAGGTCGCCAAAGCTTCAAGCGGACCGAAGGACAGCGGCTCCCGTAAAGTGCCCGAATGATCGCCGTACCGGAGACGTTCGCGCGCAGCACCATCGAACGCGAGGGGGATCCCGGAGCGGGCTGGATCGCCGAACTGCCCGCCATCGTCGGCGGGTTGCTGGCCCGCTGGGACTGCGTACCGGACGGGGACGTGATGCACGGCGGCGTCGGCGTCATCGTCCCGGTCCGGCACGAGGGCCATGCCGCCGCCGTACTGAAGGTGTCGTTCCCGCACCCCGGAAACGTCCATGAGCCGGACGCGTTCGCGGTGTGGGGCGGGCGCGGGGCCGTGCTGCTGCACAAGCGCGACGACGAGCGGTTCGCGATGCTGCTCGAACGGGCACACACATCGACCCTGGCCGAGATCGAGGACAGCGACGAGGTCGTGGCCGTCGCCGGTCGGCTCAGTCACCGGCTGGCCATCCCCGCACCGCCCGAGCTGCACGGACTGCCCCGGCTGCGGGAGCGGGCCGGGGCCTGGGAGGAGGAGTTGCTCAGGGACGCCGGGGAACTGGCCCACGTCTTGCCGGGGCGGGTACTGGACGCGGCTGTGGCGACGGCGCGCGAGCTGGGCCGCGAGCGGCTGGAGACCGTCATCCACGGCGATCTGCACGCCCGGAACATCCTGCGCGGCGACCGCGAGCCCTGGCTGGCGGTCGACCCCAAGGGGCTGGTGGGCGATCCGGCCTACGACGGCGGCACCCTGCTCAAGTCCCGCGCGCCGGCCCTCCTCCAGGCGGACGACCTGGAGAAGGCGGTTCACCGCGTCCTGGACGTCTTCGCCGAGTTCGCCGTTCTTGATCGCGAACGGGTACGGCGCTGGGCGCAGTTCCATGCGGTGCAGGCCGCGTTCCATGGTCGCCGTCACGGGTTCCGGGCCGCCCGCGGAGGAGCACGGCGGGACTGGCTCGTCGAATTCGCGGACCGGTTGGCGGAGTTGCTCACGTAAGCACGCCACATGGATATAAGGCATCAAATGGCGTCAGACACTCCCTGAAAAGCTGTCGATGTCCTGTCATCCTCACCTGATTCCGCCCCCTACCCGTGAGTTCTCTGAAATCTTCCTGGCTGTCAGACAGGCAGGTGCCTGCCGGCGCCTGTGCACAGACCACAGGAGTGAGCCACCCCCATGCGACTCATTCGCACTTCGACTACATCGGTGCTCAAGAAGAGCGCCCTGAGCATCGCCTCCGCCGCCCTCGCCATATCCGGCGTGCTGGCGGGTGCCGGTTCCGCCCAGGCGGCCGGTCCCGGAGGCGCCCAGAACGTCCGGGGCGTCGACCCCGGCAACACCGACCTGATGATCGAGCGGCTCTGCAGCCAGGAGGGCAGCCTGACGGGCGTCTACGGCGCCCTCAACGTCGACACCGGCGAGTTCAAGACCCGTGACGAGTATCTGCGGGACGTCGTCGGCCTGTGGCTGCCCGCCGGGCCGTGGGAGCTGTTCCGCGGCTGGTGCGGGTACGCCGAGGCCTCGACCTGGTCCATCAAGGGCGAGCCGGTCCGCACGTCCCGGTGGATCGGGAACCGGGGCTCGGCGGACGACAAGGAGACGTTCGTCAGCAGCTACGGCACCAAGACGTTCGCCAAGAAGAGCGTCGGGGGCACCATCAGCCTCTCCCTCGCCAAGAGCATCTTCTCGGGCAGCGTGGGCGGCAGCGCCGGTTACGAGTGGGGCTGGGAGAAGGAGTCCAGGTTCGAGACCCGCAGCGAGAAGACCATCCCCCCGTGCCGACAGGTGGCCGTGACCTGGACGCCGTACCAGCGCGTGGTGCGCGTGAACCCGGTCTTCTACGTCGAGGACTACCAGTGGAACAAGGGTGACGGCGACGTCACCACCCACACCTGGCGCGGCCGGGACGCGAGCTGGAAGACGATCTACTCGTACGGGTACTACATCGACGGCGTCTCCGACAAGCTCCTGCCCAACGGCCAGCCCGACGGCCGCGAGGACAAGATCGAGGAGAAGCTGGACCCCAACACCTGCACCAAGTAGGCGAGTAGGGCACTCAAAGGCGGCAACCATTCCGTGCGGGGCGGCGACTGGTCCCCGGATCATCCCCCCGCACGGAACGGATCGCCGCATGAGTGAGCAGCACAGCAAGGCCCGGCCCCGGCACCGCAGAAGCCGCAAGGCCCTGGCGGTCGGGGTCCCCCTCGCCCTGACCGCCGCCGGCACCCTCGCCTACGGCACTGACCTCGGCCTTCTCGGCGCCGACGCCCAGCAGCAGGCGTCCGCCGCGACCTCCGCCGCCCCCGCCTGGGCCACCGCCACCGCCGACGGCTTCGCCTCCGTCAACTCCCTCGGACAGAACGGCACTTACGGTGGGCGGGACGGGCAGATCGTCACCGTAAAGACGCAGGCCGACCTGGAGAAGTACGCGACGGCCGCCGAGCCGTACGTCATCGTCGTCGCCGGGACCATCAACATGAACCCGGTCGGGAAAGAGATCAAGGTCCGGTCGGACAAGACCATCGTCGGGGCCGGGACGTCAGGGCACATCGTCGGGGGCGGCTTCTTCCTCGGCCAAGGGGTCCACAACGTCATCATCCGGAACCTGACCATCCGGGACGCGTACCAGGGCATCTGGAACGACAAGGACCACGACTTCGACGCGATCCAGATGGACGGCGCCCACCATGTGTGGATCGACCACAACGACCTGCGCCACATGGCCGACGGGCTCATCGACGTGCGCAAGGACAGCACGAACGTGACCGTGTCCTGGAACAAGCTGAGCCAGAACAACAAGACCTTCGGCATCGGCTGGACCGAGAACGTCAGGACGGACATCACGATCCACCACAACTGGATCCGCGAGACCGAGCAGCGCAACCCGTCCACCGACAACGCCGCCCACGCGCACCTCTACAACAACTTCCTGGAGGACGTGGCGGGGACGGACATCAAGTCGTCGTACGGCAACTACTCGCGGGGCAGGACCAAGATGGTCCTGGAGAACTCCTACTTCCAGGGCATGAACAACCCCGTCACCAAGGACGGCACGGCCGCCCTGGTGCAGAGGGGCAACACGTTCGTCGGGACCAGCGGGCGCAACGAGAGCGGTGGCACGGCCTTCGACCCGAAGAGCTTCTACGGCTACACCCTCGACAAGACGGCCGATGTGCCGTCTCTGCTCAAGTCGGGTGCGGGGCCGCGTAGTTCCCTCGGCACGACGGCCACGGCCAAGGCGGCCGCCACGACCCTCACCGTGGCCAAGGACGGCAGCGGGCAGTACTCGACCGTGCAGGCCGCAGTGAACGCCGTACCCGCGAACAACGCCTCCCGGGTCGTGATCGCCGTCAAGCCGGGCACGTACCGGGAGACCGTCAAGGTGCCTTCCAACAAGCCGCACGTCACCATCCAGGGCACCGGAGGCAGCCGCAAGGACACGGTGATCGTCTACAACAACGCGGCCGGGACGCCGAAGCCGGGCGGCGGCACCTACGGCACCGGCGGCAGCGCCACCGTCGCCGTCGAGGCCGACGACTTCCAGGCCCGCAACCTGACCATCTCCAACGACTTCGACGAGAGGGCGAACCAGAACCTGAGCGGCCATCAGGCCGTGGCCCTGCGCACCGCCGCCGACAAGGTGTTCCTGGACGGCATCATCACCGAGGGCGACCAGGACACGCTGCTGCTGGACACGGCCGCGAAGGACAGGCTCGGCCGGGTGTACGTCAGGAACTCCTACGTCATCGGCAACGTCGACTTCATCTTCGGCCGGGCGTCGGCCGTGATCGACAGGTCCGTCATCACGCTGAAGAAGCGCTGGGACGGCACCTCGGCCGGCTATGTGACCGCCCCCAGCACGGCCGCGAACCGCAAGGGCATCCTGATCGCCAACTCGACCGTGAACGGCGACGTCTCCGCGTCCAGCTTCTACCTGGGCCGCCCCTGGCACGCGGGCGGCGACGCGACCCTCGACCCCCAGACGACGGTCCGCAACACGACCCTCAGCGCGGCGGTCAAGTCCACGCCCTGGACGGACATGAGCGGCTTCTCCTGGAAGGACGACCGGTTCGCCGAGTACAAGAACACCGGCCCGGGTTCCGGTGCGGCCGGCTCCAACCGTCCGCATCTGACCGACGCGCAGGCCGCCGGGCAGGAGGTCGCGGACTGGCTGGGCGACTGGACACCCACGGCTTCCTGAGCTCTGCGAGCCGCCGTTCGCCCGTTCAACGTCAAGGCGGACGCGGGGAATCGTCAAGAACGGTCAATCGATCGATCATGAGTTCTCCGCGCCCGCCCATGATTCAGCAAGGTGAAATTCTGGTTCGAATTCCGGGCGTACGTTCCACTCCGTGAACTCTGACAGAGCCAAGCGGCTCGCCCATCCTTCTCCCGCCCGCCGCGCACTCCTGCGGTTCGGGCTCACCGGGACCGCGGCGCTGGGGGCCACCGCCGCCCTCGGCGCCGTTCCCGCCTCCGCGACCCCCACCGCCCCCAGGCGTCACCGCCCCCGCACGCCCGAGGAGGCCCTGCGCGAGCTCGCCGCGGGCAACCGGCGCTGGCGCACCTTCCGTGAACGGCATCCCGACGAGTCGCCCGCCGTGCGGCAGGCCCTGACGACGGGTCAGCACCCCTTCGCCGTCGTCCTCGGCTGCATAGACTCCCGGGTCCCGCCGGAGCTGGTCTTCGACCAGGGGCTCGGCGACCTGTTCGTCGTGCGATCCGCCGGCGAGGTCCTGGACGAGGCCGTCCTCGGCAGCATCGCCTACGGTCCGCTGGAGCTCGGGACACCGTTGATCGTGGTGCTGGGACACCAGTCGTGCGGCGCCGTGACCGCCGCCGTCAAGGCGGACGAGACCGGTGAGCGGCTGCCGGCGCACATCCAGTACCTCGCGGACCAGATCGCTCCCAACATCGATCACACGAAGGAGGGCGACGCCCGCATCGCCTCCACGATCGACGCCAACGTGCGAGCCGTCCGCGCCCGCCTCGCCGCGGAGCCCGACCTCGCCGCGATGGTCGACAAGGGCAAGCTGGCCGTCGTGGGCGCGCGCTACGACCTGACCACGCAGCGGGTCAACCGGGTCGTCTGACCCCGAGAGGGCCGGGGCCGACCGGGCGTGGCGGTCAGCGTCGGAGGACCGGCGTCTCCTCCGTCCACGCCGCCGCCCCAGCCCCCGCTGGAACCGGAATTCACACAGGTCTTATTTCCGAACCCACCGGACCTATTTCCCGCCGATCGCCAGCCCCGTCCCCTCCAACCGCACCCTGATCCCGTCCTCCTCCACCCGCACGTCCCGCAACCGCACCTGCCCGCTCGGCGGTTCCGGGAGGCGGAAGCCCAGGGAGAGCTGGTCGGCGAGGACCGGGCGGGTGAGGCGGGGCAGCGCGTCGAGGAGGGCGGGGTCGAAGCCAAGGAGCCCCAGGAGCTGGGGGTGGTCGAGGGCCAGGTCGATGAGGTTCAGCCGCATGGCCTGGTGGATGAAGCGCGGGGTGCCGGTCAGGTCGGTCAGCTTGGACTCGTTGCGCAGGGCCGCGCGGACGACCGAGTCAGGCACTCCGAGGCGCCGTACGACCGACGGGATCGACAGGAGCGCCTTCGCCTTGCGGGTCTCGTGGGCGAGGCGGGCCGCCGACTTCCGGCTCAGGTGCAGGCCCTCCGACGTGCGGGCGCCGGGGCGGTACGTGGCCATGTCGCCGATGTCCAGGCGCATGCCGCCGATGTGCGTGGCGATGCCGCGGTCGCCGTTGCGCACGATCCGGGCCTCGGCACGCAGGCTGAGGTCGTGCCCGGCGACCGACAGGGTGCCGCGTGCCCGGACCCGGTCGTGGCCCTCGCCGGTGAACGTCACCTGGGAGGCGCCGAGTTCACGGTTCAGGTCGGCGAAGGAGAGCAGGACGTCGCCCTCCAGATGGGGGACGTCGGCGCCGCGCACCGAGGTCGGGCCGTCGGTGTCGAGGCGTACGTCCCGTGCCGTCGCCGTCACCTGGGCGAGCGAGACCCGGTCGGCGGCCACGTCGGGGACGGTCACCTTCACCGAGTCCAGCCGCTCGTCGACGACCTGGGTGAGGAAGGGAAAGCCGTCGATCTGGACCTCGGGGGCGGCCGCCAGGTTCAAGCGGTCCTTGAGGGTGTCCGCGGCTCTGCGCTCGGCGTAGAGGAGGGCCCAGCGGTCGGCGAGGGTGAGGAAGGCGGCGAGGACGAGGACGCCGACCACGGCCTTCATCGCGAGCGAAAGCCCCGAGAAACGGCCTCGGCGCCGGCGCCGGCCGTTACGGCGGTGGTTGGGCGGGGCCCAGGGATCGTCCTGGGCCTCCGCACCGTCCCGCTCGTCCGGCTCTTCCCGTATGTCCTCGTGAAGGAACTCGTCCAGCGGGCTGTCGCCCAGCGGACCGTCGGTCATCGGGCCGTCGGTCGTC
>CBFGZZ010000442.1:0-6782 GCA_965653385.1 uncultured Streptomyces sp. | reverse complement strand
GCATAATCACCGGCGACGACCCGTACCTCCTCGCACCCGGTGTGTCCGAACGCGAGGTCGCCTGGTGGGCACTTCGCATGGCCGGGTTCATGTACCGCGAGCGCGATGACTTCCAGGACGACTGGCGGGTACCGCCGGACCCGAAGGTGAAGCCCACCGCATGACGACGGCCCCGCCCGGGATCCGGTGCGGGGCCTCTGCGTCTACGCGGCAGCCCGGGGTGGGGAAGTTCGCAGCTCCAACCCACCGCCCGACACTGCGAATGCCGGGGCGCCCCCCGACTGCCGCTCTTCGTGACGCTACGCCCCACCGGGCGCGCCTGTCACTACACCCGAACGGGTGACGTCACTTCACATTCCCCGCGAAGATCGCAGGCTCCGCATCCGAATACGGCGCCAACTCGATCTGCAAATACTCCTCACCCTTCGGCAACTCGCACGCCACCCGCGCCGACGCCGACCGGCCCGGACGCAACTGCATCGACGGCAGACCACCCAGCTCCGGATCCGACGAGAAGATCAACTCACCCTCCTGGGACTCATCGCCGTAGAAACACGAGATGTACCCCGAGTTCAGGTCGACGACCGCATCCGACCCGTTAGTGACCTTCACCGTGAACGACGCATACGGCGTATTCTCCGGCGCCGAATACTCCGACGACGTGCCCCGCTTGTAGTCGACCAGCCGCATCTCGAACCCGTCGACATACTCCACCGCGTCCGTGAGAGCCATGATCTCCGGCTGCGTGTCCTCCGGTGTCGGCTCCGGCTCCTCAGCGGCGGCGGTGACCGTGTCGTCCGTCGGCGTACTCGACTCGGCGGCCGCCGTACCGCTGCTGTCGTCGCCGTCGCGGGAGTTGACGACGAACACCCCGGTCCCGATCACTGCGGCGATCACGGCAGCAGCCGAGCCGATGACGACCCAGTTGCGGGGCCGTTTCGGCGCCGGCGGAGGAGGCGGGAATTCGGGCATGGGCGGCGGAGCGTCGTGGGTCATGTGTCCCCCCAGGGATGTTGGTGCGTGAACGGCATCATCCTGCCGTGTGCGCCCCGTGTGGAGCCCGTGTGTCCGTGTTGTGACCGGATTCCCGACAATCCCTACCGCACTGTCAGTACCAGCCTGCACACTACGGCCATGGCGATCCGGGTCGGTGTGCAGGCAGACAGCGAGGAAGAGTGCGCCGAGGGCCTCGCGAAACTCGTGGACGCCGGGTTCGTTCCGGTGATGCTGCCCAAGTTTTTGACCGACGGCCGGTGGATGGCCCGCGCCGTACCCGCACCCCCACCGCGCCCGCAGGAGCCGGCCCGGCCTTGAACATGCGTCGGCCCCGTTGCCGACGGGGGGATTGCAGCAACGGGGCCTGGCACTGACGCCATCTCAGTGTGGCAGCCGTGTCAACTCGACTGGTCGTTCCTGACCCCGGCACGACCGAGCCACTTCTGCTCAACATGGGTGTGCTGCTCATTATGGATGTGAGTGACACCCCGGCCGCCCCCGAGCAGGACACGGCCCCCCGCGAGCGCAAGGAAGAACAGCAGCGCACCCACGCCGCTGAGACTGGACACGAACTGACCCGCCCCGGCAAGGAACTGGCCACCACCCCACAAGGCGGCACCGGAGCCGACGCCAGCACCGACCATGCGCTGCGCGATCGGATCGAACAACGGCTGCGGGCTAAGGTCACGGGCCGGGGGCGCCTGCACGGGCGCGGGGGCCTGGGACTTCCGCATGGGTACCATCTGCCCGTACGCGTCCGGCACCCACACGACCGGGTCACGCTCGCCGTACAGCTCGATCTCGGCGGCCTGGACAGCGGGCTGCCGGGCGTAGTGCTGGTACCGCCCAGGCAGGCCAGACATGGGTGTTCTCCGATCAGTTCCAGGGTGCGGAAGGGCTGTCTGGGGGGTCCCGCACCGGGTCTCCTCAAGAGACCCGACGGGGCGCCCTGGGGGTCCCCCGCGGCCCTGCACGGAACCCATTGAGGGACCCCACATGTTCGGCCCCTGACCTGCTGATTCAGCGTTCCGAGGCAACGGACACCGCCTGCGCTTCCCAAGCCCCCGCGGGCACCAGACGCCATGTGCCGACGTCCGTGCGCTCGACGTCCGGCTTCAGCCCCTCGATCGCCTTCAACACCTGCCGCTCTTCAAGCCCCGTCGCGGCCTCCAACTCGCGGCGCGTGCAGTTGCCGTACTTCACCAGCGCGGCTCGCACCATCTCCTGGTTCGTCCCGCCCGGCGCGGGCAGCACCAGCCGCTTCCCCACCGGCGCCCGCACCGTCGTCGCCCCGATACGCGCCACCTCGGACTTGAACTCGTCGCCCGTCAGCCACATCCCCTTGTACGGCTGCGCGACCTGGTGGACCGGCGACTGAAGCAGGAACTTGCCCGGCTGGTCCAGCTTCCCAGGCTCCCAACCAGGCGTGTTACCGAAGATGAACCGCCGGTGGTCCGCGTCGTTCATGCGCGTGGACAGCCGGTTCGCGTAGTTCCCGCGCGCGTCCGTCGTCCCACCGAACACCTTCCGGGACGGCTGCTGGGTGGCGGACAGGAAGTGCATGCCGGCGAACCGCATCAGCGCCAGCAGGCCCTCCTGCTTCTTTGACGCGGGCGTCTTCTTCCACGGGCCGACGTCGCCCTGCCGGACCAGTTCGGCGAGCTCGTCCTCGATGACCCAGATCGCCGGGCGGCCGTGCTTCTCCGGGTCCCACTCCTGGTCGCCTGCGGCGGCGAGGATCTCGCCGCGCT
This sequence comes from uncultured Streptomyces sp., assembly GCA_965653385.1. Taxonomy (GTDB): domain Bacteria; phylum Actinomycetota; class Actinomycetes; order Streptomycetales; family Streptomycetaceae; genus Streptomyces. Next base: position 4,035 of record CBFGZZ010000442.1, on the reverse strand, counting down.
CGTCGAGCTCTTGCCGCAACCAGTCGAGGAGGGTGTGGGCCTGCTCCGGCGTCTGCGCGAGGTCTTGCAGGATCGGCAGCATCGGCGCGAGCTCGGGCGCGCCGGGCTTGAGGTCCATGCCGTACAGGACCGTGTCGGGCCGGTCCGCGAGCTGAACCGCGATGGACCGGACCAGGGTGGACTTCCCGAACTTTGATGAACCGGCGACCAGCGTGTGGTTGTAGGCGAGCTCCAGCCAGACCGGGTTCAGGAACCGGTCCACACCGAGCAGGACCGGATCGGTGAACCGGCCGCTGCTGGTCCGCTGGTAGGGGACCACGGCGGTGAGCGGGTCGCCGTCGATGAACCGGGCGACGAGCTGGTTCGTGAGCGCGCCGTCGGCGAGGACGAACTCCCCGGCCACGCCCATGCCGCCTGCCACCTTGGGCCAGGCGGTTCGGAGCTTGTTCCGGTCCAGGGTGACGGGCAGGTCCAGGACGGCGGTCCAGCCGGTCCGGGTTCGTTCCACGGTGCAGCCCGGCAGTTCAGCGGCAAACAGTTCGTGGACCACGGTCCGCAGCTTGGTCTCTTCGACGGTCCGGCCGGTCAGGTTCGGTCCAGCCGGGGCCGGTTCGGGGGTGGTCTTCTGGACCAGGGTGTGGTGGGCCATCTGCTGCCGTATCAGCGCGGTGTTGAGCCGGACCTGTTCCATGTCGAGCTTGATCGCGTCGTGCCGGGTGTGGTGCCGGTACACGATGCGGGCTGCTCCGGCGAGGGCGACGGAGACGAGCCACGAGTAGACGGCCGGCCCGCCGCCTACGGCCCCGGTGATCGCGGCTTGGGTGAATGCGGCGGCCGTAGTGCCTGCACCCCAGGACAGGGCGGGTGACCACTTCTTCGCGAAAGAGACGAAGGACAGTTTGCCTGCGGCGATGGCCGCGCCGACCTCTACGGCGGCGGCGGTGGTGCCGTATTGCCAGTCGGCGAGGAGGGCGGCGCCGGAGACGAGGCTGGGCAGGGCGACGGCGGCGGCGATGTCGACGCGGCTGATCTTCACTGGGTGGCTCCGGCGTAGGCAGGCGGCCCCCACCTGGGGGCCGGGGCGGCGGTCAGTTGTACTGGTTAAGGAGGCTGGTCGCCTTGGTCAGGCGCCGGTACGCGGTCGACTCGGGGACGCCGAGGATCTCCGCGGCCTTGGCCTTGGTGATGTGCTCGCCCTTACGGAGCCGGTTCAGCAGCACGTCGACCTGGTCCTCGACCTGGGTCTGCGCCGGCCGGTTCACAGCGGGCTGGACTGTGTGGACCGGGGCCGGTTCGGGGGTGGCCTGGATCTGCTCGACGGGCTGGCCGGCGGGCTGAACCGGTGTGGACTGCGGCCGGTTCACGATCTGGTCCACGGTCGGCTCAGCACCGCGTCGGGCTTCCAGGGCGAGTCGCAGCCGGACCGTGCCCTCCTGGATGATCAGCCGGTCCCGCTCGCCGAGCGCGAGCGCCTGCTCGGTGCCGGCCTGCTGGCGTTGCGCGTCGAGGTACGCCTCGTACTTCGGGGCGAGGTTGATCCGGATGGTGTGCATGCCGATGAACCACACGCCCTTGGCGGCGGCGGAGACGAGGGCGCCGATGATGCCGACGAGGACCGCGTCGATACGGTGCCCGTCGAGGATGATCGCGGCCATGGACACGGCGAGCATCGCGACACCGACCCTGCGGGGGAGGGCGGCGCGCTTGCTGTCGTAGCGGAGGATCCATTCGGCGATGAGGCAGGCGACCCAGCCGGCGTCGAAGACTCCGGCGACGAGGTAGGCGGCCCAGGAGGGGGCGAGGAGGCTGAGCATGCCGCCGATGGCGACGGTGCCCCACACGATCGCGCCGGTGGTCATGATGACGGCGAGGGTGAACAAGGCGCGGCGGAGCAGGGCGTCGAGGTTGCGGGGGAGGCGGGGGGTGTGGTCGGGGACCGTGTACTCGACGTCGACGCCGTGGACGTTCTCGTGGACGGTCTTCTCGGGCCGGCGGAAGCGGGCGGGCATGACGGTCTCCTGGCGGGACGTTAGGCGTGGGTGCGTGCGAGGCGGGGGGTGTGGGCGCTGGTGAGGTGCCAGGCGGCGAGGCTGGCGACGACGACGAGGGCGGCTGGGGTGTTGAGGACCCACAGCACGGCGGACAGCAGGAAGCCGACCGTCGCCGCGGTGCCGACCGTGTGGTGGAGGATCAGGAAGAGACTGCCGATCAAGAGCCATGCGCAGCGAGGCATGTCGGTCTCCGGGTGGCTGAGGGGCGGATGGGTGGTGCTGGCCGGATCTCCAGGGCCCGCGCGCGAGGTCGCGGGCCGAGGGCTACCGGTCAGCTGTTGCGGTACCGGTCGGTAATCTTCTGGCCGTCGGCGACGTAGGAGCGCAGGTTGTCGGCGCCGGGTTGATCGCCGAACGCCTCGCGGATGTTCGCCTCCGCGAGGAGCCGAGACTCGGCTGCTTCGCGCTCTTGGATGAACGCGTCCTTGCCAGCGTTCAGGGCTTCGCGGATTTGCGCTTCCTGCTGCTTGTCCATCGGGTTCCTCTCGGATCGATCCGGTGGGTGGCGCTGGTCGTGCTGGGCGCCGCACCGCCCTGGGGGATGTAGGCGGTGCGGCTTCCGGCAGGGCCAGGGGTGGCCGCCCCCGCGTGGGGGATTTCGCGGGGGCGGCGGCTTGTGGGGGTTAGCCCTGGGGGTGGGGGCGTGGGGGCCTGGTGGGGAGTGGGTCTTTCACGCGCTCGTGCTCGGCGCTCACCGTTGCCCCCTGGCAGCGCTGCGCTGGCGTCCCTGCCACGCGCTGTACCGGATCCGAGCGCAGGTACGACAGATCCGATGCCCCCTGCTGTCGACGTACGAGTGCTCTGCCGTGAAGGCGTGTCCGCGCCAGCAGTGCGTTTTGCGGAAGTTGCGGCCCGCGGTAGACACGGCGGAGCGCAGGTTGTTCTCCCGGTTGGTGACCGCGTCAAGGTGATGCGGGTTGAGGCACCTGCGATGCAGACAGGTCGGGCCACCCGGGCAGTTCGCGTCGGCGTTATGGCAGGAGTGATCGACTTGTGCCGCGGTCGGCAGCGGGGAGACCAACAGCTGATAGACGGCGCGGTGAACCCGGAGGTGCTTGCCGTCGATCTTTATGTCGCCGTAGTTGTCCCGGTCGGTGTAGCCGGTCCAAATAATGCAGCCGTTCGGGCCTGCCGTCGTCTTGGCCAGGAGACGCTCGACCACGCGTTGCGCTTGGGGATACACGGCATGGGGGCTGCCTGGTGGCCGGATGTCGCGGATACGATCCACGGTGGACCTGCTCTTTCGTCGCAGTCAGAGAGGGTCCACCCCTCGGCCCGGAGCGCCAACTCCACATGGGTCGAGGGGTTTTCCCTTTACCGAGAACGAGAGTAGCGACTTCCTAGCTATATAGCTAGGAAGTACGGGAAGATGGGGCCATGCCCGAAGCAGAAGGAGGGCCGGAGTTGCTGTCACTGAGCGAGGTCGCACGCCGCGTCGTTGCCGAGGGCATCGAAGAGCGGATGAGCCATCAGCGGGTGTCGCAGCTCTCGCGCGAGGACCCGGCCTTTCCGCCTGTCGTGACGATTGGCCGATCGAAGGCGGTGGACTGGCGACTTGCTGCGCCGTACTTCCGGACGCGGGTCAAGCGCCAGGGGCAGCGCTCGAAGAAGGACACACACGAGTAGGCCCCGTGCAGCGAAGACCCCGCCGTGAGCACCATCGGCGGGGTCTCTTCATGCCCGAAGCGCTGCCCACGGGCGGTAGCAGTGCTGCCCGTGCAGCCAGAGCGGGACCAACAGGCAGCACGCTCATGCTCGCACGGGCGTCAAGCCGGGCCGGGTGTGGGCTCGTCAAGGGCGGCGCGCAGGGCTCGGGCGTAGGCACGGTCGGGGCCGAGCGCGTTCTCCCACTGGTTGGCGAGCGCGCGGACGCGGGTGAGGGCGGCTTGGAGTTGGTCTCGGTTGAGGGTCATGTCGAGGAGGCGTTGTTCGGCTCGGCTGGCGCGGTCGGATTCGCGGGCGAGGAGACGGCCGGCGGCTTCGC
>CBFGZZ010000441.1:0-6784 GCA_965653385.1 uncultured Streptomyces sp. | reverse complement strand
GGCCTGCCGGCCGGGCCCCTGGGCCAAAGGGGCGCGAGATCCGCGCCGCGTGATCGCACCGCGGGATCCGGACACCCCCTACTCGTTTGGCTTCAAACAACATAGGAAGCAGTCGGACCCTGGTCAATACCTGTCCAGGTGGATAAATTTTTGCGACCGCCCTCTTGCGGGACGGTGGAGCCTGTCCATACCGTTCGGGTTCAAACGACGACCCCGGGGTGCCTCCCTCACGCCGCCCCTGTGCTCAGGTCGCCCTCACGCCACCCATCCCATCCGCCCTCCGCCCGAGGAGACATCGGTGAGCGCTCACGACATCCCAGACATCCGCCGGCATCTGGAGCGGCTCACCGCCGAGGGTGTGGACGTGGTCCGGGTCATGTATCCCGACCTCATCGGCACCGACCGCGCCCGTGACGTCCTGGTGGAACATCTGCCGGCCGCGTGCGAGCACGGTCTGGCCTTCTGCCGGGCCGTCTACCACACCAGCCCGCAGGGCGACGTGGTCCCGGTCGCGGGCGGTCTGGACGCCGGCCTGCCGGACGTGACCGTACGCCCCGACCTGTCCACCCTGGCCGTGCTGCCCTGGGAGCCCGGCGTCGCCTCCTGTCTCGGCGAGGTCACCGACCCGGCGACCGGCGCCCCCGCCCCGGAGTCACCGCGCGACCTGCTGCGCGCGGTGCTGGCCCGCTGCGCCGAGCAGGGCCTCGCTCCGGTCGTGGGACCGGAGCTGGAGTACTTCCTGCTGGACCCCGCTCCCGGCACCCCCACCGGCTGGCGCCGCGCCCCGGAGGTCACCGGCGCCGTCTACACGGCCGGGCTGCGCGCCGACCCCGACAACCACCTGCTGCGCACCCTGCGGCAGCTGCGCGATCTGGACATCGGCGTGATCACCGGCAACCACGAGTTCGACGGCGGCCAGTACGAGATCAACCTGACCCATTCCGACGCCCTGGACGCGGCCGACCGCTCCTTCCGCTTCAAGGCCGCGGTGAAGGAGCTGGCCCGCAAGGAGGGCAGGACCGCCACCTTCATGGCCAAGCCGTTCGGGGACGCGGGCGGCTCCGGTTTCCATCTCCACCTGTCCTGCGAGAGCTCCGGCGAAGGGGGTGACCGTAACGCCTTCGACGACCCCGGGGGCGCGTACGGTCTCTCGGCCACCGCCCGGCACGCCGTCGCCGGCATCCTCGCCCACGCGCCCGCGCTCGCCGCGCTGGCCAACCCGACCGTCAACTCGTACAAACGCTTCGGCCCCGACACCCTCGCGCCCTGGCTGATCGACTGGGGGCTGGACAACCGCAGCGCCATGGTCCGCGTCCCGCCGGAGCGCGGCTCGGGTGCCCGCGTCGAACTCCGCCTCGGGGACGCCAGCGCCAACCCCTACCTCCTCGTCGCCGGCACGATCGCCGCGGCACTGCTCGGGATCCGGGCCGGCGAGGAGCCGCCCGCCCCGCTGGAGGGCTACGGCTACGACACCGCCAGGTCGGGCCTGCTGCCCACGACCCTGTCCGCCGCGCTGGACGCCCTGGAGGCGGACACCGCCCTGACCGAACTGCTCGGCAAGGGCTTCACCTCATCCTTCCTGACCTACAAGCGCAACGAGGTCGAACGCTTCCAACGGCATGTCACCGACTGGGAGTTCACCGAGTACGCCTACCACCTGTGACCCCCTGGAGCCATCGATGACCGCCGCCCACGAGCCGATGCCGCTCGCCGACGTGAACCTCGCCGACCTCGACAACTTCACCGACGGTGTCACCCCCTGGCGCATGTTCCACACCCTGCGCCACGAGGACCCCGTGCACTGGCAACCCGAGGACGCGCCCAACTCCGGCTTCTGGGCGGTGACCCGGCACGCGGACATCGCCCGTGTCGACCGCGACCCGGAGACCTTCACCTCCACGAAGTTCGTGAACCTGGAGGAGGTCGACGAGGACCAGATCAAGAAACGCGCCTCCATCCTGGAGATGGACGGCGTCCGCCACCGCGCGCTGCGCAGCGTCATCCAGCGGCAGTTCGGCGCGAGCGTCATCAACAGCTACGCCGACTTCCTGCGCGGCCTGACCGCCACCACGCTGGACGCGGCCCTCGCCAAGGGCACCTTCGACTTCGTCGCCGACGTCTCCGCGGACTTCCCGATCAACGTCCTGGCCCGGCTGCTCGATGTGCCGCCGGAGGACAACCAGCGGCTCATCGACTGGGGCAACCGCATCATCGGCAACACCGACCCCGACTACGCGGACGTGCTGCTGCACAGCGCGGAGAGCGAGAAGTACCGCGATCTGCCGTTCCGTTCCCCCGCCTCCGTCGAGGTCTTCGAGTACGGCCGGGAGCTGGCCCGGCAGCGGCGCGGCGGTGACGGCACGGACCTGGTGTCGAAGCTGGTCAACACGGTTCCGCGCGATGGTGTCCCGCTCTCCGCGCAGGACTTCGACAACTACTTCCTGCTGCTGGTGGTGGCCGGCAACGAGACCACCCGGCACACCATCTCCCACTCCATGCTGGCCCTCCTCCAGCACCCCGAGCAGCTGGCCCGTCTCCAGGAGGACCCCTCCCTCATCCCGGCGGCGGTCGAGGAGTTCCTGCGCTGGGCCTCCCCCGTCTACCACTTCCGCCGCACCGCCACCCGGGACGTCGAACTCGGCGGCAAGCAGGTCAAGGAGGGCGACAAGGTCGTCATGTGGTTCGCCTCCGGCAACCGTGACGAGGAGGTCTTCGGCAACCCGTACGACTTCGACGTCGCCCGCACCGACAACGACCATGTCACCTTCGGCAAGGGCAGCCCGCACCTGTGCCTGGGCAACCTGCTCGCCCGCACCGAGATCCGCATCATGTTCGAGGAGCTGATCCCGCGCCTGGCCCATATCCGGCTGGCCGGGGACGTACCGCGCGTGCGGTCCAACTTCGTCAACGGCATCAAGAAGCTGCCGGTGGAGGTGAAGCTCGCCTGACCGGCAAGGTGTGGTGGAAGGTGTCACGGGGGTCCTACTTCGCCTTGCCCCCGCTGGAGCCGACGGTAGTCGCCCCGCGCGGAAATTCGGGTGCCCGGGCACGGTGGTCGGCAGTACTGTCCCGGCGTGATCGATGACGACGGCTACACGGATGACGACGGCTATTTCGGCGAGAGCATCGCGGCCGGCTACGACGGCGACACGGCGGACATGTCACACCCCGACGCCGTGGACCCGGCGGTCGACCTGCTGGCCGACCTCGCCGGCGACGGCGCGGCGCTCGAATTCGGGGTCGGTACCGGCCGGATCGCGCTGCCGCTGGCCGGCCGGGGCGTGCCGGTGCAGGGCATCGACCTGTCCCGGGCGATGGTGAAACGACTGCGCGAGAAGCCCGGCGGCGATGCCGTCGGGGTCACGATCGGGGACTTCGCGACGACACGGGTGACGGGCGAGTTCGCGCTGGCCTACCTGGTGTTCAACACGATCAACAACCTGACGACCCAGGACGCCCAGGTCGACTGCTTCCGCAACGCCGCCGCCCATCTGCGGCCCGGCGGCTGCTTCGTGGTCGAGGTGGGGGTGCCCGAACTGCGTCGGCTGCCGCCCGGACAGAGCGCCGTACCGTTCCACATCAGCGACACACGCTGGGCGTTCGACACCTACGACCCCGCGACCCAGGCGATGAGCTCCAACTACGTCACCATCGTCGACGGGCGCGCCGAGCACTCCTCGATCCCGTTCCGGTACGTGTGGCCGGCCGAGCTGGACCTGATGGCCCGGCTGGCCGGCCTACGGCTGCGCGACCGGTGGGAGAACTGGACGCGTGAGCCGTTCACCGGCGAGAGCCGGGGGCACGTGTCGGTCTGGGAGAAGCCGTCCGGCTGAGGTTTTCCGGCACCGCGGCACCGACCGCCTCCTGGCCGGGGCAAGACGCCGGTCAGGGATTCGTCCACGCCTCGGGGTCGTCCGCGAGGCTCAGCACCTCGGCGGGCAGCTTGGCCGCGGCCACGTGCGCCAGGGTGACCTCGCCGAGGATCTTGCGGACGTTGGCGCGTACGGCGATCCACAACGGCAGCAGGGATTGCGCGGGGCCGATGTAGGAGAGGTCGGGCGGGCGTACGCCGCGCACCGAGACGAGGGGGCCGTCCGCCACCCGGATCACGTCCGCGATGGGGATCGAGTCGGCCGGGCGGGCGAGCCGGTAGCCGCCCTTGCCGCCGCGCTGGCTGACCACGAGGCCGCCGCGCCGCAGGTCGCCGAGGATGCCCTCCAGGAACTTGTGCGGGATGCCCTGTGCCTCTGCGATCGCTTCGGCCTTGACTGAGGTGTCCTCCCCTGCCGCGGCGAGTTCCAACGCCGCCCGCACCGCATAGTCCGCCCTCGCCGAGATCCGCATGCTGAGATTATCCATCACCGCCGCGTCGGTCCCGACCGGCCGGTCCCCACTCAGGCGGGGAGGCTGAACGGAGGGTGCGCGCCGTTGAGGAAGTAGTCGCCGACCTCGCGCAGCCGGTGGGCGACCGGTTCGCGCAAGGTGTGGGTGCGGGTGTCGCGCCAGAAGCGGTCCAGGCCGTGCCGGGCAAAGGCGGCGGATTCGCCGAGGGCGTCCAGGGCGCGGGTGGTGATGTCCTGCGCGGCCCGGGCGGCGGCGGCCTCGGCCGCACTGGCGAGGACGGCGATCCGCGCGCACTCCTCGTCGTCGAGGTCCTCGCCCCGCGCGAGGCCCCGGGTCAGGGCCGCCACAGCCTGGTCGGCGAGGGCGGACGCGGCATGTGCGGTGACGGCGAGTTCGCCGTACGAGGCCAGCGCGTACGGATCCTGCGGCGCGTGCCCCTGCGACGGCTGCGGGGAGAACGACTCCCACGACGACTTCACCTTCACCGTCCGTCCGTGCTCGCGGACTTCGCCGAGCAGGCCCTCGGCGACGCCGAGACAGAACTGGGCGGAGACGATTCGTGCGGTCGGCGCGGCGAGGCCGGCGAAGGGCGACAGGGCGCCGTCGTCGGCGGAGAGGGAGCCGAGCACGTCGTCGTGCGTGACCGGCACGGCGTCGAAGCCCACGCCGCCGGCGGCCGCCAGTCGCCGCCCGAAGGTGTCACCGCCGCCGCCGTTGACCAGGCCCGGGTGGGCGGGGTCGACAAGGACGGCGAGGGGCTCGCCGGTGCCGGGCACGGCGGCGCGGACCAGGAGGCGGTCGGCGACGCCGACTCCGGAGCCGTAGCGCTGATGGCCGTCCAGCAGATAGCCGCCCGCCGTGGGGGTCAGCGTGAGCGGCGGTTCCCACGAGGCGATGCCGCCGCCCCAGTACCACTGCCCCGCCGCGAAGGCCCGTTCGACGCGTGCGGCGCGGCCTGGTCCGGCGAAGAACCGGGCGCAGTAGGACAGGAAGTAGTGCCCGCCCAGCAGATGGCCGACGGCCCCGTCGGCGGCCGCGACGGTCCGTACGACGGCGTAGGCCGTGCGCCAGTCCGCGCCCCCGCCGCCGTGTTCGGCCGGTACGAGCAGGGTCAGCAGTCCCGCTTCACGCAGTCGGGCGACCTCGTCGAGCGGCGGCTTGCCGGCCCCTTCGCGCTCGACCGCGTCCGTGGCCAGGTCGTCGGCCAGTTCACGCGCGATGTGCCGCCAGTCGTCCGGCCCCGCCTCCCATGAGGTCGCGTCCGCCGACGACACGGCCGCGGCCCGCTCGGGGTCGCCGAACGGAGCGGCCGGGGCCGAGGGAGCGATCGTCATGGCGTCATCCTCACTCGCTCCACCGACAGGGGTCAACACTTCCCTAGTAATTCGATAGGAAATCTAGGAAATGCGCGGGGCCTGGCCGACTCCCGCCCCCGACCGGCCGATTCAGAGGGATGGCCGAGTCCAGTATGTGAACAACCTCTTGGGGCGGAGGCAGCCTTCTGCCACGATCCCTATCAACCAGGTAGGAAAACTAGGAATCCATGGAGGGGTGGGGCTGCCATGCGAACGCACCGGCGCACATACCCATCACCCTTCCTGCTGACCTCGCGCCGTCACATCGACTTCGGGCGTACGTCCAGCGCCATCTGTCGACCCGTCTGACCCGCCCGGACCGCACCCTCCGCACCGCCGCGCTCCGCGCCGTACCGCTGCGCTCTCCCGATACGGCCCCGACCGCCGCATTCCTTCCTGATCACTCATCCCTGAGAGGACACCTCCGTGTCTGCCGCAAGACCTCTGTCCGCCCTGCGCGCCCTCGCCGTGACAGCGGCGCTTCCCCTGCTGCTGACCGCCTGCGGCTACGGCACCGAGTCCACCGACGACGGCAAGCAGGCCGAGGTCGCGGCGGACGCCAAGAAGCTCTCCGCCGACGAGGTGAGGATCGGCTACTTCCCCAACCTCACGCACGCCACCGCACTGGTGGGTGTCCAGGAGGGCCTGTTCCAGAAGGAGCTCGGCGGCACCACGATCAAGCCCTCGACGTTCAACGCGGGGCCGTCGGAGATCGAGGCGCTGAACTCCAAGTCCATCGACATCGGCTGGATCGGCCCCTCCCCCGCCATCAACGGCTACCTCAGGTCGGACGGCACGAATCTGCGGATCATCTCGGGTTCGGCCTCGGGCGGCGTGAAGCTCGTCGTCAACCCCGACAAGATCAAGTCCTTGAAGGACGTCAAGGGCAAGAGGATCGCCACGCCACAGCTCGGCAACACCCAGGACGTGGCGCTGCTCAACTGGATCTCCGAGCAGGGCTGGAAGGTCGACGCGCAGAGCGGCAAGGGCGACGTCTCGGTCATCCGCACCGACAACAAGATCACCCCGGATGCCTACAAGTCCGGCTCGATCGACGGCGCGTGGGTGCCCGAACCGACCGCGTC
>CBFGZZ010000440.1:0-6793 GCA_965653385.1 uncultured Streptomyces sp. | reverse complement strand
CTGGATGTGCGCCTTGCTTTCCAGCGCCGTGAGATCGCGCCGGATCGTCATTTCGCTCACCGCGAACTCCCGCGCCAGCTCCGAAACGGAGACGCCGGGACGCTCCGCGAAACGCGCGCGGATCCTCGACTGCCGGGCGGCGGACACGTATTCGTCAGGCGGTGCGAAGCCGCCGGTAGCGCAGATGCGAGCGCCGTGTTGCAGCCAGCAGTACGCAGACCGCGGTTGCGGCGAGTTCCAGCGCCTCGGGCCGCAAGATCAGCACGATGCCAAGGACGGGGGCGGCAAGGAACGCCCCTACCTGCATGTTGACTTCCCTGTCATGCAGATCGCGGGTTTCAACTGCGGCCTGCTGCGGGATGCTACGGTCGAACCGCTTGGGCCGGACCAGATCCAGTGAACGGCCGAAGCCAAAAGTTCGGTCAGGGGGCATTCCAACTCCTTGGTCGAGAAGAAGAGTTGAGTTGGGCCCCGGTCTGGTATCCCGCCGTGCCGGGGCTCACTCGTGCGTTGAGGGGAAGCTACATGCTTACTCAAACGAACGCCTACCGCTACCGTACGTAAATGACATGGCTGCGGTATCCGACACCTCCGCACACGCACAACGCTCAACTTCAGCCACAGCACGGTCGAAACCGGTCCCCCGCGCCCCCGGAACGCTCAAGCCCTTCACCGAGACAACACAACGACGGAAAGACACGGCTGCCCCACCCGCCTCACACACCGTCACCAACCGGAGGGAAGACCGGCTCGACCAGGTCCGAGAGCGGCACCGCCCCGAACGGATCATCCCGCAACCCGGTCCCGCTTCTGGCCGCACCTCAACTTGGCCTCGCAGTCGGCAGAATGAGGTCATGGACGCTGGACTCACCGCGCTGCTTGGCGCCGCCGTAGGCTCACTTGCCACCCTCGGCTCCGCGATGGTCACCGGGCGCGCGGCGGCGCGCTCGCAGTTCGGCCAGTGGCGTCGGCAGCACCGCCGGGAGGCCTACGCGAACTACCTGGGTGCGGTGTACGACCGCGATGTCGCCCTGGACGCGGTGCGCGACGCACTGCGAGCGGACCGGCCCGACCTGAGGGACGTCGACGGGAAGATGGAACGCTTCGCCGTCCAGGCTCGCGGAGTCCACCGGGCCGCCGAGTTCGTCATCCTCGAGGGGCCGCCTTCCGTGGTGGAGGCGCTTTACGGTGTGGTCCACGCCGCCGACGACCTCGCCGAGGTCATGCGCCGGATGGTGCGTGACGCCCACGCCCGGGACACGTCCCGCAAAGCAGACGATCTCGCGCTCGCCGCCGAGCGGGAGCACCTGCTGTATCAGGCCGTGAAGGGTCTGCGGGCAGCGGCCTCCGACGTCCTCGGTGACAGCCGGATACGTGCGGGCTGATCAGGCGAGTCGAAGGCGAAACGCCACTCATCGCGCAGCGGCGCCGTAGGCACCCTTGTCCGCCGTGCGGCGTGTTCAGCGTGGGGCTGCTGCTGCCGCAGCCGCGGTAAGGATGCGGTCCAGGACGCCGACCGGGATCGCCGGGTTGGTGACCGCCGCGCATGCCGTGTCGCGGTCGTGCAACAGCTCGGCCAGGACGCGGGCCGGCAGCCGCGGACTGCGCACCACGGTACTGCGGACCTGGGCCTCCGGGTCGTTCAGCAGCCGTACCGCGTCGGCCGGTGACAGCCGGGGGTCCTCAGCCGCGCGGCGGCGCACCTCGGCTTCGGGATCGCGGGCCAGGCGTGCGACGTCGGCCGGTGTCGACTCCGGATCGTCCAGGGCCAGGCGGCGCATTCGCCCGCTGGGGTCGGCGATGTAGCGCAGCAGGCCCGCACGGGGGAAGTTGGGGTGGCTGCGGGGCCGGCCGGGGTGGCTGAAGCTGCCGTCCCACCAGCGCCAGACCTCCAGCAGCAGGTCGGGGGGCGCGTCCTCGCACGATTCGGCCAGGAACAGGCGGACCACCCGGTCCTCGTCCCGCGCCAGGCGCGCCACGACATCCGGCGGGAGGTGGCGGGCTCGGGCCACACTGCGGCGGACCAGCGGGTGCGACGATGTGGCGAGACGGCGCATCGCGTCGGCGTCGCCGTGCAGGTCCTCGACCCAGGGCAGGGTGCGGGACATCGACGTCGGGTCGAAGTCGTGGCGGACCGCGGCACGTTGCGCCTCGGTGAGGTCGGGGCGCAACGCAACCGCGGAGCGGATGTCGTCCTGCGGGTCCTCCGCCAGCACGGCGACGCCGTGCGCGCCCAGGCCCGGGTTGGCGGCCAGCGCCCGACGTACCTCCGTGTCCCCGTCCCGGACCAGCTCCGCCTCCAACTCGGGCGCAAAGCGGCACCGTTCGAGCGCACGCCGCGGGTCGGGCAGGGTGGCGAAAACCTCGCGAGTCATGGGTACGCCGGTGTGGTGGGCGAGCAGCGCAGCCGTTCGCACCGCGTGGTCGGTGTCGGCCAGCAGCCGCTCCCGCAGCGGTGCGGCGAGGTCCTCCCACCGGGCACAGGCCGCCGCCCGCACCCGGGGATCGGCGTCGGCCGCGAGGCCAGGCAGGTGCTGTGCGGGGAGCCCCGGGAGTTCGGCGGCCCGCGCGCGGGACGGGCCGGCGAGGAGATCGTCGTACAGGTCCTCGGGGAGTTCGGCACCCCAGAGGCAGGCGTGCTCCGCCCAGAGCACGCGTCGATCCGGCGACGGCTCGGCGCGGACCAGGCGTTCCCACTGACCGGACGTGAGCTTGGGCCGGAAGGTGTCGGCGGGTCTTGACCGCACGCGCGGATCGGGGTGCGCCACGGCGGCGTCCAGGACGGCGGTCCGGTCGCATACGTGCAGGAAGCCCTCCTCCACATCCAGCAGCCGGATCAGCAGTTCGTCCGTCGCGGCCGGATTGAGTCCGATCCCTTCCGCCCAGTGCAGCGGCCACGAAGGTTGGCCGGGCACCGTCGCCCACGCATCGGCTTGTTCGGCCTCCGTCTCACGCCCGGCCGCCGCGGCGGCCTCCTCCAGCCGCTCCGGCAGTCGGTCCATGGCCGTCACCCGCGGCCCGCTCGCGCCTGGCACCTCCGCCAGCAGCACCTGCCCGTCGAGGGAGAGCGCCACGAACCCGGGGTCGTCGGTCAACTCCGGCACGCCGCTCCCGGCATGCCGGACCCGGGTCCACCAGGAGTCGTTGCCGCCGATCCGGTGCCTGAGGACGGCCACCAGGAACTCGCCGTCGGCATCGCGAAGACGGCGCCACCACGCGGCATCGAGCGCTGCGAGGGCCTCGCCGTCCGGCGCCGCGACCCCCCGCGCGATCCGCCAGGCGGCCTCTGGCGGGAACAGGCTGCCCGGGCGTACGTCCTCGACCACCGTGAGTCCGGCGCGGGCGAGTAGTCCGTGGAGTTCCTCCCGATGCTTCACGCGATCATGATCCCCGTCGGCTCACGACCGGACAAGGCCCTCAGCCCAGTCCCGACCGGCGCTCACCCACGTACTCGTCATTGACCGCGACACCGTTCGGGCGGCCCGAAGGAGCCAGCCCGCCGCTACGGGGGAAGCAGCGGGCCAGCCAGTCCCATGGTGTCGCAGCCACGCGCGACGCATGCCGCGAACCACCCGCCGTCCGGGTCCTGCTCATGATCAAGCGAGCTGCCTGACGGGCGGCGCTTGACGTGGACGGTTGAGGCGCCTGCATTCGGCCTTTCCGGTTGTGGCGGTCCGGACAGCGGCAGTTGCCTGCTCCGTCGGTCGTTACGCCAACGCGGGGTCGGCATTCGAACGCGCCTCAAACGGCCGCCCGGCCCTCCAACTTTGTTGTCCGCCGGTCAGGAGCGGCCGACGACATCACTGTCCGATCGTTCCAAGGATTTCGTCGGCCGGAGCGAAGCGATGCTCCGTCGGCGAGGATTCCGGCATGCCGCGGGTTGGTACGTCGCCCGGTCGATGCGCACGCACGTGGGCCGTGGGCCTCCTACGAGCCAGGAGGGGATCTGATACCCACAGAAGTGGCTGTCGTGTGCGGCACCAGCGGAAGCCGTGCCGTCAACTTGGCACTGAAGACGTGCGACCGGGGGCGCTTCGCGCGGGAACGGTTCCGGTGGCGAGCAGGGCATGTCTCGGCATTCGGAGATCCTCTAGGATCCGGGGCATGGCGCTGACGACGCACGACGTGGATCGGTTCGAGGCGACGAGGCCCCGTCTCGAGGCGATCGCCTACCGCCTCCTCGGCTCGGCGAGCGAGGCGGAGGACGCCGTGCAGGAGACGTTCCTGCGCTGGCAGGCGGCCGACGTCGACCGGATCGAGGTGCCCACGGCCTGGCTGACGAAGGTGCTCACCAACCTGTGCCTCAACCAGCTCACTTCGGCCCGTGCGCGCCGGGAGACCTACGTGGGCCAGTGGCTGCCCGAGCCGCTGCTCTCCGGCGACCCGATGCTCGGCCCGGCCGACACTGCCGAACAGCGCGAATCCGTCTCGTACGCGGTCCTCACCCTGCTGGAGCGCCTCTCCCCCAACGAGCGGGCAGTGTACGTGTTGAAGGAGGCCTTCGACTACCCGCACCGGGAGATCGCCGAGATCCTCGACATCAGCGAGGCCGCCAGCCAGCAGGTCTTCCACCGTGCGAAGAAGCACGTGGCGGCGGGCAAGGTCCGTACGGAGATCGACGAGGCGGTGGCCCGGCGGATCGTCGAGGAGTTCCTCGCGGCGGCCACCAGCGGGAAGACCGAGCCGCTGGTCAAGTTGCTCACCTCGGATGCCATCGCGGTCGGCGACGGGGGCGGAAAGGTCCCGGCCCGCGCCAAGGCGTTCGAGGGCGCTCTCGCGGTCGCGAAGTTCATGCGGGGACTGTTCAAACCGGCCCCGGTCAAGCGGGCCATGGTCGGCGGCTCCCCCGAGATCCACATCTCCACGGCCAACGGCGGTCCCGCGGTCCTTGCGGTCGTCGACGGCCGGGTCGTCGGGGTCATCTGCCTGGAGATCGGCGCGGACGGCATCGCCGCGTTCCGCACCCAGGTCAACCCCGACAAGCTGGAACGCGCGACCGAGGTGTGGGCGGCCTCCGAACACGGGGAACCCCTGTTCCACGCCTTCTGACGCACGCCCGTCCGAGGGCTTCCCAAGGCCCTTCGGAATGCCTTCGGCGAACCGGGCGCATCTTCCGGTGAGATTGTGACCTGCTTCACATCCTGTTCCTGTCAGGAAAGCGCGGGCCGCCCGGTTCAAGGGGCGTGACCGAACAAGGGCAAGCGTCGGAGCCTCGCAGACAGGAGCAGGAAATGCAGCACCGCATCATCGTCCTCGGAGCCGGCTACACCGGAGCCACGGCCGCCGGGCGCCTCGCCAAGCGGCTGCACCGCGCGGACGTCGCCGTCACCCTCGTCAACGCCGAGCCCGACTTCGTCGAACGCGTCCGGATGCACCAGCTCGCGGTCGGCCAGGAGCTCAAGCCCCGCCCCTTCGACGAGATGTTCGCGGGCACCGGCGTCGAGGTGAAACTCGCCGAGGTCACCGGTATCGACACCGACCGCGGGACCGTGACCGTCGTCGACGCGCACGGCGCCGGGGTGCAGGAACTGGAGTACGACACCCTCGTCTACGCCCTCGGCAGCGGCTGGAACCCCCAGAGTGTCCCCGGTACCGCCGAGCATGCCCCCGAGATCTCCGGGCGCTCCGGAGCGCGCCGGCTGCGCGAGCGGCTGGCCCGCCTGGACGCGGGACAGCCCGTGGTGGTCGTCGGCGGCGGACTCACCGGCCTGGAGGCCGCGACCGAGATCGCCGAGACCCGCCCGGACCTGGACGTCGCCCTCGTGGCCCGTGGTGGCTTCGGCGACTGGCTCTCCGACAAGGGCCGAGGACATCTGCGGAAGGTCTTCGCCGGGCTCGGCATCACCGTGCACGAGCACACCACCGTCACCGCCGTCGAGGCCGACCGCGTCCTGACCGACGACGCGTCCGTCCCGGCCGCGGTCACCGTATGGGCCACCGGCTTCGCCGTCCACCCGATCGCCGCGGCCAGCACGCTGGAGGTCTCCGGCACGGGCCAGATCGTGGTCGACGCGACCATGCGCTCGGTCTCGCACCCGGAGGTGTACGCCGTCGGCGACGCGGCCCTCGTGACGGGTCCCGGCGACAAGCCGCTGCGGATGTCGTGCGCCTCGGGCGTGCCCACCGCGTGGCAGGCCGCCGACGTCATCGCTGCCCGCCTGACCGGCGGAAAGCTCCCGAAGGTCCCGATCCGCTACTTCCAGCAGTGCGTCTCGCTCGGCCGCAAGGAGGGCCTGATCCAGTTCGTCACCGCGGACGACCAGGCCGTCCCCAAGGCGCTCACCGGCCGCCTCGCCGCCCTCTACAAGGAAGTCATCTGCAAGGGCGCGGCCTGGGCGGTCGCCCACCCGACAGTGGGCCTGCCGGTCCGCCGCCGCCGGACGGTACAGCCGGCGAGCGGGGCGGGCCAGGTGGGTCAGGTGGGTGCGGGGAGCCCTGCGGGGCAGGCGGACTCGGCGGTGAAGGCCTCGGCTTGAGCCGTACGGCGCGGGTGGCCCCGGACAGCCGGGCTCGACCCGTACGGCGCGGCCGGGCCGTACGGCGGAACGGGGCGCCCGACAGGAAGGGGCCCTACCGAGTCGCCCTCGCATCCCCGCTCACACCCGAGCCTTCGCAGCCCATGGTGTGACGCCGGCGGCAGACGATCGTGAACAGTACGACTTCGTACACAGGGCCCCGGGGGGGCGTCTTCTCCCCCCGGGGCCCTGTGTAGCGTCCGGAGCACCGCTGCCGCGCCCGCGGACTACTGGCTCGGACTACTGGTAGAGCTTGATGCTGTTGATCGGCGTGATGT
>CBFGZZ010000439.1:0-6804 GCA_965653385.1 uncultured Streptomyces sp. | reverse complement strand
AACCAGTGACCTCTTCCGTGTCAGGGAAGCGCTCTCCCGCTGAGCTAATCGTCCTTGGAGGTGGAGACGGGATTTGAACCCGTGTAGACGGCTTTGCAGGCCGTTGCCTCGCCTCTCGGCCACTCCACCAGGAGTGAGGGGTTCGGGAAGATCCCCTTGTTCCTTCGAGCGGACGACGAGGTTCGAACTCGCGACCTCAACCTTGGCAAGGTTGCGCTCTACCAACTGAGCTACGTCCGCCTGTCGTTTCGTTCCGCTCCCGCGGCCCGGCGACGTGTTGAACTCTAGCGGATTCCGGGGCCAGCACAAAAACGCGTTTGTGCAGCGTGCTGCGCTGCGCCTGCTCAGGGGCCTGCCGGAGCGCTCCGAAGGGACATGGTCAGGTCACCCGCAGGACACCCGCCATAGACTCGACTGCGTGCTCGACCTCGCTCCCCTCGCCCGCTTCGGCGACCGACTCGCCACCGGACTCCTCGATGTCACCAGCGACCCCGCCGCCTTGGACTCCCGCGGTTTCTGGGCCGTCTGCGCCGACTTCGAGGGCGGTCTGACCTGCGCCCGATTCCGGGACGTACGCGATGAGCCCGTGCCCGCGCCGGTGCCAGGGAGGTGGGTCGGTCCGGCGGCCGGTGACTGGACGTCCTCGCTCGACCGCGCCGCGTACACGGCGGGGGTCCGCCGCATCCGCGAGTACATCGCGGCCGGCGAGGTCTACCAGGCCAACCTGTGCCGGGTCCTGAGCGCGCCGATCGGGGCGGACGCCGACGTGGACGCCCTGACCGCCCTGTTGGCCCGCGGCAACCCGGCGCCGTACGCAGGAACGATCCGGCTGCCGGCGCACGGTGTGGAGATCGCGACCGCGTCTCCCGAGCTCTTCCTGCGCCGGGACGGGCGGGTCGTCGAGTCGGGGCCGATCAAGGGCACCGGGCGCACCGAGGCGGACCTGCTGGAGAAGGACTACGCCGAGAACGTGATGATCGTCGACCTGGTCCGGAACGACATCGGACGGGTCTGCGCCACGGGGACCGTCACCGTCCCCGATCTGTGTGCCGTGGAGAAGCACCCGGGGCTTGTGCATCTGGTGTCCACGGTGCGGGGCGAGCTGGGTGCCGGCGTCGGCTGGTCCGAGCTGCTCGGCGCCTCCTTCCCGCCCGGGTCGGTCACCGGTGCGCCCAAGTCGAGTGCCCTGCGGATCCTCGACGCGCTGGAGACGGCGCCGCGTGGGCCGTACTGCGGTGGCGTCGGGTGGGTCGACGCCGACCGGGGTGTCGGTGAGCTGGCCGTCGGGATACGTACGTTCTGGATCGACCGGGGCGAGGGCGTGCTGCGGTTCGGCACCGGTGCCGGGATCACCTGGGGGTCGGATCCCGAGGGGGAGTGGCGGGAGACCGAGCTGAAGGCGGCCCGGCTGCTCGCGGTAGCGTCGGGAGCGTACGCGGTGAGTGGAGAGGGACTGACGTGAAGATCTGGCTCGACGGCGGGCTCCAGGACATCGAGTCCGCCCGTGTCTCCGTCTTCGACCACGGGCTGACCGTGGGCGACGGCATCTTCGAGACCGTGAAGGCGGTGGACGGCCGTCCGTTCGCGCTGACCCGGCACCTCGACCGGCTGACGCGTTCGGCACGCGGGCTCGGTCTGCCCGATCCGGACCACGACGAGGTACGCCGCGCCTGCGCCTCCGTCCTGGAGGCCAACCCGATGCCGCTCGGCCGGCTGCGGATCACCTACACCGGCGGCCACGGGCCCCTCGGCTCCGACCGCGGCGAGCACGGCCCGACCCTCGTCGTCGCCCTCGGCGAGACCACCCGGCGCCCCGACTCCACGGCCGTCATCACCGTGCCCTGGACCCGTAACGAGCGCGGGGCGCTGACCGGTCTGAAGACGACCTCGTACGCCGAGAACGTCGTCGCTCTCGCCCGCGCCCACCAACACGGCGCCTCCGAGGCCCTGTTCGCCAACACGGTCGGACAGCTCTGCGAGGGCACCGGGTCGAACGTCTTCGTGGTGCTCGACGGCGAGATCCACACTCCGCCGGTCGCCTCGGGCTGCCTCGCGGGCATCACGCGCGCGTTGGCCGTCGAGTGGACCGGCGCGAAGGAGACCGACCTGCCGCTGGACGTGCTCGAGCGGGCCGACGAGGTCTTCCTGACCTCCACCCTGCGGGACGTGCAGGCCGTGCACCGGGTCGACGACCGCGCACTCCCGGGCGCGTCGGGTCCCGTGACCGCCAAGGCCATGCGGGTCTTCGAGGAGCGGTCCGGGGACGACCTGGATCCGTAGGAGCGGGAAATTGGGCTGCCGTGGGCCGGTGCGGTGGGTAGAACACCCCTGATGACCACGACCCTGCGGCCGACCGAGCCGCTTCAGCACCACGAGGACGGGACCCGTTCGCGCCACTACCAGGTGTGTGTGAACGGCCGTCCCGTGGGCACCCTCCGCCTCGGCACGCATCCCGTCTTCGGACCCGCGGTGGCCCGGATAACGACGCTGCGGATCGAGGAACCGGACCGGCGCCGCGGCCGCGGCACGGTGGCCGCCCTCGCCGCGGAGGAGGTGGCGCGCGGCTGGGGCTGCCGACGCGTCGAGACGGCCGTCCCCGGCGACGCCGGACCGGCGCTGCGCCTCGCCACGGCGCTCGGCTACGTCGTCCGCAACCGCCGCATGGAGAAGGCCCTCGGCGACACACCGCCCGAGCCGCCGCCGGGCAGCCGGGCGCGCCCCATGACGGAGGCCGAGTACGCGACCTGGCTGGCCGAGAGCCACGAGGGTTATCTCCGCAGCTGGGCCGAGCGCGGGGTTCCGCAGGCCGAGGCCCGGGCCAGGTCCGAGCGTGACCACGCGGCACTGCTGCCGGACGGCATGCGCACGCCGAACGTGTTCCTGAGCGTCCTCGAGCACGAGGGCATCCCGGTGGGCACCCTGTGGGTGGCGGAGCGCGACGGCGTGGCCTACGTCTACGACGTCGAGACCGCCGCGGCCCACCGCGGCAAGGGGCACGGCCGCACTCTGATGCTGCTGGCCGAGGCCCAGGCGATCGGCGCGGGGTACCGGACCATCGGCCTCAACGTCTTCGCGGGCAACGCTCCCGCCGAGCGGCTCTACGAGTCACTCGGCTACGAGACACGGCAGTACGGCCTGTACAAGACGCTGCTGTAGCAGACCGGCGGGGTCGAGGGGCTGGCCAGAGGCCGCTCGTCGGGTCAGTCGCCCTGTTCGGCCAGCAGCCGGTCGGCGATCTCCTCGATGCGCTCGCGCAGCCCCTCCTGGCTCTTGCCGCCGTCCAGGCGCTCGCCGCCGATCACGTACGTCGGCGTGCCGGTCACGCCGATCGCCTTGCCCTCGGCCTGGTCGGCGTCGACGATCAGGATGTGCCGGCCGTCGATCAGCGCGGTGTCGAACTCCTCGGCGTCCAGGCCCAGTTCCCGGGCCGTCTCGACCAGGAAGGGTTCTCCCTCACGGTCCAGCTCCTCGACCCGGCCCAGCACGGCCTCGACATACGGCCAGCCCTGCCCCTGCTCCGCGGCCTCCTCGGCGGCCTGCGCGGCGGCGAAGGCGTGCTTGTGCTTCTCCAGCGGGAAGTGCCGCAGCCGAAGCTCCAGCCGGTCGCCGTAACGGGCACGCAGGGCACGGACGTCGTCCAGGGCGCCGCGGCAGTCGGGGCACTGGAGCTCGCACCAGATGTCGAGGACGGGGGCGGCGGGACGGTCGGAGGAGGAGTCGCTCATGGCCCCAGTCTCCCAGCAGCGGCCCGGGCGACCCAATCCGACCTGGTCGTACGTCCTCGACCGGCACCTGCGGAGGAGGCGACCCGGAGATCTCCCTGATGTCGGCCGCAGGCATGGCCGGGCGGGCTTGCCACGGTGCAGGATGGAAGGAACGAAAGTGCCCTGCCCGACCCAGCCTGCCTGGAGGACCGGATGATTGCCGAGACCGTCTGTTCCGCCGTCGCCGCGGCCGGCCTGGGCATCGCGGCGGTCACGGCGTACCGCAAGCGCTTCCTCGCGGCCACGCGCATCGTCGCGTACTCGCTGGTGCCGCTCGGGCTGGTGATGACCGGTGTCGTCGAGTGGCTGGCGGACACCGCGTTCAGCCCGACGGCCTGGGCCGGCTTCGGAGTCCTCGGGGCGTCCTGGCTGCTGTTCGCGAGCACCCGTGCGGTGGAGCGCCGACGCGGGGGCACCCGCAAGGAGCGCAAGGAGGCCCGCGCCGCCGCGCAGCGCGAGGCGGTGGCCCCGGCGGCCTCGGCGCCCTCGCTGGGCGCGGGCTCCCGGCAGTCCACCAAGCCCGCGACCGCACCCCGGGCCGAGGCCTCGGACGACTTCAGCGACATCGAGGCGATCCTCAAGAAGCACGGCATATGACGGCCCTGCGCAGGGCCGAAACGACACAGTGGGTCGCCGCACGGCCGTAAGCGATCACTACTCGAACCGGACATCACGGAATCCAGCGAACTCCCGCTCATTCCGGGCGTGTTGATCGCGCGACCAGGGGCAACTGCGCCATCATCTGCGCGAGATGCTGGACACGACACAGAGCGAGGCCGCGCCGGCTCAGGACGAACCTCGCGGGTGCCTTTTCGCCCTTTCCCAGCCACCGCTGATGATCTTCCTTGCGGTGATCGGGTGTCTGCTGCTCATGGCTGCGCTGCACGATCTGCTGTTGCTCTGAGCCGTACCCGCGGTCCCCGGCGCCACCCGCCGGGGTCCGCGTCGACACACCCGTCGTGTCAGCCGGCGGCTTCCTTGCGTCGCGCCCGGTAGGCGGCCACATGCAGCCGGTTTCCGCAGGTACGGCTGTCGCAGTAGCGCCGTGAACGGTTGCGGGAGAGATCCACGAAGGCGTGCCGACAGTCCGGCGCCTCGCAGCGCCGTAGCCGCTCCTGCTCCCCGGCGACCACGAAGAACGCCAGCGCCATGCCGCAGTCGGCCGCCAGATGGTCGGCGACGGAGGCGCCGGGGGCGAAGTAGTGCACATGCCAGTCGTAGCCGTCGTGGTCCGTCAGCCGGGGAGTGGTGCCCGCCGCGGCGACCAGCTCGTTGATCAGCCCGGCCGCCTTGCGGGCCTCCGGCTCCGCGAAGATCGCGGCGAACCGCCCCCGAACCTTGCGCACCGCCGACAGATCGAACTCCGACAGCACACCGACATCACTGATCTCGTGCTTTCGTACGAAATCGGCGAGAGTCGCGACGTCCGGCAGTCCGTCCGGCGTGTCGTCGCCCTCCGGCGAGGTGTTCACCAGGTCCACCACGGCATCGAGTGCACACCGGGTGTCATGGGTGATCAGCACGTTTCGCTCCCTGGCCTGGGTCGGGCGGGTCGCCCGCCGATGCTGGCCGATGGTAGTGGCTCACGGCGCCGACACATCGGCCGAGCCCGCACATGGCTTCGAATACAACGCCGGGGAGGCGCCGACGGTTCCCGTCGCACCCAGGCCGGCGCTACTCACCGTCACTCTCGCACCACCGCCCTCGCCGGTCACAGGCACACCAACGCCGCCCCCGTGGAGCGGAGGCGGCGTGATGTGTGCCGTATGCGGTTGTCTTGGCCCGAGCCGTCTCCCCGAGTCGACGGCGCCGGGCGGCCTTGAGGGGACGCCTCGCCCTAGCTTTCCGCCAGGATGTGCGAGAGCTCCTGATCGAGATCGAAATGCCGATGCTCCGTACCGGGAGGCACGGCGGCATCCGTTCGCTTCAGGAAGGACTCCAGAGCCCGTGCCGGGGCCTCGAGCAGCGCCTCGCCCTCCGGAGAGCTCAGGGCGATGCAGACGACGCCCTGGCCGTGGCTGCGCGACGGCCAGACACGGACGTCGCCGGTTCCGGTGGGCCGGTGGAGGCCCTCCGCGAGGAGGTCGCGGGCGAACACCCACTCGACGGTCTCCTCGGCTCCGGTGTGGAAGGTGGCGTGCACGGCGTAGGGGTCGGCCGTGTCGTACCGCAGGCCTGCGGGGACAGGCAGGGAGGACTCGCTCGACACAACGAGGCGCAGGTGCAGCTCGCAGCTGACCGTGGTGTTCATAAGCGCCAGGGCCTTTCGCTCAGTGTGCGCTCGGGGATTCGCACGTCGGCGAAATCGACATGCCACCTACGGTGCCGTTGTAAACCCCTCTGAGTGTTTTGCGTGTGTTTACGTAACTCTTCCGGCCGAGAACCAGTTCGCGAGGTACGCCCATTCCGGTGACTGGTTTCGGTCCGGTAGGGTTTGGCCGTATGAATACGGGGAGTAACGAGCCGGGCGAAGTTGCCGTGGCGACGGGACAGATCGAAGTGGACGGTGTGAAGGGCGACAGCGAGCAGGGCCTCGGTTCGAGAGCGCCGGAGTTCATCAAGGCGCGCCGGGTACTGCATGTCAGCTGGCAGGTGGGTGTCTTCGTCATCGGCCTCGCGGTCGTGGTCGCCGGCATCATCATGCTGCCGCTGCCAGGTCCCGGCTGGGTCGTGATCTTCGGGGGCATGGCGATCTGGGCGACCGAGTTCGTCTGGGCCCAGCTGGTGCTGCGCTGGACCAAGCGCAAGGTCACCGAGGCGGCCCAGCGGGCCCTCGACCCGAAGGTGCGCCGCCGCAACATCATCCTGACGACGATCGGCCTCGTGATCGTGGGCGCGCTCGTCGGTTTCTACGTGTGGAAGTTCGGCATAGTCATGCCCTGGAAGATCAAGGACCAGTGATCCGCGACGGGGTGCGGACGTCGTCCGGTGCGGGTTCGCGCTGGTCACCCGCACCCCCTGACATGGGGTAATGTACTTCCTGCGCCCGGGCGATTAGCTCAGTGGGAGAGCGCTTCGTTCACACCGAAGAGGTCACTGG
>CBFGZZ010000438.1:0-6810 GCA_965653385.1 uncultured Streptomyces sp. | reverse complement strand
TCGGCCGGCCGGACGCCGGCTGGCATCTGGAACTCGTCCACGAGCCTGCCCGCCCGGTCGAGCCCCGGCCGACCGAGGAGGACCTCCTCGTCGTCTACCTGGACGGCCCCGTGCCGGACGACCTGGTGGCCCGGCTGGAGCGGCACGGCGGCAAGCGGGTCCTGTCTCCCAACCCGTACTGGAACGAGTGGGGCGTCACGATCGAGGACCCGGACGGATACCGGCTGGTGCTGTGCAGGAGGGGCTGGTCGAACCTGGTGCCGCCACCCGTCGAGCCCGGCCTGGCGTGACTCAGGCCTCAGGCCCCCGGAGCCGCCTGGAGTCCGAGGGCCTGAGTGACCAGCCGGGGAGAGGTCAGGCCGCGACCGTCTCCCGCTCGGCAGTCTTGGCGGAGGCCCGTTCGCCGAGCTGTTCCGTCGGGACCTTGGCGGTCTCGCGGGCGGAGAGGGCGGCCACGATCGGCGGCACGCACAGCGCGGCCGTGAAGAGGGCCACCGCGGACCAGTCGTCGCCGTCCGGGCCGGCGATCTGCGCGGCGAAGGTGACCGCGAAACCGGCGACAGCGAAGCCGATCTGGGTGCCGATGGCCATGCCGGACAGCCGGACCCGGGTGGAGAACATCTCGCCGTAGAAGGAGGGCCACACGCCGTTGGCGGCGCTGTAGACCACACCGAAGGCGATGATGCCGAGCAGCAGGGTCAGCGGGTAGGAGCCGGTGGAGATCGCCCACAGGTAGAGGAACATCGTCACCGCGCTGCCCGCCGCGCCGATCAGGTACACCGGGCGACGGCCGATGCGGTCCGACAGCGTGGCCCACAGTGGGATCGCGGCCAGCGCGACCAGGTTGGCGAGCGCGCCCACCCACAGCATCGCGGACCTGTCCATCCCGACGGCGTCACTGGTGGCGTACGACAGCGCCCACACCGTGAAGATCGTGCTGACCGAGGCGACCAGCGCACCGGCGATCACCCGCAGCACATCAGCCCAGTGCTCCCGCACCAGCACCGCGAGCGGCAGCTTGACGACGCCCTCGGCGGCCGCCTGCTGCTCGAAGGCCGGTGTCTCGTCGAGCTTGCGGCGGATGACGTAGCCGACGACGGCGACCGCGATGCTCATCCAGAACGGCACCCGCCAGCCCCACGACAGCAGCTGCTCCTCCGGCAGCGCGGCGACCGGGATGAAGACCAGCGTGGCCAGCAGCTGCCCGCCCTGGGTGCCGCTCAGCGTGAAGCTGGTGAAGAAGCCGCGCCGGTTGGGTGGCGCGTGTTCCAGCGTCATCGAGTTGGCGCTGGCCTGCTCACCCGCCGCCGAGATGCCCTGGAGAACACGGCACAGCACAAGGAGTACGGGCGCGAGGGTGCCGACCTGGTCGCGAGTCGGCAGACAGCCGATGAGGAACGTCGACACGCCCATCAGGATCAGCGTGAAGACCATGATCTTCTTACGGCCCATGCGGTCACCGAAGTGGCCGAGGAACAGCGCGCCGACCGGCCGGGCCGCGTACGCCACACCGAACGTGGCCAGCGACAGCAGGGTGGCCGTCGCCGGGTCGGACTCGTCGAAGAAGACCTCGGGGAAGATCAGCGCGGCGGCGCTGCCGTAGATGAAGAAGTCGTAGTACTCGAGGGCGCTGCCGATCCAGGCGGCGGTGGCGGCCTTCTTCGGCTGCCCGGGCGGGGACGGGGAGACGGGGACGGACACGGCGTGCTCCTTCGAGGGGGCTCCAACATAAGCGGAGTGCGGATGTGAGCGGCGGGGAGAGGAGCCGGATCGCGGCTAATTAACCCACTGGATAGTTAGTACGTGGTGGGTAGGGATGTTGCGCTCACGTTTCCCGGGTGTCAAGAGGGTGCGCCGAGCAACCCCTGCGCCGCTCAGTCCGCGGCGCGGTCAGCCGTCAGGTACGCGATCACCATGTCGCCGAGCATCGCGCGGTAGTGCTCGCGCTGCGCCGGATCGACCAGGTCGCGGCCGAACAGGGCGCCGAAGGTGTGCCGGTTGGCGACCCGGAAGAAGCAGAAGGAGCTGATCATCGCGTGCAGGTCGACGGCGTCGACGTCGGCCGTGAACAGGCCCGACCGCTGTCCCGACTCCAGGATCCGGCGGATCACGTCCAGCGCCGGTGAGCCGATCCTGCCGAGCTTCTCGGAGGCGGCGATGTGCTCGGCCCCGTGGATGTTCTCGATGCTGACCAGGCGGATGAAGTCGGGGTGCTGCTCATGGTGGTCGAAGGTCAGCTCCGCCAGCCGGCGGATGGCCGCGACCGGGTCCAGGTGCTCGACGTCGAGCTCCTGCTCGGCGTCGCGGATCACTCCGTACGCCCGCTCCAGCACGGCCGTGAACAGTTGCTCCTTGCCGCCGAAGTAGTAGTAGATCATCCGCTTCGTGGTACTGGTGCGGGCGGCGATGTCGTCGACCCGCGCCCCGGCGAAGCCGACCCGGGCGAACTCCTGCGTCGCGACGTCGAGGATCTCGGCCTGGGTGCGGGCGGCGTCACGGGTCCGCCCGTTGCTGCGTGCCGGCTCTTCGACGCTGGTCATCGGCTTCCTTCGGCGAGGGGCGGGCGCGCCCCGGTGGCCCACCCGCGTGCCGGTGATTGTAGAAGCCCGGTCGCCGGGCGTGCCGGGACGGGCCTTCCCAAGCTCCGGTCCACCTGCTATTACTAACTCACCAGTTCGTACATTAGTGAGCCGCTCAGGAGGTCCCCCGGTGGCCAAGGAGACCAACGACTCGTATCTCGTCGGGCTGATCGGCTCCGGCATCGGACCGTCGCTCAGCCCGGCGCTGCACGAGCGGGAGGCCGATCGGCAGGGGCTGCGCTATCTGTACCGGCTCATCGACATCGACACGCTCGGTGTCCCGCCGCGGGCGGTGGGAGACCTGGTGCGGTCCGCACGCGACCTCGGCTTCGACGGGCTCAACATCACCCACCCCTGCAAGCAGCTCGTCATCGAGCACCTGGACGCGCTCGCCCCGCAGGCCGAGGCGCTGGGCGCGGTCAACACCGTCGTCTTCGAGGACGGCCGGGCCATCGGCCACAACACGGACGTCACCGGATTCGCCGCGTCGTTCGCGCGCGGCCTGCCCGACGCGCCGCTGGAGCGGGTCGTGCAGCTCGGCGCGGGGGGCGCGGGAGCGGCCGTCGCGCATGCCATGCTGACCCTCGGCGCCGAGCTGGTCACCGTCGTGGACGCGCTGAGCGACCGGGCCGTCGATCTCGCCGCGTCCCTGAACCGGCACTTCGGCGCCGGCCGGGCGGTCGGCACCACCCCGGACGCGCTGCGCACCCTGATCGGCCACGCCGACGGCCTCGTCCACGCCACCCCCACCGGTATGGCCGCCCACCCCGGCCTGCCCCTCCCGGCCGAGCTGCTCCACTCGGCGCTGTGGGTCGCCGAGGTCGTCTACCGTCCGCTGGAGACGGAGTTGCTGCGCACGGCCCGGGCACTGGGCTGCGCCACCCTCGACGGGGGCGGCATGGCGGTCTTCCAGGCCGTGGACGCGTTCCGCCTGTTCACCGGGCGCGAGCCCGACAGCACCCGGATGCTCGCGGACATCGCCGAGCTCGCCGAGCGCGCGGGCACCGTGGGAACCCCCAGCTAGCAGAGGCAGGAACAGGAAGAGGTACCGGCATGCGCACGTCCATCGCCACCGTCTCGCTCAGCGGATCCCTCACCGAGAAGCTGACGGCCGCCTCCCGGGCCGGCTTCGACGGCGTGGAGATCTTCGAGAACGACCTGCTGGCCAGCCCGCTGACCCCGGAGGAGATCCGGGCGCGCTGCGCGGATCTGGGGTTGAGCATCGACCTCTACCAGCCGATGCGGGACATCGAGGCCGTGCCCGCCGACGAGTTCACCCGCAATCTGCGGCGCGCCCGGCACAAGTTCGAGCTGATGCGGCGGCTCGGTGCCGACACCGTCCTCGTCTGCTCCAGCGTCCACCCGCTCGCCGTGGACGACGACGCGCTCGCGGCGTACCACCTGCGCCAACTCGCCGACCTCGCCCAGGAGTTCGGCATCCGGGTGGCGTACGAGGCGCTCGCCTGGGGCCGGCACGTCAGCAGGTACGACCACGCCTGGCGCATCGTCGAGGCGGCCGACCATCCCGCGCTCGGCACCTGCCTGGACAGCTTCCACATCCTCTCCCGCTGCGCCGACCCCAAGGACCTCGAAGGCATCGCGGACATCCCCGGCGAGAAGATCTTCTTCCTGCAGCTCGCCGACGCCCCCCTGCTCGCGATGGACGTCCTGCAGTGGAGCCGGCACTACCGCTGCTTCCCCGGCCAGGGCGGCTTCGACGTCGCCGGACTCGTTCGTCACGTCCTGCACACGGGATACGACGGCCCCCTCTCCCTGGAGGTCTTCAACGACGTCTTCCGCCAGGCCGAGGCCGGCCCGACGGCCGTGGACGCGCTCCGCTCCCTCCTTGTCCTCCAGGAGACGCTCGCCGTCACCACCCCGCCCGCACCCGTCGTCCCCACCGGCGTCGCCTTCGCCGAACTGGTCACTCCCGACGCCGAACCGGTCTCAGCCGTACTCGGCGCCCTCGGCTTCGCCCGCACCGCACGGCACCGCGGCAAGCCGGTCGACCTCTGGCAGCAGGGCGGGGCCAGAATCCTGGTCAACACCTCGGGCGCCGCCCGCCGCGACGGCACCGGACTCGCCGCGATCGGCCTGGAGTCACCCGACCCGACCGGCGCCGCCCGCCGCGCCGAGGCCCTCCTCGCCCCCGTCCTGCCCCGCCGCCGCGCCCCGCAGGACGCCCCGCTCGATGCGGTCGCGGCACCCGACGGTACGGAACTGTTCTTCTGCGCGACGCAGCTCGACGAACTGCCCAACTGGCGCGCCGACTTCACGGACGTCCCACACGAGGCGGGCACCCCCGGCGTCAAGGGCATCGACCATCTCGCCCTCACCCAGCCCTGGCACCACTTCGACGAGGCGACCCTCTTCCACCGCAGCGTCCTCGGCCTGCACGCCCAGGAGAGCGTGGACGTCGCCGACCCGTACGGCCTGATGCGCAGCCGCGCCGTCACCAACGCCGACGGAAGCGTGCGGATCGCGCTGAGCGTGGGTGCGGCGCCGACCGACGACACGGTGCACGCCCAGCACATCGCGCTGGCCACGGACGACGTGGTCGCCGCCGCGCGCCGCTTCCGGGACGCCGGCGGCCGACTGCTGCCGATCCCCGCGAACTACTACGACGACCTGGCGGCGCGGTACGCGTTCGCGGACGGCGAGCTGGAGACGTACCGCGAGCTGGGCATCCTCTACGACCGGGACGCGCACGGCGAGTTCCGGCACTGCTACACCGTGACGGTCGGCCGCGTGTTCTTCGAGCTCGTGCAGCGCGACGGGTACCGGGGTTATGGCGCCCAGAACGCGCCGGTGCGGCTGGCCGCCCAGCACGCCGGGCGGCCGGCGCGATGACGGGAGCCGTGGGAGTCACTGGCGGCTGACGGTCCGGGTGACGCCGGCGATGACCGTGGTGGCCAGGATCCAGCCGGTGAGGACGAGGACATAGGCCAGGGCCTGCTGCCCGCCCTCCGGGGCGAACGCCGGTTCCTGGCCGAAGGAGATCACCGGCAGCAGCAGGTCGAGCGTGTAGAACACCGGGTTGAACTGCGGTGCCTCGTCCGCCTTCAGCGGCGGGGGAGCGTCCAGCGCGAAGGCGACGGAGCCGACGGCGAGCAGCGACAGCAGCCAGCCGAGCGCCCGCATCGGCCGGAACCCGTAGCCGACGGTGGCGTCCTGGACGTGGCCCCACAGACGGCCGTACCAGGGCAGGGTCCTGCGGTGGCGGCGCTGCTTGGCGAGCTGGACCAGGCGGGCGGCGTGGTCGTCGCCGGTGCGCCGGTAGGCGGCGGTCAGCTGCTCGTATCCGTGCGGGTCGAAGGTGTCTCCGTCCCGCGCCAGCATGGGCAGCCGCTGCTCGGGCGGCACGTGCGGCGTCAGGGAGACGTAGGTGAGGTCGAGTATGCGGACCTGGTCCGACAGCATCTCGGGTGCCAGGTTCAGGTGGTCTATCTGGGAGCGCCGCAGGTTCAGCATGCCCTCCATCGAGGGGCCCTTGCGCAGCCACACCTCGCCGATGACACAGCTGCTCGCGTGCAACGCGGTGCCGCCGGGGTTGGACAGGCGGCTGTAGAGCAGGTCGAGGAGACCGGGTATCCGGGCGCCGCGCAGATCGATCCGGCCCTGCGCGCTCAGGCGTCTGCACATGACGTTGGCGCCCACTTCCAGCGCTTCGGCGTGGAGCACGAGGCCGCCGGGACGCCGCAGGTCGGCGTTCTGCAGGCGGAGCGAGCCGCTCACCGTGGCGCCGTCGAGCCGGATCTCCCCGAGGGTACGCAGACGCGAAGCGCACAGGTCTTCCCCGACGGTCACCTGGTGGAGCTGGAGCACGGGATCCTCGCTCCCCTCGGGCGCGACGACCTCCGCACCCTCCAGATACAACGCCCCGGCGATCTGTGCCCCACCGAGCCGCACCCGCCCCGCGAACCGGCAGTTCGTCAGCCGCAGCCCTCCGTCGACCCGAATCCGCGCCGCCCCCAGCCCCGGCAACCGCGACCCGCTCAGATTGAGGTACTTCAGCTGGGCGCCGGAGAGGTCGGGAACCTCCTCGAAGTGACAGTGACTGAGCCGGGCCACACTGTCGATCACCGCGTACCGCAGGTCCAGTACGCCCGTGACGCGTGCCCCTGCCACCTTGAGAGCGGCCACTTCGCCGCTCTCCACCGGTCCGTCGAGCAGCAGTGCCCGCAACACCGTTGCCCGCACCGTGCGTTCGGACCCCCAGTCGGCGCCCTCG
>CBFGZZ010000437.1:0-6813 GCA_965653385.1 uncultured Streptomyces sp. | reverse complement strand
GCCCCGCCGCGGCCGCCCCCCGGCCCCCCCCGCCCGGGGCCCCGCCCGGCGGGCCCGGCCCGTCGGCGAACGGCCCGCCCCGTACGTCACAGGGTGGCGAAGACACGGAGCTGTTCGTCCGAGGCCAGAATGCCCCGCTGCAGTTCCCTCAGTGCCTGGCCCGGTTCCAGCCCGAGCTCCTCGTTGAGGGTCCGGCGCGCGGCCTGGTACACCTTGAGCGCGTCGGCTTGGCGCTCGGAGCGGTACAGGGCGAGCATCAGCTGGCGGTAGAAGGCCTCGCACAGCGGGTTCTCGGCGACGAGCGCGTACAGTCGGCCGACGAGCTCGCGGTGGCGGCCGAGTTCGAGCTGCGCGTCGGCGAGCATCTCCAGGCATTCCAGCCGGGACTCCATCATGTGGGTGACGAAGCCGTCGACGATGGGCCCGCCCCGCAGATCGCCGAGGACGGTTCCGCGCCACAGCCCGAGGGCGTTGTCGAAACAGTCGGAGGCTTCCTCGTAGCACTCCTCCCTGAGCAGGGTGCGGCCCCGGTTGACCTGACGCAGGAAGGCATGGAAGTCGATCTCGTCGGTTCCCTTGCGCAGCAGGTACCCGGGTGGACGGGTGACGATCTGGCTCTCCGAACGGCCGGGCCGACGCAGGAACTTGCGGAGCTGGGAGATGTAGACGTGCAGGCCGGCGGTGGCCCGCAGGGGAAGTTTGTCGCCCCAGATCTCGCTCATCAGCTGGTCCGGGGTGACGATCTGGTCGGAGCGGATCAGCAGGACGGAGAGCACGGTCTCGATCTTCCGCGCGCTGATGAAGCTGTAGCCGCTGTCGTCCGCCACGCGGAGCGGACCCAGAATCTCGTATTTCACGGAGCGGGCTCCTCGATCGCGGTGGGGGGTGCGGACGAGCCGATCGCGGTCGCGATCGTGCGGGCCACGGCGTCCCGGTGGGTGTCCAGGAAGAAGTGGCCGCCCGGGAAGACCTTCAGGTCGAAGGCTCCCGTGGTGTGGCCGGACCACGCCGCGGCGTCGGTCACGGTGGTCTGCGGGTCGTGGTCGCCGACGAACGCCGTCACCGGGCAGTCCAGCGGTGGCCCGCTCGTCCACGTGTAGGTCTCCACTGCCTTGAAGTCGTTGCGCGCCACCGGGAGGATGACCTGGCGAAGCTCGTCGTCGGCCAGAAAGCTCGGGTCCGTGCCGCCCACGGTGCGCAGCTCGGCCACCAGACCGGCGTCGTCGCGCAGATGGACCGTTCCCGGTCGGTGCCGTGACGGCGCCCTGCGCCCCGAGACGAACAGCCACTCGGGGCCGGTGCCCAGCTTCCGCCGGAACCGCTGTGCCACCTCGAAGGCCACGACAGCGCCCATGCTGTGGCCGAAGAAGGCCGTGCGGTCATGGTGCTCAGCGCTCAGTACGTCGAAGATCCGGTCGCTGAGTTCTGAAATGCTGTCGATTAGCGGCTCACGCCGGCGTTCCTGCCGGCCGGGATACTGAATGGCCACTACCTCCAACTCCCGGTTCAGTGCCTGGGAGAGGGGGAAGTAGTAGCTCGCGGAGCCTCCCGCATGCGGGAAGCAGACCAGTCGAACGTCGATCTGCGGATGAGTTGGAAATCGTCGTAGCCACATTTCCTCATTGCCGTCGGGCAATGGCATGCTCGTTCCCCCGTCCCCCGACGATTGTGGTCAAGCATTGCTGGAGATTCGAACTGACGCTCTCGTTGCCGTGAGTCTAGGTAGCAGGGGTGATCTTCTGTACACCCCTGCTGTGCCCCTGGATCCACCCCCTACCACCCCCCCTAGGGTCTGCCGTCGGGTAATCCTGGACAGCACTTCACGGCGGGTGGACAGGTGACCATCAGGGGCGGTGTGCTTGTGGCATGAGCGATGGTCCCGGTATGTTCCGTCCCGACATCCAGCGATCTCCAGGCCGTCCGCCTTTCCCACATATCACCGTTACGAGCCGGAAAGGGGCGGGCTTGTGTCGCTAGCCCGTGCATGCGGGGGCTCAACCGGAGGGATGATGAGCCGCACCGACCCCGTCCGTATCGGAGTCATGGGATGTGCCTCCATCGCACGGCGCCGAATTCTCCCCGCCATCGACGAACTGCCCGGCATCGAAGTCGTCGCCATCTCCAGCCGGGACATGGAGAAGGCCAGGCGCTTCACCGAGACATTCGGCGGCAGACCGGTCCATGGTTACGCGGAACTGCTGGACATCGACGAGATAGAGGCCGTGTACATTCCGCTGCCGGCCGCAATGCACGCCTCCTGGGTGGAGGCGGCGCTGATGAGCGGCCGGCATGTGCTCGCGGAGAAGCCGCTGACCACGAACGCCCCCCGCACTCGCCGCCTCATGGGGCTCGCGCGCCGGCTCGGTCTGGTGCTGCGGGAGAACGTGATGTTCGTCCACCACCAACAGCACGACGTCGTCCGGCGGTTGGTGCGAGAGGGCGCCATCGGCGCGGTACGGACCCTGCGCGCCACCTTCACCGTGCCGGAGCTGCCCGCCGGCGACATCCGCTACCAGCCCGACATGGGGGGCGGCGCGCTGCTGGACATCGGGGTGTACCCGGTCCGTACGGCCGTGCACTTCCTGGGCAGTGAGCTGAGCGTCGCCGAGGCGGTCCTCACCTCCAGCGCCCGGCACCCTGTCGAGACCGGCGGCACGGTACGGCTGCTCGGCCCGGACGGCGTCGAGGCAGAGCTGACCTTCGGCCTGGAGCACACCTACCGGTCCACGTACGAACTGGTCGGCAGCGAAGGGCGCATCAGCGTGGACCGGGCGTTCACTCCGCCTGCCGACCATGTGCCGGTACTGCGTCTGGAACGCGGCGGCGGCACCGAGGAGATCCGGTTGCCCTGTGACGACCAGGTGGCCAATGCCCTGGCCTCGTTCGCCGCGGCGGTACGCACCGGATCGGTGCCCGACGAGGACAGCCTGCGGCAGGCACTGCTGCTCGACGCCATCCGCGGGCAGGCGTCGATCGTCTCTCCCCCGTCGTGTTTGGACCCGTCTTAGCAGGTCTTAAGAACCACGCGCGACGGTGACCGACGACACGAGTGCGGAAGCCACTCCAGCCAAGGGGAGAGCGCATGGAAGCTGACTTCGACGTCCTGGTCATCGGAGGCGGGCCGGCCGGCTCCACCGCTGCTTCCTATCTGGCCGCGGCGGGACTGTCCGTGGGGGTGTTCGAGAGCGAGACGTTCCCGCGGCCTCATATCGGCGAGTCGTTGGTCCCGGCCACCACGCCGGTCCTCACCGAGATCGGGGTGATGGACCAGATCGACGCCGCCGGCTTCCCCAGGAAGTACGGCGCCGCATGGACCTCCGCCGAATCACGCAACGTGCCGCACAACGGGTTCGCCGGCCTCGACCACGACTGGGCCGCCGAGGTCATGTTCGTCGAGCGCGACCAGCAGGGCGTCGACCGTGACTACACGTACCACGTGGACCGCGGCAAGTTCGACCTGATCCTGCTGAAGCACGCCGAGAGCCTCGGCGCGCAGGTCTTCTCCGGCGCCCGTGTACTGAAGGCCGACTTCGACTCCGACCCTGACCTCGTCACGGTGAGCTGCCGCTTCGGCCCGCGCACCGTGGACTTCACCGCCCGTATGGTCGTCGACGCCTCCGGGCGGCACACCGTGCTGGGCCGGCAGCTCAAGGTCAAGGTGCCCGACCCGGTCTTCAACCAGTACGCGATCCACAGCTGGTTCGAGGGACTCGACCGCGGCGCACTCTCCGTCGCCCCCGAGAAGACCGACTACATCTACGTGCACTTCCTGCCGATCGAGGACTCGTGGGTCTGGCAGATCCCGATCACCGACACCATCACCAGCGTCGGTGTGGTGACGCAGAAGGAGCGTTTCGCCGCGGCCAACGCCGACCGGGAGCGGTTCTTCTGGGACTCCGTGGCGAGCCGGCCCGAACTCCACGACGCGCTCAAGCGGTGCACGCGCCTGCGTCCCTTCAAGTCGGAGGGCGACTACAGCTACTCGATGAAGCAGATCTGCGGCGACCGGTTCGTCCTGGTCGGTGACGCGGCCCGCTTCGTCGACCCGATCTTCTCCAGCGGTGTCAGCGTGGCGCTGAACAGCGCCCGGCTCGCCGCCAAGGACATCATCGCCGCGCACAAGGAGGGCGACTTCTCCCGGCCCCGCTTCGCCACCTTCGAGTCGAAGCTGCGCCGCGCGGTCAGGCACTGGTACGAGTTCATCTCCATCTACTACCGCTTGAACGTCCTGTTCACGGCGTTCGTACAGGACCCCCGCTACCGCATCGACGTGCTCAAGATGCTGCAGGGCGACTTCTACGACGACGAGGAGCCCAAGGCGCTCCACGCCATGCGGGAGATCGTGACCGCGGTCGAGAACGACCCCGATCACCTGTGGCATCCCTACCTGGGGAACATCCGGGCCGTGACACCGCCCACCTTCTGACCCCGAGTCACACACGCACACGGATCCGGACGGCCCGAGCACTCGCTTCGGGCCGTCGGTACGTACGGAGGACGCACGAGTGAAGACGCATGACTTCCATATCCGGGCACTCGGTGTGAGCCTGCCGCCCGAGAGGGTGTCGCTGAAGCAGGCCATCGCCGAAGGGCTGTGCCACGAGGACGACTTCTTCGACAGCGACCTGGTGGGTGTTCCCGTGGCCGACGCGGTCGCCGCCACCGACCTGGCCGTCGACGCCGGCCGGCAGGCCCTGGACCGGGCGAGCCTCGACCCGGTCGCCCTGGACCTGCTGGTGCACGCCCCGATGGCTCGGGACGTCCCCGAGGGGTGGGCGTCGGCCGGTTACGTCCTGCGGGAGCTGAAGTGCGGCAACACCCCGTCGCACACCATCGGGCAGGGCTGCAACGGCACCCTGTCCGGCCTGGAGATGGCCATCGCCTGGCTGAGCCTGGCCACGGACCGGTCCACCGCGCTGGTGACGTCGTCGCTGCGGGCGGTCGCCCCGTACTACGACCGTTGGCACAGCGCGGGGTTCGGCATGGCGCTCGGGGACGGCGGGTCGGCCGTGCTGGTCGGCAGGACGGAAGGCATCGCACGGATCGAGGCCGTCAACTCCCTGACCATCCCGGAACTCGAGGGCCTGCACCGCGGTTCGCTGGACCTGGCCGACCACGAGGCCCTGGCGCGGGAGACGGTGGACGTCCCGGCCCGGGCCCGGGAGTACGCGCTGGGCTCCGACTTCGACTCCTTCGACCTGCACCGGCTGTTCTCCACGATGTACGCCGACGTCGCGCGCCAGTCCCTCGACGAGGCCGGCCTCGGCCCGGAGGACCTGGAGAAGGTCGTGTTCACCAACGCCGGGGCGGCCCTGATCGAGGCGGACGTCATGCGACCGCTGGGTCTGCCGATGGAGCGCTCCACCTGGGACTTCGGCCGGACCATCGGGCACATCGGAGCGAGCGACCAGGTGTTCTCCCTGGATCATCTGCTCAGGTCCGGTGAGCTGACGCCCGGGGACCGGGTCCTCCTGCTCGGCGGCACCCAGGGCTACAACGTCGCGAGCGTACTGCTGACCGTCACCGACACCTATCGAAAGTGACACGCCGATGAAGGTTCTCTTCGTACCGTGG
Source organism: uncultured Streptomyces sp. (assembly GCA_965653385.1). Classification (GTDB taxonomy): domain Bacteria; phylum Actinomycetota; class Actinomycetes; order Streptomycetales; family Streptomycetaceae; genus Streptomyces. The sequence goes on along the minus strand of CBFGZZ010000437.1, from coordinate 1,239 downwards.
TCCCAGCCCACGCACTACATGCCCATGGTGCCGCTGGCCTGGGCCCTCCGCGCGGCCGGACACGAGGTGAGGGTCGCGGGCCAGCCGCATGTGGTGGACACCGTCAAGCAGTCCGGCCTGACGGTGTCCACGGTGGGGCGCGACTACGACTTCATGCCGGAGTTCCAGAAGGTCACCAACGAGCTGGCTCAGCACAACCGCGACCACCCCGACGACGGCACCGACCCGGGCGGCCCGCCCGACGTGCCGTTCGAGGTGCTGAAACCGGCCCTGGAGGCGAAGTTCGCGCCGTTCACCAGGACCGCTGAGGCGATGGCCGCGGACCTCGTCCCGCTCGTCGAGGCGTGGCGGCCCGATCTGGTGGTCGCGAACCCGTTCGCCATGGTCGCCCCGCTCGTCGCGGAGATCGCGGGCGTACCGCTCGTCACCCATCTGACCGGGCCTGCGTTCGAGCGGCAGATGGGGCTGTTCCCCGGCAACGGCGCGGAGCCCCGGATGTGGGCCGACGCGCTGGTCGCCCTGTACGAGCGGCACGGGGTGGAGGTGCGGGCTGAGTACGCGGCCGCCGTGGTCGACCCGTGTCCGCCACGGTTGCAGTTCGCGGGCATCCCGCACCACATGCCGGTGCGGTTCGTGCCCTACAACGGACCCGGCGAGGCGCCCGCGTGGCTGTCCGAGCCGACCGTGCGCCGGATCTGTGTGACATGGGGCACCACGACGACGGAACTGACCGGCGCCGAGGGGTTCCTGGTGCCGGACATCCTCAAGAGCCTCGCGGGGCTCGACGCCGAGGTGGTCACGACGGTCACGGGCCGCGACCGGGAACTGCTGGGTGAGGTGCCGGAGAACGTACGGGTCGTGGAGCGGATGCCGCTGCACCTGTTGCTGCCGACGTGCGACGCCGTCGTACACCAGGGTGGTACCGGCACCATGCTCACGGCCGCGTCTTTCGGCCTGCCACAGGTGCTGGTCGCGGGCATCCTGGACCAGTTGGACACGGCGTCCCACGTCGCCGGGTCTGGTGCGGGCATCGCGCTCAACGCCGCGAAGACCGACGCCGCGGAGATCGCCGGGGCGGTCGAGACAGCGCTGTCCGACGAGGCGATGGGCGCGGCGGCGCGCGACCTGCGGGGGGAACTGCTCGCCCAGCCCTCGCCCGCCGAGGTCGCCACGTCGCTGGAACGGCTCGCGGCGAGCTGAGCCGCCGACCGAAACGGGCGCCGGGCCGGAAGGAGGTTC
>CBFGZZ010000436.1:0-6814 GCA_965653385.1 uncultured Streptomyces sp. | reverse complement strand
CCCGCCTCGGTGATCACCGAGATCAGGTGTCCTGCTGGAACAGTGGATTGTCGTCCGGAGCCTGTCCTTCCGCCCCAGTGTCGGCTGGCCTGGCCCGTGATCCGCTCGGCCCATGGCTCCTGTGCATTACGCGGTACATGCCGACCGAGTCGTGGGCGGCGGTGTCGACGAAGCCGAACTTCTCGTAGAGGAAGCGTGCGGGGCCGTCGGCGATCAGGGAGACGTAGGCGGTGGCGGGCGCCCGGCGCTCCAGTTCCTCGGTGAGCGCGGCCATGATGCGCTTGCCGAGACCGCGCCCCTGGTGTGCGGGGTGTACGCACACGTCGACGATCTGGAACGCGGTACCGCCGTCACCGATGATGCGCCCCATGCTTATGGGCTCCCCCTGGTGATGGAGGAGCACTCCGTGCCAGGTGTTGGGCAGCGCCGACGCAACCGCTTCGGGATCCTTGTCCGAGAGGCCGGCATCGGTGCGCAGGCGGCGGAAGACCTCGACGGAGGGCACACCCACCTCTATTTCATACGGGTCGTTCAAGCTGTCCACTTCCGATCGTGCAAGGTGCGCGGTGATGGGCCTGCGCCGGCTCGGCCCGTTGGTCAGTGTCCTGCTTCGGCGTGGTCGCCGTGGTCGCCGAGCTGTGCTTCGAACCAGTCGTGCAGGGCGTCCACCAAGGCGGGTTCTTCGGTGGTGTAGGTGAGAGTGGCCCCGTCGGGCCGCTCCCGATAGCGCACCTCGATGTGTTTGTAGCCGTCTTGAAGTTCCGCCAGGCCCGGCATGCTGTCGCCGTGGATCTGGGCGGGGTCACCGAAATCGCCCTGGCTGAACGCCTTGGCCTCCTGCTGGAGGTGCGTGCGTATGAGGTCGGCCTGCTTGGCGTCGTCGGCCTGGTCGGCGACGACGTCCTGGACCCCGCCCGTCTCGGTGGGGGTGAAGTGGTGGGTGGTCTGTTCGAGGTCGAAGGGCATGACGGTCCGACCGCGCTCGGCGACCGCCTTCTGCCGGTCGGTTCGCCCCTCGCCGCTGTCCTGCTGGGGGCCGCCGATCAGGAGAGCCGCGGCCAGTGCCGCGCCGACTCCTGCCGCGGTGATGCCGGCCGTCAGCAGCCGACGCTTGCCGTACTTCATCCAGTGCCTCCGTGAGCACTTCGAGGGTGTGCGGTACGCCCGCTCCGTGGTGAATGGGGCCGCAGGGTGCCGTGGCCAGGCGGGGCGCACGGGGCGGTCTTGGCTTCGGCCGCGCCGCGACTGCTGCAGTCCTGGGCGCGCCGATCCTTGCCGGCCTTTGTGGGCTTACCGGTGCTTGGCGGGAATCAGCCGCAGGGCGATGACGGCGGAGACCGCTGCCATGCCCGTGGCGACGAGGAACGCGTCGTCGAAGCCGGAGGCGGTCCGGGCGCCGGTGTGTGTGGCGATGCTCGTGGCGGCGGCGCTGGAGACGGCCGCGGCGCCGGCCGAGGCGCCGAACTCGTGGAAGGTGCTGACGATGCCCGACATCACACCGGCCTCGTGGGGAGCGATGCCGGCGAGTGCGGTGGCCGAGGCGACGACGAACAGGGCCCCCAGTCCCGCCGCGGCCACGCTCACGCCGGTGACCATCGCGGCGGTTCCCGACCAGAGCACCGGCACGAGGAACCCGGCAGCTGCCACCGCGAGGGAGACCACAGCCAACAGCCTTGCTCCCAGACGGCCGATCACGCGGCCGGCGGCCGCGGCGGCAGCCATCGTCAGCAGCGCCACCGGCAGGAACAGCACGCCGGTCATCAGGGCCTCGTGGCCCTGGTGGTTCTGGAGGTAGAAGGAGCCGAGGAAGAAGGCCCCCACCATCAGTGCCGTGGTGACGGCGATCACGAAGGTCCCCGCCACCACCGGGCGCCGGCCGAGCAGACGCAGGTCGATCAGCGGTGTCGCCGCCCGGCGTTGCCAGCGGGCGAAGCCCCCGTAGGCGGCTGCCGCGGCGGCGACCAGGGCCAAGGTGACGATGTCGAGCCAGCCGTGGTCGCCGGCACGGATCAGGGCGTAGATGAGGGCGCCCGTCGCGGCGGCTACCAGGACGGCACCGGGTATGTCCAGGGAGCCGGTGGCCGCGCGGGGCAGGCGGGGCAGGATCCGGGCGAGCGAGATGAGGACGACCAGGCCGACGGGGACGTTGACGAAGAAGACCCAGGCCCAGCCCGGACCTGCTGTGATCAGCCCGCCCAGCAGCACGCCGAGGGCGGCGCCCCCGCCGCCGAGCGCCGACCAGATGCCCAGCGCGCGGTTGCGTTCGTCGCCGTCGAACAGCCGCACCACCACGGACAGGGCGGCGGGCGAGAGCATCGCGGCGCCCGCCCCTTGAGCGATTCGCGCGGCGAGCAGCAGCGGGGCGCCGGTGGCGAGTCCGGCGGCCAGCGACGCGGCGGTGAACAAGGCGAGCCCGGCCAGCACGACCTGCTTCGGACCGAACAGGTCCGCGGCCCGGCCGCCGAGCAGCATCAGACTCCCGAATGTGAGGGCGTATCCGCTGACCACCCAGGTCAGCGCCGCGCGACCCAGGTCTAGTCCGGCACCCATGTCAGGCAGAGCGATCGCGACCACGGTGATGTCGAGGATCAGCATCAGTTGAGCCAGCCCGAGCAGCCCCAGGGTCGGCCAGCGCAGCGGATGCGGTGCATCCGGTGCGCGTTCGGTGGTGGTTTCCGTGTTGCTCATGACGCTCACCCCTCGTCACTAAGTCGTACAACTGTGTTCACGTTATACGCCCTGAGGGTATAAACCAAACAGCGTTGTACGAGTTGCTAGCGGTACGGTAGGCGCATGGGCAGCAAGAACTCCACAGCCACCAAACGTGCGGACGCTCTGCGCAGCATCGAGGCGATCGTGCAGGCCGCGACGGAATGCCTAGGACGCAACCCGGAGGCGAGCCTGAGTGAGATCGCGCGGGCCGCGGGAGTCGGCCGGGTGACGCTGTATGCGCACTTCACCACCCGGGCGGAGGTCGTCGACGCGGCGATGAGCCGCGCCATCGACCGGGGCAACGAGGTGCTGGACACGGTCGACCTGACCGGTGACCCGCTGCTCGCCCTGGCCCGGTACATCGAGGCCGGCTGGCACCTGGTGGATCAGGCACGGGCACTGCTCGCCGCAGCCCAACGCGAACTTCCCGCCGGACGCATCCGCGAACTGCATGCCGGGCCCGCCGCCCGCGTCGAGGCACTGGTCGCCCGCGGCCGCGCCGAGGGTGCCTTCCGTACGGACCTGCCGATCACCTGGATGGTCAACGTCCTGCACTCGGTCATGCACAGCGCCGCAGAGGAGATCCGCGCCGGCCGCCTCACCTCCGACCGCGCCGCCGACCACATCACCGCCACGGTGCTCGCCGCCTTCACGCCACCGGGCAAACCGGTACCCGAGACCGGCGGCGGAGCGTGACATCGACGGTTTTCGAGGGGGCGCTGAGCAGAAGGGGACAACCAGCGAGGGCTGACGGTCGTTGGCTGCAGGTCGTCGAGCCGGCCGAGTCGGCGGCGTTCCTTCCTCCCCCGGGGGGCATGCCCCCTGTTCCGTGCTGTGGCTGCCCCCACCCGCGAATCGGCTGCCTGCCCGACTGACCCCGACGCGCGGCGTGCCTACCGTTGTGGCGCATGGCATCCTCCCTCATCACCTCGGCGCTGGGCAGATGCACAAGCGTGGCGGCCGTGTTGGCGGCCATCGTCGTGCCCGTCGCTCCGGCTGCCGCACAGCCGCCCGCTGCCCGGCAGCACGCTGTCTGCGGACCGCACGGCGAACTGCGTGAGGCCCTGCGCACGCTCACCGATCGCGACCGGATCACCGGTGCCGCGGTCCTGATCACCGACGCCGCGGGCGCATCCTGCGGGAGTTGGACCGAGACCGCAGGGACGGCCGACCTGGGCACGGGCCGCCCCATGAACGCCACCGACCGATTACGCGCCGGCAGCGTCACCAAGACGTTCACCGCGACGGTCGTGCTCCAGCTCGCCGCCGAGCACCGGATCGCGCTCGACGCTCCCGTCGACCGCTACCTGCCCGGACTGATCCGGCAGAACGGCTACGACGGCCGCCGGATCACCGTACGGCAGCTTCTGCGGCACACCAGCGGATTGCCCGACTACCTCGACGCCCCCGAGTGGGAGCACCCCGAACGCATCCGGTACCGCCACTTCGAACCCCGCGAGCTCGTCGCCCGCGCCCTCGGCCTGCCGCGCCCGCGCGGTGAGTGGCACTACGCCACCACCAACTACCTCCTCGCGGGCCTGATCATCCGCGAGGTCACCGGCCACCCTCCGGAGGCGGAGATCGCCCGCCGCGTGATCCGGCCCCTCGGACTGCGCGACACGTACTGGCCCGGGGACGACACGCGCATCCACGGACCGCACTCGCGCAGCTACTTCACCGCCGAGGACGGCCGCCTCGCCGACGGCACCGCCTGGAACACGACCTTCGGCGGGGTCGGCGGCGCCCTTGTCTCCACGCCCGCCGACCTGACCCGGTTCATCACCGCGCTTCTCGGCGGCCGTCTGCTGCCCGCGGACCAACTGGCCGACATGCGGCGGACGGTGGCCGCCGACCCAGACCGGCTCTGGCCCGGCGCCCGCTACGGGCTCGGCCTGATCGCCTCCCCACTGCGCTGCGGCGGCCTGTGGTGGGGACATGCGGGGACCGTGCCGGGCGGCCACCGGGCGCTGACCGCCGTGGGCCCCGGCGGGCGGAGCGTCGCCGTCGCACTCAACGCGATACCGGCCACGCTCCAGGCCGAACAGGACTTCCTCGACGTGGTCCAGACCGCCTTCTGCGAAGAACGGCCCTCCGAAGGAACAGAACCAACAGAAGGGGAACCTCAGTGATCCGCTTACCCCGCTCGCTGCGTTGCGCTACGACAACGGCGAAAAAGGCGGCCCTGGGCCTGGCCGCCACCGCTCTCGCCCTCACCGCGCTGCCCGCCACGGTCCTCCCGGCCCAGGCGGCCTCCGACACCCTTGCCCGCTACCACCACCAGCGCCTCGACTGGAAGAGCTGCGTGCTCGGCCCCGACGACGCGACCGGCAAGGAACTGGAGCAGGCGGGCGCCCAATGCGCCGACGTGACCGTACCGTTGGACTACGGCGACCCCGACGGCCGTACCATCACCGTCGCGATCTCCCGGATCCGCGCCACCGACACCGCCCACCGCGTCGGCCCGCTGCTGCTCAACGGCGGCGGCCCCGGCGGACAGACGCTCGGTGACCCGCCGTGGGTGCGCAAGGCGATGAAGGACGTCGCCACACGCTACGACGTGGTGGGCGTGGATCCCCGTTTCGTCGGCCGAAGCACCCCGCTGGACTGCCACTGGCCGACCGGTTCCGCGATCCGGAGCGCGGGCGTCGACCGCGCCGGGTTCGACCGCATGGCGGCCTTCTCCCAGGACCTCGCCCAGCGTTGCCGGCAGCACGCGGCTGACGTGCTGCCGTACGTCACCACCCGGAACACCGCGCGCGACCTCGACGTCATCCGCGCCGCGCTCGGTGAGCGGCGGATCTCCTACCTGGGGTACTCGTACGGCAGTTACCTGGGCGAGGTGTACGCCACGATGTTCCCCGGCCGCACCGACCGGGTCGTCCTGGACGGTGTCATCGACCCGGACCGGTACAACCCGCGGCTGCTGCGGGGCAGCGAGAAGGCCAACCGACACGCGCTGCAGGGCTGGGCCTCGTGGGCCGCCGCCCGTGACACGACCTACGGCCTGGGGCGCACCCGTGGGGCGGTGCTGGCGACCGTGGACCGCGTCCAGGCCGCCGCCGCCCGTACACCACTGCGGCTCGGCGACCACCGGGTGGACGAGCACATCGTTCCCCTCATCGTCTTCAACGGCCTCTCGCAGGACAACGACGCCGCCTACGGGGACTTCGCGCAAGGGGTACGGGACATGCTGCGCGCGGCGGACGGGCACCGCGTCACCCCGTCCCCGTGGCTCGCCGAGGTTCTCGAGTTCATGCTGACCGGAGCCGACTCCCACTACGGCAGCGTCCAGACGGCGATCCTGTGCGGTGACAAAGCCGCCCCGCGGGATCCGGAGGTCTACTGGCGCGACATCCAGCGCGCCCGCCCGCAGGACCCGTTGCTCGTCCCTGTCACGCACAACCTCAACCCCTGCGCCTTCTGGGACCCGCCCCGCGAGCGCCCGACCACCGTCAGGGACGACCTCCCCGCCCTGCTCGTCAACGCCACCGGAGACCCGCGCACCACCTACGACGGCGCCACAGCGGTGCGCCGGACGTGGCCCTCCTCCCGCCTGGTCACCCTGCGAGGCGCCGACCAGCACGCGGTGTACGGCGTCTACGGCACCCCGTGCGTCGACGCCACGGTCAACACCTACCTCGCCACCGGCCGCCTCCCGGCCACGGACATCACTTGCGGAGCGCGCGCCCGGTGAGCGCCGGGCTGCACACGCGAAGGGGCCTGACAGTTGGGGGGACGTTCGTCTGTACGTGGCTGGGGAGAGAATCCGTACACCGACACCCGGCACCACAGACGCCGGGTGGCGACCCACCTCATCGTGTTAGCTGCTGTCAGGGCACGCGGAGGGCAGGATGCGGGCGCTGAACGGGGTGACGGCCAATTCTTGTCGCGGTGCGCGCCTGCATGGCGGCTCCGCCGACCTGATCGGCTGCGGCGTCACGGGTTTTCAGCTGCCGACGCCGTCCGTGGCCGACAGCGGGGGGCCGATGTGCACGACGTACATGCCGAACACCGCCAACGCGCGAGCCAGGTCCACCCCGACGAGGCGTCCCATCGAGCGGACCATCCGGCAGGCTTCGGTAACGCCCCCGCCGACCGGCGG
>CBFGZZ010000435.1:0-6815 GCA_965653385.1 uncultured Streptomyces sp. | reverse complement strand
GCCGGGGCCCGCCCCGGGGCGCGGCGCCCACGGGGCCGGCCCCCCCCCCCCACGGTCCCCCCTCGGTTCCCCCACCCCTAGGGTGTATCCAACGACGCCCGCCTGTTCACCCGTCTGTGCAGGCGCTCGGAGTGAACCGAGGGAGCGGAAGGGGGCGCGTTCGCCGAGCGATCTGTCCCGCTGATCACATCCCGCCTACCGTCGAAAGAACAGGGCGTAGGCGTATGGGCGTGTGGGCGCACGGCGGGAAGGTTCGACGATGGCGGGACGAGGCCCGGGGGCGGCCGGCGACCGCCGGACGCCGGACGGCACGTGGACGGCGGGGACGCCGGGCGAGGACTGGGGCGCGCGGGATGCCGGGTGGGATGGTCTTCGAGGTCTGGGGGAGGCGTCGGGTCCCTGGGCCTCCGCGGAATGCCTCGATGGAGCTGAGGCGGGCGGCACTCCGCACTCACGTTGCTCCACGTCCTACGACGACGGTCGGGCCGGGCACGCGCGCGGGCATCGGGACGGCGACTCCGAAGGCCACGGCGGGGAACGCCCCGGCGACGGCCTGGGCGTCCGTGTCCGGGACGAGGACCTGGTGCGTGTTCATGACCCGGCCGGTCGGCCCCGTGGTCTCGGCTTCGTGGCCGACCATCGCGGCACGGTCGTCACCGGGCACGAGGTCGTCGACGGTCTGCCTCAGCTGGTCCTGTGCGCCGCCGACGGGGAACGTCGCTGTGTGGTGCCCGCGGCCGAGGTGACATCGCTGCCGGAGCTGGGCCTGGCTCTCGTACGGACTCAGGGGCTGGGCATGGGCCCGCTGCCGGTGAGTGCGCGGGACCGGGTCGGGATCGGGGCGTATGTGCGAATCGCCGCCGCGGGGTGGCGGGAGGCGCGGGTGCTGGGCCCGGTGTCCGCGACGTACTCCGTGACGGACGGCCCTCATCTTCTCGACGACGCGCTGGAGTTGGCGATCGGCACCGCCGGCCGGGACGCGCTGCGGCGGGGTGGCGGGGCGGCCGGAGGACCCGTGCTCGATGCCGGTACCGGCGCCGTCGTGGGTGTCCTCGGCACGGCCCTGCGGTCCGGTCAGCGCGATGCCGTTCTCGCCGTACCGCTGAGCCCGCGGGCCGGCGGGCCGCTGGCCGAGCTGCTGGCCGAGAACGCGGCAACGGTTCCGGCGTACGGAGCCGACCTCAACCTGGCGGGCGTACTGGAGCTGACGGCCACGTCGGTCGGGCAGGACGGTCCGCCGACCTGCGGCGGGGGAGTGGCGGCTCCGGTCGAACGGGCTTCCGCAGCACGGGAGTTCAGCGCCTTCACCGCGAGCCGGACCTCCGTGCTGGGCCTCGTCGGACGCCCCGGAAGCGGCCGTACGACGGAACTCGCGGCCCTCGCCGCCCGCCGCCACCGCGGCCCGGAACCGGCCCCGACCCTGTGGCTGCGTGGCGCCGACCTGAAGGGCGACGACACCTCCGTGGCCGACGCCGCGCGCCGGGCGCTGACCCGGGCGGCCCGCATCGTGGCGGCCTCCGCCTGCGTCGACCCCGCCGCCCTGGGCGACACGACACCGGAACGCCTGGCCGACCTCTCCCGCGCCGCCGGCCGCCCCCTGCTGCTCCTCCTGGACGGCCCGGAGGAGATGCCGCCCGTCCTGGCCCACCGGCTCACGGAGTGGACCGAGGGCACGGAGGAGTGGCTGCGGGTGACCGGGGCGCGGCTGGTGGTGGCGTGCCGGGCGGAGTACTGGGAGGGAGCCGGCGCCGAATTTCCGGAGGAACTGCTGTACCGCCCCGCCGAGCGGGCAGGGGACGGGACGTCCGGTCGGTTTCCGCCGTGCGTACCGCTCGACGACCTCACCCCCGAGGAGGCCCGGCAGGCACGCGCCCGCTACGGCATCCCGGAAGGCGCCCTCACCGGCTCCGATGCCCGCCACCCCCTCACCCTCCGGCTCCTGTCCGACGTACGAGCCGCCCTCCCCGACGCCCTGGCCGCCCCGGTCGACCGCGACGACGTCCTCTCCGCCCACCTCGACCTCGTGTGCCTGCGCGTCGCTGTCCGCCTCGCCGTCGAGAACGGCCTGCGCGGCACCGCCGTACGCCGCCTCGCCGCCAAGGTCTCCGGCCAGGTCCACGAGGCCGCGCGGCGCAGCCTCGGGCCGGGCCAGGGAGAGCTGGACCGGGCGTCGTTCGAGGCGGTGTTCCCGTGGGGTCAGGCGCCCGCGAGGCTCGGCGGCGGTACCGGCTGGGCCTCCGCCGTACTCGCCGAAGGCATCCTCGTCCCCGCGGGCAACGGCTATCGCTTCGCCCACGAGGAGCTCGCCGACTGGATCCAGGGCATGCACCTCGACCTGGACGAGGCCCTGCACGCCCTGGTCCACCGCCGCCGCACCGACCCCGACGCCGAGCACCCCCTCCCCGTTCCGCACCACCGCGTCGGACCCGTCGTCCAGGCCCTCCTGCTGCTGCCACGCCTCCACGGTCCTCACCAACTCGCCCTCAGGCTGGAGGAGTTGACGGACGCGCTGGAGGTCGACCGCACCTCCTGGTGGGCCGCCCGGCTCCTGGCCGAGACCCTGCTGCGGGTTCCCGACGCGACGCCGTACCTGGACGTACTGCGCCTCCTCACCGACCGGATCGCGGCCTGGCGGCGCCACCAACGTGTCGCGCCGCGCGAGTTCGAACCCGGCTTCTGGACCGCGCTGCCGCTTCCGGACGGTGAACGTCTGGAGCTGCTGCGCCGCCTCGTCCTGACCGACGGCCCGCCGGCCGAGGGTCCCGACGCCGGGGAGTCCGGTCATCCCCGACACCCCCGCTACCTGGACGCCGTCGCCACCCTCCTCGCCGCCGACCCCACCTCCGTACAACGCCACCTCACCCGCTGGTTCGACGACGACCGCCCGCTGCCCGCCACCCCGCACGCGACCGTCGCCCGCGCCGCCCAGGCACTGCTCCACACGCACCGCCGCGGCGCCCTCGACGACCTCACCGAGACGCTCGTCGACAGCGCACACCGCCGGGCCGACGAACTCCTCGCCGTACTGGCCGAGGAGGAGACCTCCGCGATCTGCCGGGCCGTCGACCGCTGGGCGCACGACGAACGGCCCGGGCGGCGCGTCGCGGCGGTGGTGTACGGGCTGCGCGCCGCGCCGCATGTCCGCACGGAGACCGACCGCGAGCCGCTGCGCCACGCCGCCCTCGCCCTGCTCGCCCGCCCCGACGACTGCACCCTGCACGGCGGCGCGCTCGCCGTCCTCGTCCGGGACCCCCGCACCCGTACCCGCCATCTCCCGCAAGCCGTGGCGCACTTCACGGCCGACGACCCCCAGTTCCCGCCCAGCGCCCTGGTCGTCGCCCTGGACACCCACCCCGACCAGGTCCTCGAAGCCTTCCGGGCCCGGCTGAGCCGCCCTGACGCCGCAGCGGCGCTGCGCACCCTCGCCGACGCCACCACGCCCGGCCTCGCGCGCAGGATCGCCGTCGTCGTCGGGGAGGCGGTGCGGCGGCGCCCCGAGACCGCCGCGGACCTCGCCGCGTACGTCGGCCGGCGCCTCGACGAGGGCCCGAACGCCCGCGCCGTCCTCGTGCCGCTGGTCACCGGCCTGCTGGACGGCGGCACGGAACCGGTACGGGCCGCCCTCGCCGTCGTACTCGCCGCTCCCGGCACACCCGACTCGCGCACCCTGCGCCGTGAGCTGCTGGACTTCCTCCTCGCCCACGAACGCGCCCCCGCCGTGCTCGACGCCTTCCTGCACGCCACCGTGCGGCGGCGCGGCGAAGGGTCGGACGACGGCCTGCGCGACCTCGTCCACCACACCGGCCTGCTGCTCGTCCGCACACCGGACGGCGCGGCCCGCTTCGACCGCGGCCTGGTCGACCTGGGCCGCCACGTCCCCGGCTTCGCCGCCCGGGTCGCCGGCTGGCTGACCGACACCCCGCAGGAGTGGACGGCGGTGGTGGGCCCGAGCACCCGCAGGATGATCGAGAACCTGTCCGGCGTCCGAGTCCCCGCATGAACGGCGAGTCCGTGCGTGCACCCGGTCACAGCACCCATGCCGATGCGGGCCGTGAGCGCCCGGCATGGCACCCTTAGACCTGCGTAAGAGCGTACGAGCAAACACGGACACGGGTTCGACGAGGAGCGGTCACAGTGCAGCGCTGGCGTGGCTTGGAGGACATCCCCCAGGACTGGGGGCGCAGCGTCGTCACCATCGGTTCCTACGACGGAGTCCACCGCGGGCACCAGCTGATCATCCGGCATGCCGTGGACCGTGCCCGTCAGCTGGGCGTCCCCGCCGTCGTCGTCACCTTCGACCCGCACCCCAGCGAGGTCGTCCGCCCCGGCAGCCACCCGCCGCTGCTCGCCCCGCACCACCGCCGCGCCGACCTCATGGCCGAGCTGGGCGTGGACGCGGTGCTGATCCTGCCGTTCACGACCGAGTTCTCGAAGCTGTCGCCTGCCGACTTCGTCGTCAAGGTCCTGGTCGACAAGCTGCACGCCAAGGCGGTCGTCGAGGGCCCGAACTTCCGCTTCGGACACCGGGCCGCGGGGAACGTCGAGTTCCTCGCCGAGCAGGGCAAGACCTACGACTACGAGGTCGAGGTCGTCGACCTGTACGTCACCGGCGACGCCGGCGGCGGCGAGCCCTTCTCCTCCACCCTGACCCGGCGCCTGGTCGGCGAGGGCGACGTCGAGGGCGCCGCCGAGATCCTGGGCCGCCCGCACCGCGTCGAGGGTGTCGTCGTACGCGGAGCCCAGCGGGGCCGGGAGCTCGGCTTCCCCACCGCCAACGTCGAGACCCTCCCGCACACCGCCATCCCCGCCGACGGCGTCTACGCCGGCTGGCTGCACGCCCAGGGCGAGAGGATGCCGGCCGCGATCTCCGTCGGCACCAACCCGCAGTTCGACGGCACGGAGCGGACGGTCGAGGCGTACGCGATCGACCGGGTCGGCCTGGACCTGTACGGCCTGCATGTCGCCGTCGACTTCCTCGCCTTCGTCCGCGGCCAGGCGAAGTTCGAGTCCCTGGACGCCCTGCTGGAGCAGATGGCAGCGGACGTCAAGCGCTGCCGGGAGCTGATCGCGGCCGCCGAGACGCACGAGAAGCAGTAACCAGTCGTACGACGACGAAGGGCGGCCCGTGCCTTGGAGGCACCGGCCCCCCGTCGGGGGTAAACCGTTCACGCGCAACTGCTGAGTCCACCCGGGCGGTACGGAACCCAGCGGGGGCTGCTGGCCCTGCTGCGGGTCCTGGGGTGGCGGCGCCTGCTGCTGCCAGCCCTGGCCCGGCGCGGGCTGCTGCGGGGCCTGCCCCCAGCCCTGACCCGGCTGCGGGGCGCCGCCCTGCTGGGGGTAGGGCTGCTGGGGCTGCTGCTGCGGGGCGGGGTAGCCCTGCTGGTCGGGGTAGCCCTGCTGGTCCGGGTAACCCTGCTGCGGCTGCTGGTACTGCATGTTCGGGTTGCCGAAGCCCTGCTGGGTGCGCGCGATGTCCTCGGCGATGACCGAGGCGAGGTCGAAGTAGGCCTCGCGCGTCTTCGGACGCATCATGTCGAGGTCCACCTCGGCGCCCGCCGCGAGGTGCTCGTCGAAGGGGATCACGACGACACCGCGGCACCGGGTCTCGAAGTGCGCGACGATGTCCTCCACCTTGATCATCTTGCCCGTCTCGCGGACACCGGAGATCACGGTGATCGACCGCTGGACCAGATCGGCGAAGCCGTTCGCCGACAGCCAGTCGAGCGTCGTCGAGGCGCTGCTCGCACCGTCGACCGAGGGCGTGGAGATGATGATCAACTGGTGTGCGAGATCCAGCACTCCGCGCATCGCGCTGTAGAGCAGACCGGTGCCCGAGTCCGTGAGGATGATCGGGTACTGCTTGCCGAGCACGTCGAGCGCGCTGCGGTAGTCCTGGTCGTTGAAGGTGGTGGAGACCGCCGGGTCCACGTCGTTGGCGATGATCTCGAGGCCCGAGGGCGCCTGCGAGGTGAAGCGGCGGATGTCCATATAGCTGTTGAGCTGCGGGATCGCCTGCACCAGGTCACGGATGGTGGCGCCCGTCTCACGCCGGACCCGTCGACCGAGGGTGCCGGCGTCGGGGTTGGCGTCGATCGCGAGGATCTTGTCCTGGCGCTCGCTGGCGAGCGTGGCGCCGAGCGCCATCGTCGTCGTGGTCTTGCCGACGCCGCCCTTGAGGCTGATCACCGCGATCCGGTAGCAGGACATCACCGGTGTACGGATCAGACCCAGCTTCCGCTCCCGCTCCGCGGCCTCCTTCTTGGCGCCGAGCTTGAACCGGGACGGGGCCTGGTTGTTCTTGCGGGCCTTCGGCTGGTTGCGCAGCAGCCGGTCCGACGACAGCTCCACGGCGGCGTTGTACCCGAGCGGAGTGCCGGGCGCGGCTTGCTGCTGCTGGGGTGCGCCGGGGCCCGCCTGCGGTCCGGGCGGGGCGCTCCAACCCTGGTTGCCCTGGCCCTGGTTGCCGTAGGCGGCGGGCGGGACAGCGGGGTTCTGCTGGGGTGCCGGCTGCTGCGGCGCCTGCGGGTGGGGCTGGGCCGGGGGCTGCTGCTGGGGGGCGGGCTGCTGCTGAGCCTGCTGCTGGGGGTAGCCGTAGCCGCCCTGCTGGGGCGGGTAGCCGTAACCGGGCTGCGCGGGCTGCTGCGGCTGCTGCGGATAGCCGTAGCCCTCGTTCTGGGGCTGGCCCGGCTGGGGCTGCCCGGGGTGCGGCTGGGGCTGCGGCTGCTGCTGAGCGGGCTGCGGCTGGCCGGGGTGCGGGGCCTGGGGCGGGTAGCCGTAACCGTCGGCCTGGGGCTGCGGTTGGGGCTGGCCCGGGT
>CBFGZZ010000434.1:0-6819 GCA_965653385.1 uncultured Streptomyces sp. | reverse complement strand
ATCAATGGCATTTTTATCGGATCCTCCAACGAGCTGGGCGCTTTCGAATCCGGCGCACCCCCCCTGTTCCGGGGCGGCCGACCTCCCTCTTCCTCCTTCTCGGGCTGCCCGCCCTTCTCTTCGCGCTCATCACCTGGCAGGTGGTGAGCGCCGGCCCGTTGCTGGACGCCGACGCCGCGCTCAGTCGGACCCTGGCCCACCCGGACCGGCTCTCCGAACTCCTCGCCGACCTGGGCAATGTGCCCGTCGCGGTACCGGTCCTGGCCCTCGCCCTCGGGTACGCCACCTGGCGGCATCGCCGCATTGGTACACACCACTGGTGGTTGCCGGCCGCGTCGGGGGCCCTTCTCATGGCACTGGTCCCGGTGCTGGTGGTCCCCCTCAAGCTGCTGACCGACCGCCCCGGCACCCCCGTCGTACCGCCCGCCACCGGCTACTACCCCTCCGGCCACACGGCCACGGCCGTCATCGCCTACGGCGCCGCGACCCTGCTCCTACTGCCGTGGCTGACCTCCGCGTTCGCCCGCCGCGCACTCCTCGCCCTCTGCGCCGCCCTCAACCTCGGCGTCGGCTTCGGGCTGGTCCGGCGCGGCTACCACTGGCCGCTGGACGTGGTGGCCAGCTGGTGCCTCGGCACGGTGCTGCTGGTCTCGCTGTGGCTGTTCCTGAGCCGGAACGCCGCTGCCCGGACGCGGTAGCCGCACGGCCCCCTCTCGCTCTCCGCCAATCCGGCGCACCCGCCACCGGCACCACTACACCGCGGACAAACACCCTTCCGCCCCGGCGCCCCTACCGTGGACGACGACACACCAGGACACCCCCGAACGCGGAAGGGCCGGGAAAACGAGATGCCAATGGAAAATGTGGCAGCCAGCCACGCCTTCTGGCTCGCCGGCCGCCAGGTCAGCGGCGACGACGGCTTTGATGTGACCTCCCCGTGGGACGGGCGGGTCGTCGGCAAGGTGAGCGTGCCGACGGACGCGCAGATCGAGGAGGCCGTGGCCGCCGCGTACGCCGTCCGCGACGACTTCGCCGCGACCCCGGCCCATGCGCGTGCCGCGGCCCTCGACCACGTCAGCCGGCGGCTCGCCGAGCGGACGGAGGAGATCGCCCGGCTGATCTCAGCCGAGAACGGCAAGCCCATGAAGTGGGCCCGGGGCGAGGTCGGCCGTGCCGTGTCCGTCTTCCGCTTCGCGGCCGAGGAGGCCCGCCGGTTCAACGGCGGCGAGGCCCAGCGACTCGACACCGACCTCGGCGGTCAGGGACGGCTCGCCCTCACCCGGCGCTTCCCCAAGGGCGTCGTCCTGGGCATCGCGCCGTTCAACTTCCCGCTCAACCTGTGCGCCCACAAGATCGCTCCGGCCATCGCCGCCGGTGTGCCGATCATCCTGAAGCCCGCCCCGGCCACCCCGCTCTCCGGGCTCGTCATCGGTGAACTCCTCGCCGAGACCGACCTCCTGGCCGGCTCCTGGAGCATCCTGCCGGTGCCGAACGACAAGATGCCCGCCCTGGTCCAGGACGAGCGTCTGCCGGTCATCTCCTTCACCGGCTCCGAGAAGGTCGGCTACGCGATCATGGACTCGGTGCCGCGCAAGCACTGCACCCTGGAGCTGGGCGGCAACGGCGCGGCGGTCGTGCTCGCCGACTACGCCTCCGACGCGGACCTCGACTGGGCCGCGACCCGTATCGCCACCTTCTCCAACTACCAGGGCGGCCAGTCCTGCATCTCCGTGCAGCGGGTGATCGCGGACGCCTCCGTGTACGACCGGCTCCTGCCGCGTATCGTCGCCGCCGTCGAGGCCCAGGTCACCGGTGACCCGAGCGACGACGCGACCGACGTCGGTCCGCTGGTCAGCGAGGACGCCGCCCGGCGCGTGGAGGCCTGGGTCGACGAGGCCGTCGCGGCCGGGGCCGTGCTCTTCGCCGGTGGCAAGCGGGACGGTGCCTCGTACGCGCCGACCGTCCTCACCGACGTACCCGCCGACACCACCCTCGCCTGCGAGGAGGTCTTCGGGCCCGTCCTCACCGTGCGGAAGGTCGACGGGGAGGCCGCCGCCTTCGCCGCCGTCAACGACTCCAAGTACGGCCTCCAGGCGGGTGTGTTCACCCACGACCTGCAGACCGCCTTCCGCGCTCACCGGGCCTTGGAGGTCGGCGGCGTGGTCATCGGCGACGTCCCCTCCTACCGTGCCGACCAGATGCCGTACGGCGGCGCCAAGCAGTCCGGTGTGGGCCGGGAGGGTGTGAAGTTCGCGATGGACGACTACACCTACGAGCGGGTGCTCGTCCTCACCGGTCTCGCACTCTAGTAAATGGGATCCATTTTCAGTTAGGCTTTCCGAAAGAGGCCCGGCACCGATGCCTTCCGGTGCCGGGCCTCTTCCTTACATCGGCTCCTTCCGGACCCTCAACCGGAGAAGCCGACGTGCGCGAGCCGCACCGGCCCGCGCAGCCTGAGGTGGACGTCCCGGACGCCCTCGGCGATGATCTCGGCGCGCTTCGTCGCGTAGTCGTACGGGCTCGCGCCGTCCCCCGGCGCGTTCGTCAGCACGGCGAGCACCGCGCCCCCGTCCAGCGACACCTCGACCGCACCCTCGCCGGAGAGCGCCGCCGTCACCGCGGTGACCCCGCCTTCGAAGTCGCAGTCCCGGTAGACCAGTTCACCCGACCTGCCCTGAGCCGGCGTCACCGCGTCGCCCGCCGTCCGCGTACGGTCGACGATCGCGACGCCGCTCTGCTCGTCGAAGTCGGCCGCGTCCAGTCCGCGGCGCAGCACCGGACGCGGGGCGGACGCCTCGCCGTCCAGGATCACCGTCGACCGCAGCCGGACGTCCTCGCTGGACGCGCCGGCCAGCACCTCGTACGGGCCGGGTTCGCGGCGCCAGTCGCCTCGTGCCACGTCCCAGAAGTCGAAGGCCGACAGCGGGACCTCGAAGTCCAGCTCCGTCCGCTCGCCGGGGGCCAGCCGCACCCGGCTGTGCGCCACCAGCTCACGGCGCGGGCGCGGCACCGCCGGGTCCACGGCGCGGGTGTAGAGCTGGGCCACCTCGTCGGCCGGCACATCGCCCGTGTTGGTGACCGTGAAGGAGACGTGCAGCGAGTCGTCCGTGGTGCGGGTCGCGAGGTCGGCGTAGGAGAAGGCCGCGTACGACAGGCCGTGGCCGAACGGGAACAGCGGGGTCCCCTCGAAGTACAGGTAGGTCTGGCGGCTGCCGATCACGTCGTAGTCGAGCAGGTCGGGCAGGTCGCTGTCGTCGGCGTACCAGGTCTGCGGGAGCCTGCCCGCGGGGGAGACGTCGCCGGCCAGGACGCGAGCGAGAGCGGTGCCGGCCGCCTGGCCGCCGTGGGACATCCACAGCAGCGCCGGAAGGGCCGTGTGATCGACGGCGTACGGGTACGCCGAGACCAGCGCCAGGACCGTGTTCGGGTTGGCGGCGCGGGCGGCGCGCAGCAGGCGCTCCTGGTGGTCCGGCAGGCGCAGCGTCGCGCGGTCCTCGGTCTCGCGGCCGTGGATGTGCGGGTCGTTGCCCGCGACCACCAGGACCACGTCCGCCTGCGCAGTGACCCGGGTTACAGCGTCTTCGCCGCTTTCGACGACGATGAGCTGGAAAGATTCCGGATCCGCTTCGGCAACCCGCACGCCGTCGGCGGCGACTGAGACGTGGCGACCCGTACCGATGTGCCTCAGGAGGTGCCCGTTCTCGTGCGGTTCCAGGCGGAACGTCTCCTGGACGACCCAGCCGCCGGGCTGGTCGGCGGAGGCGCGGACACGGCCGTCGTCGGCGACCGACAGATAGCGGCCGTCGGGGGCGCGCAGGGTCAGCACGCCCTCGCCCCAGTCGACGAGCGCGAACTCGGTGCCGACCGGGTCGGTGGTCAGCGGCGGCAGATCGGTGCGGCCGGCCAGCAGGGCCGGGTCGAGGGCGCCCTCGGCGCCGCGCACCTCGCCGTCGGCCTCGGCCTCGGGGACGTGCAGGAAGGTTCCGGCCGAGGTCTGCAGCCGGACCCGGTCCACGCCCTCCGCGAACTCCACCCGGTCCGCGCCGAACCGCTCGTACAGGCCCTCCAGCGGGGTGGAGCGGTGGATGAGCGTGCCGCTGTACCAGTCGAGCTTGCACTCGTCGGCGAGCAGACCGACCACGGCGATCCGGGTGTCCGGCGCGAGCGGCAGCAGTCCCGCGCTGTTCTTCAGCAGCACGACCGACTGTTCGGCGGCCTCCTGGGCGAGCGCGCGGTGGGCCGGTGTGTCGAAGTCCTTGGTCAGCGCGTGCGGGTCGTACTCCGGGTCGAACTCGCCGAGCCGGAAGCGCACCGAGAGCTGACGGCGCACCGCGGTGTCGATGTCCGACTCCGTCAGCAGCCCCTTGTCGAAGGCGCCGCGCACCCGTGCGGTGATCTTCGAGTTGTCGGTGCCGTGATCGGTGAAGCTGTCGACTCCGGCCAGCAGCGAGGCGGCCGTGGCCTCCTCGTGGGTGTCGAAGTAGTGCTCGGAGTCGACCAGGTTGGAGGGCGCGCCCGCGTCCGAGCAGACCAGCAGCTCCTCGTCGGTCCAGGTGCGCAGGTGCTCGCGCAGATACGGCGAGACGTGGTTGGGGCGGCCGTTGACCAGGTTGTACGCCGGCATCACCCCGGCCGTCGCGCCCGCCTCGACCGTCTCGCGGAAGGCGCGCAGATCGTACTCGTGCAGGACGCGCGGGCGGACCGAGGACGAGGTCACGTCGCGGCCCGTCTCGTTGTTGTGGGCCAGCCAGTGCTTGAGGACCGGCGCGGTGCGCCAGTACGTCGGGTGGTCGCCGCGCAGGCCGCGGGTGTACGCGACGGCGATGGCCGAGGTGAGCTTCGGGTCCTCCGAGTAGCCCTCCTCGTTGCGGCCCCACAGGGGGTGGCGCAGCAGGTTGACGGTGGGGGACCAGACGTTCAGTCCCACGCGGTCGTCGCGGGCGCGCATCGCTCGGGTCTCCTTGGAGACGGCCTCGCCGACCCGGCGCACGAGCTCGGTGTTCCAGGTGGCGCCGAGCCCGATCGCCTGCGGGAACACGGTCGCCGGACCCATCCAGGCCACTCCGTGCAGGGCCTCCTGCCCGGTGCGGAACGCGTCGATGCCGAGCCGTTCGACGGCCGGCGCGAACTGGTGCAGGAAGGCGATCTTCTCGTCGAGCGTGAGCCGCGACAGAAGGTCGTCGATGCGCTTCGCGAACGGCAGTCGCCGATCACGGAACGGCGGCGTAGGCGGCGTTTGTGCGGTCACGTGGTGTTCCCTTTGCGATGGAGCGGCGGGGCACTTTCGAAGCGCTTCGATGCTGATTCGATCCGGGGGCGGGTGTCAAGACACCCCGGCGCAACAACTCCGACTCCTGACCGTTATTTCAAGTGCCGTAAGACGGCGGTCGAATCCTCCGCACCTCGGAGGAATCTTGGAATCGACCCTTGTGCGCCCCCATGCCTTCACTTAACCTCGCAGCAACATCGAAGCGCTTCGACTACTTCGACCACGAGGCTCGCCCGCTTCCGGGGTGCCCCTCGGACGTGGTCGCAGGATCGCTTCAGCTCAGCCAGTTCCACTTAAGACACCGCAGCCGACGGCCCACCGCCGGGTGTCCAGGTGCGCCATGAAGGGTTGACGCAATGACGCCGAACGCCGACTCCGCCCCCTCCGGACCCAGCCGGAGAAGCTTCCTAGCCTCCACTGCGGTCGCCACCGCAGCGGTGGCCGGTGGAATGCCGCTGCTCGCCGCCTGCGGCGGTTCGGACTCAGGCTCACGGGAGGGGGCCACGTCGGGCAAGGAGGCGGGCAAGCTGCTCCCGACGTTCGTCGCCAGCGCGGTCGCCACGCCGGATCTGCCGTCGAAGAACGGTTCGGCGGCCGGCTACACCGGCAAGGTCGACCTCGCGGCCCTGAAGACCTCGGTCCCGAAGAAGCTCGGCACCGGCGCCCCCATCAAGATCATGTCGCCGTTCTGGGGCTCTCCGCCGAAGCCCGGGAACCCCTACTACACGGCGCTGGACTCCGCGGCGGGCACCAAGGTCACCTGGCAGAACCAGGACGGCAACACCTACGGCGAGAAGCTCGGCGCCGTCCTGGCCTCCAGCTCCATACCCGACATGGTGGTCGTGCCGGGCTGGGAGCTGGTCGGCAAGATCGCGAACGCGGTCACCGCGAAGTTCATGGACCTCGGCCCCTACCTGGCGGGCGACAAGGTCAAGAAGTACCCGAACCTGGCCGCCATCCCCTCCGACGCCTGGCGCATGTCCATCTTCGGCGGCGCGCTGCGCGGCATTCCGATGCCGGCCGCCACCGCGAACTGGATCGCGCCCTTGTACCGCAAGGACCTCTTCGACAAGAAGGGCTACTCGGTTCCCAAGTCGCCCGACGAGTTCCTCAGCTGGGCCAAGGAGGCCACCAGCGCCAAGGCCAAGGTGTGGGCCTGCGGCGACATGAACTGGTCCGCCTGGAGCTTCTTCGGTGTCCGCAGCTCCGGGACGGTCGGATGGGATATCGGGGACGACGGCAAGCTGACGTACCGCATCGAGCAGCCCGAGTACCTGGAAGCCCTGGAGTGGACGCGCAAGCTGTTCGACGCGGGCGTGGTCCACCCCGACGACAAGGCGCGCACGGGCGACCAGGGCCAGCGGTTCACCGCCGGGCAGATCCTGGTCTACAACACCAACATCGCCGACTGGTACGGGAAGGCCTCCGAACAGGCCCAGTCCAACCCGGATCTCCAGATCGAGGCCATGGACATCTTCGGCGCCGACGGCGGCAACCCGACGCTGTACGCGTCCCAGCCCGCCACCATCTGGTCGCTGATCCGCAAGGGC
>CBFGZZ010000433.1:0-6872 GCA_965653385.1 uncultured Streptomyces sp. | reverse complement strand
CTCGACGGCGGCCTCGTCGTCGTAGATCTCGTGGAAGACGAAGTGGTGGTCGTCGTCCAGGTCGCACACGACGTCGAAGTAGCGGCAGCCGGGCTCGTCGGTGAAGGAACGCTCGGCGTTCTCCTCGATGGCCGCGAGGAAGTCCTCACGGCAACCGGGGACGACCTGGAGCAAGACGGTCAGGGCGATCACGCGGGCGGCTCCTCGGGGGCGGGGGCGGGGGCGGGCAGGGGCATGGACACGCCGGTGGCGTCGGCGATGCGGGCGAGGGCGGCCCAGGTGTCGTCGACGAGCGTGATGCCCTCGGTGCGCAGGCGCTCGGCGGTGCGGATCTCCGGCTCACCGGGGACGAAGACCTCGGCGGTGCCGGGCGCGGTCGGGGTGGACTTGGTCTCCTCGATCAGGGTGTCCATCCGCTGCCCGAACTCCGCCGGGTCGGCCATGGAGCGGATGTCGACGCAGATCAGCAGGTGGCCGACGCCGCTGCGGCCGGTGGAGCGGTAGGGGCCGACGACCGCCGGACCGAAGGCGCTGCCGGTCAGCACGCCCGCCAGGACGTCGAACATGAAGGAGATGACGTACCCCTTGTGTCCGGCCATCGGCAGGACCAGGCCCTCGATCGCGCGCCGCGGGTCGGTGGTCGGCACGCCCTCGGCGTCGGCCGCCCAGCCCTCGGGGATCGGCTCGCCGCGCTCCCTGGCGTGGTAGATCTTGCCGCGCGCCGCGGCCGTGTTCGCGATGTCCATCACGACGGTGCCGCAGCGGCCGCTTGGGGCGGCGATCGACCACGGGTTGGTGCCGACCCGCCCCGCCGGTAGTGCCATGTGCGCCCCCTGTTCGGGTGTTTGTCCGGACGTCGGCGCTTCTCGCCCGCGGGCAGGCGGCAGACCTCTGGCGAGCACACACCTACCGAAGGAGACGCTCATGCGTACACGTACCGTGCTGGCCGCCGTCGCGTTCGCCGGCACTGTTCTGCTCGGAGGCGCGGGCCAGGCCCTCGCCGACGAGCACGACGAGACGGGCGGCATCGGAGTCGAGGCCGGGCCCAACTCTCCGGCCGCCCCCGACTTCGGCCAGAGCAACTCCGGCTTCGGCCAGGACGAGTCCGGTTTCGGCCAGGACGCTTCGGGCTTCGGTCAGGACGGCTCGGTCTTCGACCAGGACACCGGCTTCTGAGGAAAGCCCGACGTTCCCTTCCCTGCCCCCGCGCCTTGATGCCCGGTGCGGGGCAGGGGAAGTCGTCGGTGGGCGCCGCCCTGAACGGCGACGGGCTAGGGGTCGGCGCCCGGGCGGGGTTCCGCCTCCGCCTGCCCGTCCCGCAGGTCGGCGAGCAGTTCCGCCTGGCCGGCCAGCACCCCGGACAGGATCGTGCGCGCCACCCGCAGCAGCTCCGCCACATGCGGGCTGGTCAGCGAGTAGTACACGGTCGAGCCCTCCTTGCGGGTCACGACCAGGTTCATCCGGCGCAGCACCGCGAGCTGCTGAGAGAGATGTGCGGGTTCGATGCCGATCTCGGGCAGCATCTCGGCGACGGCGTACTCCCGCTCGCTCAGCAGCTCCAGAACGCGGATACGGGCCGGATGACCGAGCGTCTTGAAGAACTCGGCCTTCAGTCGGTACAGCGGCGTGCTCATCGTGCCGTCGCCTCCCCGGCGCCACAGCACGGCCCCGTCGGCCGGGCCCCGGCCCCTCGCATCCACCCACATGTCACGGACATGCGGTCCATCTTCGCCTGTGACCCGGCCGGCGCCGAACCCGCCTGCCGCCTGCCGCGTACCTCACCATCATCCGCGGGGACTCCTCGGCGGTGTGCCGGACGCCGTTGGTCACCAGTTGTGCGATTCAGCAGGTCCGAAGTCCCGGGTGGCAGCGGTCTGTCGCCGGAGTGATCCTTGGACAGGCGAGGGGGTCGTGCTCCGGTGCTGGAGGAGGTCCCGTGGGGAAGCTCGTGGTCGTCGGAGTGGACGGTTCGGCGTCGTGTCGTACCGCGGTGGAAGCGGCTGCCCGGGAGTCCCGGTGGCGTGGCGCGAGACTGCACGTGGTGCATGCCTTCAGTTGGCCGGGCAGGCCGATGTACACACGGCCGGACACGGCGCCGCTCGACCGGCTGACGGGTGAGGCGGCGGAGCACGCCCGCGCTGTGGCGCCCGGCCTGGAGGTCACCGATGCGGTCGTGGCGGGCGGTGCGGTGGAGGTGCTGGGTGCCGAGTCGCGGGCCGCGGACCTGGTGGTCGTCGGCGCACGGGGTCTCGGCGGTTTCGTCGGGATGCTGCTGGGCTCGACCGCGGTGTCCCTGGCCGCCCACACAGAGTGCCCGGTGATGGTGGTCCGCGAGGAACCGACGGGCACCGGGCCGATCGTGCTGGCCGTCGACGGCTCCCCCGTGGGCGCGTCGGCGGTGGAGTTCGCCTTCGCCGAGGCGGCGCTGCGCACGGCGGAGATCCACGCCGTGCACGCCTGGCTGCCGGACTACGCACCGCCCGGCACCGGTGTGGAGAGTGCGGAGCGGCTGCTGGCCGAGGCGCTCACCGGTTTCACGGAGCGGTATCCGGACGTTGTGGTCAGGCAGGAAGTACTGAGCGGCGAACCCCGCGAGACGCTGATCGAGGCCAGCGGGCAGGCCCAGTTGATGGTCGTCGGCGCCCGAGGGCGCGGCGGCTTCGCCGGGTTGCTCCTGGGTTCGGTGAGCCAGGCGGTACTGCATCACGCGCACTGCCCGGTGACGGTCGTCCGCGGCAAGGAGTGAGCGGCCCGGCGTCGGCGCGCCCCTGACCGTCTCAGTCGCGTGGGGTGCGCAGGGCCAGGAGCGCGATGTCGTCGTGGCCGTCGCTGGGGTGGTGGTCGGCGAGGTGTCGTACGAAGTCGTCCAGCGGCAGATGTGCGTGGTCGGCGGCGAGTTCGGCGAGCTCGGCCAGGCCCTGGTCGATGGGCCGGTCGGGGTGTTCGACGAGGCCGTCGGTGAAGAAGACCACGGTGGCCCCGGCGGGCACCGGGCGGACATGGTCGGGACGGTCCTGATCGGTGTCCACCGCGAGCGGCAGGCCCGGCTCGGCGTCGAGATACTCCGTGTGCCGGTCGGGGCCGATCAGCAGCGGGGGGAGGTGACCGGCCGTGCTCCAGTGCAGGCGCCAGCCGTCCTCGGCGGGTTCGACGCGGGCGAGGCAGGCCGTGGTGACGGGCAGATCGGTGATGGCGTGCAGAGCGCGGTCGAGCTGGGTGAGCACGCTGCTGGGCGGGGTGAGCCGGTCGAACAGCAGGGCGCGCAGCATGCTGCGGGTCTGCGCCATGGCCGCGGCCGCGCTCATGTCGTGGCCGACGACGTCGCCGATCACGACGGCACACGCGTTGTCGGGCAGCCAGAGGGCGTCGTACCAGTCTCCGCCGAGGTGGGCGGGGGTGAGCGCGGGGCGGTAGATGACCGCGGCGGTGAAGGGGCGCAGGTCGGGCAGGGTGGGCAGCAGGAGTCGCTGGAAGTGTTCGGCGCTGTCGCGGACCTGCTCGAACAGGCGGACGTTCTCGATCGCGATGCCGGCGGCGCCGGCCAGGGCGACGACGATGTCCTCGTCGTCGCGGTCGAAGGGCCTGCCGTCAGCGCGTTCGGACAGGTAGAGGTCGCCGTAAATGGTGCCGCGGACGCTGATGGCAACGCCCAGGAGCGTCCGCATGCGGGGATGGCCGGGCGGGAACCCCACCGAGGCGGGGTGGGACGGGATCTCGTCGACCCGCAGGGGCTCGGGGTGGTGGATCATGTGCCCCAGGACCCCGCGCCCGCGCGGGAACTCGATCCCCGACAGGTCGGCGCGCTCGGACTCCGACAGCCCGGCCGTGATGAACTGCCCCAGTTGCTCCCCGGACTCGTCCAGCACCCCCAGCGCCCCGTAACGCGCCCCGACCAGATCCATGGCGGTGGTGACGATGCGGTGCAGCACCGCGGGCAGCTGCATCTCCTGACTGATCATCAACACCGCGTCCAGCAGCCCCTGCAACCGGTCCTTGGCGGTGGCCAGCTCCCGCAGCTGCGCGGCGATCTCTTCCAGCCGGACATCCGACCGCGGGGCCGGATCGGCATCGGCCTGCAGTTCGGGTTCGTCGTCCTCGCCCGCCATCACGAACGTCCGATGGTGTCCGCGGCCTCGGCGGCTTCCGCGGCCTCGCCGGCTTCGGCGTTCCTGGCAGGGGTCATGCCCTCGTGCCCCTTCGTCGTCACATGACCGGCCGAGCGGGCATCGGCCGGCCGCGGACCTCTCCTCGCCACGTTTCCGAGGATCGTGAGGGACCGCGATCCAGCTGCTCCTCGGGTGACACCTTCCGGTGAAAACAGGGAGCCGCTCGGCCCAGAGGGAGTCAGCGGCGCCCCCGAAGCCTCCGCGACGACCAAGGGCCATGATGGTGCGCGCCCGGGGCGCTCCCTCACTCCGCCGTGCTCACGCGGGCGCAGGCCGCGCGCAGCCCGGGCAGGTCGATGAACTCGGTGTGGGTGCCGGCACTGGCACAGGCGAACGCTCCCGACACGGACCCGGCCAGGACGCACTCGTCCATCGACCGGCCCTCGAAGTGGGCGTGCAGGAAGGCGGTGACGAAGGCGTCGCCGGCACCGTTGCTGTCGACCACCGGCCGCTCGGGCCGTACCGCGGGGAAGCGCCGCACCTTCGACTCGCCGCGCACGAGCAGATGGCAGCCGTCGGCGCCGTCCGTGGCGACGACGAACCGGGCCCTGCCCTCGTCGACGATGCCGTGCAGGACCTCGTCGAGGCGGTCGTGGACGGCCGCGGCGCTCATGAAGACGTAGTCGGAGGAGAGGGCGTAGGTGCGGTGGTGCGGGTTGAGCCCGTCCCAGTCGTGCAGGTCGGTGGAGCTGGTCAGGCCCAGTCGGTGAATGTCCTCGTAGAGGTCGCGGTTGTGCCCGATGATGGAGAGGTGGACATGGCGTGCCCGCTCCAGGTGCGGCAGGTAGAAGTCGCGGGGCAGGCGGAGGTCCGCCGGGTGCCGGGAGTCGTAGAAGGAGAAGCGGCGGCCCTGCGCGTCGACCAGGTTGACGCCGCGTGGCGTGCCGTGCGGCGACACCACGTGACTGAAGTCGAGCCCGCGCCGTGCGTACGCGGCGAGTACGGCGTGGCCCTGCGGGTCGTCGCCGAGGAAGTCGATGAACTTCGTGGTCAGCCCCAGGGCGTGCCAGCCGAGCGCGACCCCGTTGCCGGTGTGGGCCACGTAGTCGTGGACCGGGGGTACGTGCAGCGAGTCGCCGGGCGGGATGCGCAGCGCGTCGACGCGCACGACGGTGTCGACGCCGGCTCCGCCGACCACCAGGACGTCGTAGTGGGGCATGCTCATGTACGGGTTCCTTCCATGACGGCCGCGGTGTCCTCGACCAGCTGCACATGTCCGTTCTCCAGGACCGCCGCCGAGTCGATGTCCTGACCGGGGCGGATCACGGCGCCGGGCAGCACCACGCTGCGCCGGACCCGTGCGCCAACACCTTTGCACGGTCCACCTCTTGCGGATCCCGGGCGAGCCACGTTCAGTTTCGGACGCATCGCCGTCTTCGCCGGTCGACGGCGACGGCGTTCTGGTGGCAGGTGTCAGTCCTGCTCTGTCGCGGTGCGCGCGACCGATGCGGCCGCGCGCACCCGAACTTCCGGCCGGAACCGATGGCCGCCTCCAGTCCTGGTACGACCGACCTGACCTGGCCGTTTCATGGCGTCGCAGGGTCCAGTACCCAGCAGTGAAAGGGATTCCATGATTTTGCGAAACTTGCCGCAAAAGTTTTCACACACCCCTCACCACCTCCTACGCTGACCGCACATGTTCATGAAGCGAAGGGATTGAGCACGATGATGCGGATAACGCGTTCAACTTTCATAGCCATGGCAGTGGCCCTGTGCTCGTCGACCGCGGGCACGGCGGCGTCCGCCGCCCCCCAGGCGGTCGCGTCACAGGAAGCGGCGCGTTCGACGCAGGAACCGACCGCGGCACCCGACTGCGTGCGCCTCACCGTGGATTGGCGCTACACCTTCGCCAGCAACGACTGCTCCGGCACCTACACCCTGAGAGTCGCCTACCTGGACGGAACCGAGGTTCCCTGCCGGACGGCGGCTCCCGGTGCCCTGATCACCTTCCCGGGCCGGGGAACGCAGGGCAATGAAGTCCTGGGCGCCGTCCTGTGCGACAGCCAGGGCGACACCTGACCGCACCGCGAAAAGGTTCTGCCCTCCCGGCGCCGTCCAGCCTCCCTGGGCGGCGCCCTCCTTTTCGGGACGGCTGCCACAACCCCTCCCATGGACCGGCCACGGACCGTCGCATCGATTCGACCCGCACGCCCGTACCGGGCGGCCCTGTCCTGCGCGCCGTTTCCGCGGGGACGGGACCTTCGCATGACCGCATGGTCAGGCGGCCTTCGTGGCGGTGCGGCCCGGAAGTCGCGGAAGGCCTGTCGGATCTCGGCGTGTGTGTTCAATGACCGTGGGCCCGCCCAGGGCGGCGAGCTGCCGGATGAGCGGGCCGCTGAAAGTCATGACCACACTCTGGCCTTGTCGATACGTCCTGACAAACCTATTGACATCCCCTTGAAGGCGTTCGATAGTACGGACACCTAGAGCGCGCTAGTAACGCGCTCTAGTGACATCGGGCAGCACCCACCCATCCGCTGCCGTGGACAACATCTCCTCGCCGCACACGGCGCCCTCAGCATCGCTCGCCGGCTGCGCCAGGCCTGGCGAGGGCCTCTTCACCAAGGCCGCACCACCCATACCCACCCTGATCAGCACAGCGAGGTGCAAGGGACATGCACAGACACCACCGAGCCGCCGCTCTCACCGCCACCGCCCTGGCCGGCGTCCTGTTCGCCGCGGGATGCTCCAGCAGCTCCGGCGGCA
>CBFGZZ010000432.1:0-6881 GCA_965653385.1 uncultured Streptomyces sp. | reverse complement strand
TGCCCTGACCAGCAAAAACGCCCTCCCGAAGGAGGGCGGAGCATAGGCGCCCCCGGCAGGACTCGAACCTGCGGCCAAGCGCTTAGAAGGCGCCTGCTCTATCCACTGAGCTACGGGGGCCGGGTTGTGTTGGCCTCGGTCGTGGGCTGACCCGTGACGATGCCGGAGACAAGGATAGGGCTCCCGCATCCGTGTCCCTGCTGCTTCGCCTCCGCGGCTCGATGTGGAGGTTCGGTGAAGCGGTCCTGATAATCGCAGGCAGGTGCGAATCGCGCACCGCTTTTGGCCTCTTGCGCCCCGGGTGTTGTGCACTCGTTATGCCTGGACTGTGCCTGTGTCCCAGTCGTCCCTTCCATCCCTTGTGTCCCGTCGGCGCGCAGACATGCTCATATGCTTCAGAATTCCCCTAAAATTGGGCATTCTTCGCATGTGGTGACCTTGGACGTACGGCCTCAGCTGCTCGACGCACTTTCCGCCCTGCGCGACCGTGTCGCCGCCGCACGCTTCCCGCTGCCCCTGGCGGGGGCGCCACGCGCGCGTGCCAACCGCGACGAACTGCTCGCGCAGCTCGACGACTATTTGGTGCCCCGCTTGAAGGAGCCCGAAGCGCCCTTGCTGGCCGTGGTGGGAGGGTCCACCGGCGCCGGCAAGTCGACGCTCGTCAACTCCCTCGTGGGCCGGCGCGTGACCGAGGCAGGCGTGCTGCGGCCCACGACGCGAAACCCTGTGCTGGTCTGCCATCCCGAGGACCATCATTGGTTCAGCGGGATGCGCGTCCTACCCGACCTCACACGCGTGTGGGTGACCGAACACGATCCGGCGGACGAGCTGATGCTGTCCGCCGAGGACTCCGCGCGCGTACTGCGGGTCGAGACCGCCGACACACTGCCGTGCGGCCTCGCCCTCCTCGACGCACCCGACATCGACTCCCTGATCGCCGACAACCGTGTCCTGGCCGCGCAACTGATCTGCGCGGCCGACATCTGGGTGATGGTGACCACGGCCGCGCGCTACGCCGACGCCGTCCCCTGGCATCTGCTGCGCACCGCCAAGGAGTACGACGCCACCCTGGTGACCGTTCTGGACCGGGTGCCCCACCAGGTGGTGTCCGAGGTGTCCCGGCAGTACGGGGCACTCCTCACCAAGGCGGGCCTCGGCGACGTACCCCGCTTCACCGTGCCCGAGCTGCCCGAGTCGGCCTGGGGCGGCGGGCTGTTGCCGGCCACGGCGGTGGCACCGCTGCGCACCTGGCTCAGCCAGCAGGCCCTGGACCCGGGGGCGCGGGAACACGCCGTCGCCCGTACGGCCCACGGCCTCCTCGACTCCCTCAAGGTCCGCATGCCCGAGCTGGCCAACGCCGCCGCCGCCCAGTACGCGGCGGCACTGCGGCTCACCAACGCCGTGGACAGTGCGTACGACAGCGAGTACGCGCGCGTGCGGAGCCGGCTGCAAGCCGGTGCCGTGCTCGCCGGGGATGCGCTGAAACGCTGGCGCGCCTTCCCGCTCGACAGCACCGCCGGTGAGCTTCTCGACTCGCTGGTGGAGAGCCTCAGCACCCTCCTGCTGTGTGCCGTCACCGCCGCAGACGAGCGTGTCGACGACGCCTGGCGGCGTGAACCGGCCGCCTCCGCCCCCGAGCTGACGGGACGTGACCCGCGGCCCGCGAGCGTCGAGCACCGCATCGGTGTGGCCGTACGGCGCTGGCGCAGGGAGCTGGAGGAGTACGCCGAGGACGAGGTGAGCGTCCTCGACCGCAGCGTCGCCCCGGACTCCGAGGTCGTCACCGCACTCGTCGCCACCGCGCTGCTGGGCGGACGCCGGGCGCGGTCCGCGGGGGAGGGGCTCGCCGAGCGGATCGGGGCGCACGGGGCGCTGCGGCTGCGCGACCGGGCCGGGCGGCTGCTCAACGAGCACCTGGACCGGGTCATGCACAACGAACGCGAGCGACGGCTCGCCCCGCTCGACGCCCTGGAGGTCCACCCCGAACCCCAGGCCGAACTCATCGCCGCGCTGTCCGTACTGCAGAAGGAGAGGTGACCGGTGACTGCCGTCACTGACCAGGACCACACGGAACACGCCGATCAGCAGGAGGACGGCGCCGCCAAGGACGACGAGCGCGAGCACCACGTCCCGGTGAGCGCACCCCCTGTGGACGGCGCTTGCGAGAACGGCTTCCCCGTGGCGGGCGACCGCGCGGAGAAGGAGCCCGACGAGGGCGAGGATTCCGTGGTTGCCGAGGAGCCGGAGATGCGCAAGCTCTGGAGGAAGCTGGCGAAGCAGGAGTGCCGCGCGGGCGACGACCACGCGCGCGTGGAGCATCCGCGGCTGGAACCCCCACGCGCGGAACACGGGGAGTCCGACGACACGCCCGCGCGCGTGGACGTCCCCGACTCCGGTGGCCGTGGTGGCGGCGACGCACAGGTACGTGTCGCTGTCCCTGAGCCCGGAGTGCGTAAGGGCACCTCTGATTCCAACGGCGGCCGTACGGGCGGGGACGCTCCCGCGCGTGACGGCGACCGCGGCTCGGGGGGACGCAGGAGCGAGGGCACCTCCCGACGTGCGCAGACCCCCGCGCGTGCGGAGTCCTCCACCGGTACCGAGTCGTCGACCGGTGCGGATGCCCCCACCGGTACCGAATCCGCGTCCCCCTGGGACGACGGACTGATCGCGCGGAGGGTGAATGAAACCGCTGCTCCGGAGCAACCCGCCATCGCGGAGCCGCGTGCTTCCGGGGCGCAGGTCGTGACGCCGCTCGCGTACGACGGCCCGCTGCGGTCCCGGCTCGACGCGCTGCGGGAACTGGTGGGGCTCTCGCGCACCAGGCTCGACAACAGAACGCTCTCCGAGGCGGGCCGGGTCCTCGACGAGGCGGCGGCGCGGCGCAGGCTGTCCGGGCAGCACACCGTCGTCGCCATCGCGGGCGCCACGGGCAGCGGCAAGTCGCAGCTGTTCAACGCGCTCGCCGGAGTGACCATCTCGGAGACGGGCGTACGACGGCCGACGACCGCCTCGCCGCTCGC
Organism: uncultured Streptomyces sp.; assembly: GCA_965653385.1. Lineage (GTDB taxonomy): Bacteria > Actinomycetota > Actinomycetes > Streptomycetales > Streptomycetaceae > Streptomyces. The sequence continues at coordinate 3,861 of CBFGZZ010000432.1, read as the reverse complement.
GTGCAGCTGGAGCGACGGCGCGGTCGGACTCATCGACCGGCTCGGCATCCCGCCGAGGCTGCGCCGGCGGCCCGCGCAGAACGCGGCCGCGGACGGTCAGCTGCGCGGGCTCGTCCTGGTCGACCTGCCCGACCACGACTCGGCGGCCGTACAGCACCGCGAACAGGTCGACCGCGTCCTGGCGCTCGTCGACGCGGTCATCTGGGTCGTCGACCCCGAGAAGTACGCCGACGCCGTGCTGCACGAGCGCTATCTGCGGCCCATGGCCGGGCACGCCGAGATCATGTTCGTCGTCCTCAACCAGATCGACCGGCTGCCCGGCGAGGCCACCGACCAGGTCCTCGACGACCTGCGGCGGCTCCTCGACGAGGACGGCATCGCGCTGGGCGAGCACGGCGAACCGGGCGCCGTCGTGCTCGCGCTGTCCGCGCTCACCGGGGACGGCGTCGGCGACCTCAGGGATGCCCTCGGCCAGTTCGTCGCGGAGCGCGGGGCGGCCGCGCGCCGGATCTCGGCCGACGTCGACGCCGCCGGGTGGAAGCTGCGGCCCGTCTACGCGGCGCGGCGGCGGACCGGGCTCAGCGAGGAGGCGAGGGACGAGTTCTCCGCCCGGCTCGCGGACGCCATCGGCGCCACCGCGGCGGGCGAGGCCGCCGAGCGGGCCTGGCTGCGCAACGCCAACCGCGCGTGCGGAACGCCCTGGCTGCGGCTGTGGCGCTGGTACCAGGACCGGGGCGAGCCCCCGACGGGGCGCCTGTCCCTGCGGGCCCAGACGGACGAGGAGGCCACCGCGCGGCAGCGCGTCGAACAGGCGGTGCGGACGGTCGCCGACGAGGCGTCGGCCGGGCTGCCCACGCCGTGGGCGCAGGCGGTGCGCGAGGCGGCCGTACGGGGCGCCCAAGGGCTGCCGGAGGCGCTGGACGAGCTGGCCGCACGGGCCGGACTGCCGCCCGGACGGCCCCCGCGGCCGGGCTGGTGGCCGGCGGCCGTCCTGGTCCAGGCCTCCATGACGATCCTTCAGGTCATCGGCGGACTCTGGCTGGTGGGCCAGATCGTCGGGGTCATGGCGCCCAACCTGGGTGTGCCGGTGCTGCTGATGGTGGCCGGCATCGCCGGCGGCCCGCTGGTCGAGTGGGGCTGCCGGATGGCTGCCCGAGGTCCCGCCAGACGGTACGGCCTGGACGCGGAACGCCGGTTGCGGGAGGCGGCGGCCGGCTGCGGACGGGCCCGCGTGCTGGATCCGGTGGCGGCGGAGCTGTTGCGGTACCGGGAGGTCCGGGAGCAGTACGGGCGGGTCATGGGGGTGGGGTCCTCGGCGCGGTGACCCGGGACCAGGGAGGTCGTCAGAGCCCGGGGACGTGACCCGCGATCAGGGGCTGACCTGGTCGGCGGAGCGTTGGTCACCCGTTCGAGTGGCGAAGATGTCCACAGGCGGGCGATGGTCCACAGGGCTCAGCGGGCTCGGCCCGACGGAGGCAGTCTGGCTTCGCGGCGATCGCGGCGGACGCGGTCGATCGCGGTGACGGCGGTGCACCAGGACGTACCTGGCCGCGCGGCCGTCATGTCGGACGCAGCCGTACGGGACGGGCCCGTGCGCGTATCGGCCCGGCGGAAGCGGCCGGGTGAGGGAGGGGTTCGCGATGAACGAGACGACCATCTGCGCGGTGGGCAACGTGGCGACGCAGCCGGTGTACCGGGAGCTGGCGACGGGGCCGTCCGCGCGCTTCCGGCTGGCGGTGACCTCGCGCTATCTGGATCGCGGGAAGAACGAGTGGACCGACGGACACACCAACTTCTTCACGGTGTGGGCCAACCGTCAGCTCGCGACGAACGCCGCCGGATCGCTGAACGTGGGCGATCCCGTCGTGGTGCAGGGCAGGTTGAAGGTGCGCTCGGACGTCCGCGAGGGGCAGAGCTGGACCTCGGCCGACATCGACGCGACGGCGATCGGCCACGACCTGGCGCGCGGCACCTCGGCCTTCCGCCGCACCCCGAGGCCGGAGGCGGGAGCCGTCGCCGCATCGGCGGCCCGGCCCGAGCCCGACTGGGAGACACCACCCGCCGATGCGGCTGCCGACGTCCAACAGGCCCAGGAACCCGTGTCGGTGACGTGACGTCAGTCACCTGAACGGGCCGACCGAACTGCGGCTTATCGGCGAATGCGTTCCGAACGACCCCGGTGGATTTGTCGATAAGCCCTGCTCGTAAGGGATCTTGGCGATAACGATTCCGAGTCGGATCGGCCCTCCGACGGGATCCCAGGGAAGCGTGGCGCATCGCGTACCTAGGATGCCGGACGTAGCTCTCGGGGCTTCTGATTCTGCTGGTGGGACCGTTCCCCCCACGTCAACGGGTCCTGCTCGAAGGGGAATTCTGTGTTTGCTGCGTTCTCTGCGCTGTCGGTCCACAGGCAACAAGGGGCGGCCCGTGTCGCCGCCGCGTCCCTGGTCTCCGGGCTCGTAGCCGCCTCGGTGTTGTCCGGCGCCGGCCCGGCCGCGGCCGACGAGGCGGCGTGGGGCCAGGGCGGGGCGACGGCCACCATGGGCGGTCTGAAGACCTACGGTGCCGCGGTCGTCCACGCCGACTCCGGCGACCAGGAGATCTCGGCCGGCCTGTTCGAGATGTCCGTCGACGGCGGCGGCATGCTGCAGACGTACTGCGTCGACATCCACAACCCGACGCAGCGCGACGCCAAGTACCACGAGACGCCCTGGAGCGGCACCTCGCTGGGGGCCAACAAGGACGCGGGCAGGATCCGCTGGATCCTCCAGAACTCCTACCCCCAGGTGAACGACCTCGCCGCGCTCGCCGGGAAGGCGGGCGTCAAGGGCGGCCTCACCGAGCAGGACGCCGCGGCCGGCACCCAGGTGGCCATCTGGCGCTACTCGGACGGGGTGGACGTCGACGCCGTCGACCCGCAGGCCGAGCGGCTCGCCGACTATCTGGAGAAGAACGCGCGCAGCGTGGCGGAGCCCCAGGCCTCGCTCACGCTCGACCCGCCCGCGGTCTCCGGCCACCCCGGTGAGCGGCTGGGACCGGTGACGGTGCACACCAACGCCGGCAGCGCGACGGTGACACCGCCCGCGGACGCCGCCACCAGCGGAGTGCGCATCGTGGACAAGGACGGCGTGGCCGTCACGTCCGCCACGAACGGCAGTCAGGTCTACTTCGAGGTGCCCGAGAAGGCGGCGGACGGCCAGGCGGAGTTGACCGTGCAGGCGTCGACGACCGTGCCCGTGGGCCGTGCCTTCGCCGCCGAGAGCCGCAGCCAGACGCAGATCCTGGCCGGCTCCAGCGAGTCGACGGTGTCGGCGACGGCGACCGCGACCTGGGCCAGGACCGGTGCGATACCCGCGCTGTCGGCCGCGGAGAACTGCGCCAAGGGCGGCGTCGACATCACCGCGGCCAACGAGGGCACCGAGCCGTTCGCCTTCGAGCTGCTCGGGGTCGAGTACAGCGTTCCGGCGGGCAAGTCCAAGACGGTGACGGTCCCTCTGCAGGAGGACCAGGCCTACGACTTCACCATCGAGGGGCCGGGCGGTTTCGAGAAGCGGTTCACCGGCGTGCTGGACTGCAAGACACAGGTGAGCGAGGCCGACGAGGCGGGGGACGCCGTCCAGACCCTCAGTGAGCCGAGCCCGGCCACGGTGGGCGCGGGGTCCGACGACACCAACCTCGCCGCGACCGGTGGCTCCACCATGACCCCCCTGATCGCGGGCATCGCCATCGGCCTCGTCGTGATCGGCGGCGCGGCGCTGGTCGTCGTACGGAAGAAGCAGCTGCCGACCCAGGACTGAGACCAGGCCGACATCGGACCAGGGGCCTGATCCACCAGCGGGGGTCAGGCCCCTGGCGGTGGTG
>CBFGZZ010000431.1:0-6888 GCA_965653385.1 uncultured Streptomyces sp. | reverse complement strand
GCGGCGGGTCCTATGAGGAGTCGTACGAGGCGTACGAGTCGTACGAGGAGCCGTACATACCCCCTGTCGACGACGAGACCGTAGCGCTGCGGATAGCGGATCCGCCCTCTGCCGGCGAGTCCATATCGGCTTCTGCCGCCTCTTCCGTCGCTTCGGCCACCGGAACCCCGACTGGTGGCCGTGCGGCCCGTAGAAAGGCAGCCAAGCGGCGTCATGGGCGCCATGGGGGTTCCCGGCAGGAGTCGGAGGCCGAGGAGACGGACTCGGGCTCGGAGAGTTCCGGCGCGCCGCTCTCGCGGATGGAGGCCCGTAGGCAGGCGAAGGCGCGTAAGCCCAGTCCGGGGGTGCTGGCCAGCCGGGCGATCGGTGAGGTGTTCATCACCACCGGTGTGCTGATGCTGCTGTTCGTGAGCTACCAGCTGTGGTGGACGAACGTCCGGGCGCATGCGCAGGCGGACAAGGAGGCGAGCAGCCTTCAGGACGACTGGGCGAGCGGCAAGCGCAGTCCGGGGACGTTCGAGCCGGGGCAGGGCTTCGCCATCCTGCACATCCCGAAGCTGGACGTCGTCGTCCCGATCGCCGAGGGCGTCAGCAACAAGAAGGTGCTCGACCGGGGCATGGTCGGTCATTACGGCGAGGGCAAGCTGAAGACGGCGATGCCGGACGCCAAGACCGGGAACTTCGGGTTGGCCGGGCATCGCAACACCCATGGTGAACCGTTCCGGTACGTCAACCGGCTCTCGCAGGGCGACGCGATCGTCGTGGAGACGCAGGACAAGTACTTCGTGTACAAGATGGCGTCGATCCTGCCGGTGACGTCGCCGAGCAATGTGAGTGTGCTGGATCCGGTTCCGCCGGGGTCGGGGTTCACCAAGGCGGGCCGTTACATCACACTCACCACGTGTACGCCGGAGTTCACCAGCAAGTACCGGTTGATCGTCTGGGGCAAGATGGTCGAGGAACGGCCGCGCAGCAAGGGCAAGCCGGATGCGCTCGTCAGTTAGGGCAGATGAAAAAAGTGGCAGCCACCACAGACGGCACGGACACCTCTGACGGCACGGCGGAGGACACGGCCGCCCCCGCGTCACGGCGCCGCCCGGCGCGCCGCCGCGGCATGGGCCGGATCGCGATGGCGGTCAGCGTGTTCGGCGAGCTCCTCATCACGGCGGGCCTGGTGCTGGGGCTGTTCGTCGTCTACTCGCTGTGGTGGACGAACGTCGTCGCTGATCGCGCGGCGGCGAAGCAGGCCGACAAGGTGCGTGACATCTGGGCCCACCAGGACGACGAGGGCTCCGGCCGTCCCGCCGAGTTCGACTCGAAGAACGGCATCGGATTCCTGCACGTGCCCACGATGAGCGGGGACGACATCCTGGTCGAGAAGGGCACGTCGTCGAAGATCCTCAACGACGGCGTCGCCGGCTACTACACCGACCCGGTCAAGGCGACCCTGCCGACCTCGGGCAAGAAGGGCAATTTCTCGGTGGCCGCCCACCGGGACGGGCACGGCGCGGAGTTCCACAACATCCACAAGATCGAGAAGGGCGACCCGATCGTCTTCGAGACGAAGGACAAGTGGTACGTCTACAAGGTGTACGGCATCCTTCCCGAGACCTCGAAGTACAACGTCAAGGTCCTCTCCGCCATCCCGAAGGAGTCGGGCAAGACGAAGGCGGGCCACTACATCACGCTGACGACCTGCACGCCGGTGTACACGAGCCGGTACCGGTACATCGTGTGGGGAGAGCTGGAGCGGGTGGAGAAGGTGGATGCGCAGCGGACGTTGCCGGAGGAGTTGCGCTGACTGAGCTCCTTGCGGGAGGTCGGTCACCTAGCATGGTGGAGGCCCGAAGCCGCAACTTACCTTTGCGGCTTCGGGCCCTTGGCATGTGATGTCTATCGCAGGGCCGGGAGGCGGGCTCCTGCGCTCCACGCCTCCAATTCGTCGCGGTTTACGGTGATGACTCCGCTCAGGTCAGCGATTGCTTGTGCCTCGCTGCTGAAGTTGCATGTGGCGACGAAGAGCGCGATATCCACTTGCCCGATCGCGCATGCCGCTCCGGCGAACTTCTGCATCTCGGCGCTGGGGACGGACACACGGCCGGTCCGGTTCTTGCACTGGACGGCCACGCTGCGGCCGTCCGCGGTGTGCCCGGTGATGTCGATACCCCGGTCGCTGTGGGCCTGTCGTACGACGACGCCCGTGCAGTCGTCCCGGCGCAACAGATCGGCGACGTGGCGTTCGAAGGCCTGCCAGGTCATGGCGGCGATGGAGGCGCGTACCTGGTCTGTCGGTGACTCTCCTTCCAGGGTGCTGATCCGCCGGTGGTGCCAGCACAGTTTGCGCTCGACGTTCTGGATGTCCTCGCGGAGCTCGATGAGTTCGCGGCGGTGTTCGCCGGAGGTGGCGATCAGTGCGTTGAACATCGGCACGACGGTCTTGCCGAGGATGTGGGTGATGCGCTGGTCGATGCGGGCGTCGAGGGAGGCGATGCCGGTGGGGGGCGGGTTTTCCACAGGCTGTGTGCGGGCCGCGTACTCCATGTCGAGGAGGTACACACGCACCTGACGTGCGACTTCGCTGTCGCGGAGGAGCATGGCGATGTTGAGGACGGCGCGGCGCGGGTAGAGCGTGAGGCTCGACCGAGGCTGTGGATAACCTCCCGGAAAGCGTGACAAGACGTCACGCTTGAATTGTGCGAGCTCAGAGCCCTGGAGCGTCACCATTCCATTGCACAACAGCTCATCGTGATGGCGTGCCTTGAGCTGGCGGACCGCCTCGGTGGTGACCCCGAAGTACGCCGCAACCATCGCCGTGGTCACATGCATCCCGTCCGGCAGCAGCGACAGCGCCTTCACCCTGTCGAGGACGTCTGTTCGTTCCAGCACGCTGTCGCGCAGGCTCTTGGACTCCAGCAGTGCCGATTGGTCGATCACGTTCTGCCCTTCCGTTCACGGTGTAGCCGTATGGCCGGGGCAGAGCTCTGGCTCCCCACCCCACCCGGTCAACGAGCCGTGAAGTGGGAAGGCACGAGCGATAGGGGAACGGGTTTCCGAGCCTCGCCCGGTCGCGGGAGGGGGCATGGCTGAGCCCCGGCACCCTGTTCAGGGCGCCGGGGCTCAGCTGTGTGCGTGAGGGTCAGTCCTCCGTGCGGGCGGACGTTCCGGTCACGCCGCCGAAGATCTGGCCGCCGTTGTTCCCGCCGTTGTTGCCGCCGTTGCCGCCGGCGCCGAAGGTGGTCAGCGTCACCTGGGTGTTTGCCGGGTCGTCGACCTCCTGGTCGGCGTCCGGGTCCTGGTCGGTGACGAAGGCGGTGTCGCTCTGGTCGCTGCCGTCGGCGAACTGGATGTTGGTGAAGCCGCTGGCCGCCAGGATCTGCTTGGCCTGGCCGACCGTGCGTCCGACCACGTTCGGCACCTTGGCCTTCTGTGCGGCCTGCTTGCCGATCTGGATGTTCACCGTCGAGTTCTTGTCCGCCTGGCTGCCGGCCTCCGGCGAGGTCGCGATGACCTTGCCGACCTGGTTCGGGTCCTGGGTCTCGACCTCGGTGCAGTTGCCGACCAGGTTGTTGGCCGTCATCTGGGCCTTCGCCTCGTCGCAGGTCTTGCCGAGGACCGCCGGGACGGTGGACTTCTCCTCTTCCTTGGCGACGGTGAGGGTGATCGTCGAGCCCTTCTCGACCTCCTCGCCCCGCCGCGGGTCCTGGTCGAGGACGGTGCCGGGATCGTCGGAGGACACCTCACGCGTCTCCGTCTTGATGTCGAAGTCGTAGTCGGCGCCCTCGAGCTGCGTCCTGGCGTCTTCCAGGCTCAGACCGATCACGCTCGGCACCGTCACCTTCGGGGCGCCGGTGGAGATGACCAGGTTGATGATGGACTGCTTCTTCACCTTCTCGCCGGGCTGCTTGTCCTGAGTGCAGACCTTGCCCTTGACCTGGTCCTCACAGGGCTTCTCCGTGAACTCGAGTTTGAGTTCGGCGTTCGTGGCCGCTTGGCTGGCTTCAGTCTTGGTGTTGCTCACGAAGTCGGGGACGGACGTGGTGTCGTTGGCCACCCCATCCCCCGCGAAGATCCACTTACCGATCAGAACCGCGCCCACCAGCACCAGCACGGCCGCGACGACCAGCAGGATCGTCGAGGTGTTGGACTTCTTCTGGCGGCGGCGGTCGACGCGGTCGTCGTAGCCGTAGCCGCCGTCGTCCGGGTTCATGGGCGGCAGCATCGACGTGGCGCCGGCGTCCGTGGCGCGCAGGGCCGTGGTCGGCTGGTCGTCGGGGTAGCCGCCGTAGCCCACGGAACCCATGGCCGCGGTCGCCGCCACCGGCTGGCCGTCGAGGCAGGCCTCGATGTCGGCGCGCATCTCGTCGGCCGACTGGTAGCGGTAGTTGGGGTCCTTGGTGAGGGCCTTCAGCACGATCGCGTCCATCTCGGGCGTGATCTCGGGGTCGAAGACCGACGGGGCCTGGGCCTCCTCACGGACGTGCTGGTAGGCGACGGCCACCGGGGAGTCGCCGACGAAGGGCGGGCGGACCGTCAGGAGCTCGTACAGCAGGCAGCCGGTCGAGTACAGGTCGGACCTCGCGTCGACCTGCTCGCCCTTCGCCTGTTCCGGCGAGAGGTACTGGGCGGTGCCGATGACGGCGGCGGTCTGGGTCATCGTCATGCCGGAGTCGCCCATGGCGCGGGCGATGCCGAAGTCCATCACCTTGACCTGGCCGTTGCGCGTCAGCATGACGTTGGCCGGCTTGATGTCGCGGTGGACGATGCCGCTGCGGTGGGCGTACTCGAGGCCCTGGAGGATGCCGATGGTCATTTCCATGGCGCGCTCCGGCAGCAGCTTGCGGCCGGAGTGAAGAAGCTCACGCAGCGTGGAGCCGTCCACGTACTCCATGACGATGTACGGGATCGACACGTTGTCGATGTAGTCCTCGCCCGTGTCGTAGACCGCGACGATCGCGGGATGGTTGAGCGAGGCGGCCGACTGGGCCTCCCGGCGGAACCGGGCCTGGAATGACGGGTCGCGCGCGAGGTCCGCTCGCAGCGTCTTCACCGCCACGGTGCGGCCGAGGCGGGTGTCATGTGCGAGGTAGACCTCCGCCATGCCACCACGACCGAGCACCTGGCCCAGTTCGTACCGGCCGCCGAGGCGACGCGGCTCTTCCATAGCTACCTACCAGCCCTCTCCGTCGGTCCCGCCGTCACCCTTGTGGGTGTGGCGGTGGTCCGTCCGGGCATACCGTACCCGGCTCGTCTTGTGTGACCTGGCCAAGCCCGTAACCCGATACAGGACCGGTATCGCAACGTGCACCGATGTGAAGGGGACGTGAGCGGGGTCACTTCTTGCTGTCGATGACCGCCTCCATGACGCTCTTGGCGATGGGGGCCGCGAGGCCGCCGCCGGAGATGTCGTCGCGGACCGCGTTGTCGTCCTCGATCACCACGGCCACGGCCACCGGCGAGCTGTTGTCGCTGAGCTTGGCGTAGGAGATGAACCACGCGTAGGGGTTCTCGCTGTTCTCCACGCCGTGCTGGGCGGTACCGGTCTTGCCGCCGACCTTGACGCCGTCGATCCGGGCGTTCTTGCCGGTGCCGTCCTCGACGACCGTCTCCATCATCGACTGGAGGATCTGGGCGTTCTCCGGCGACAGCGGCTGGCTCAGCTCCTCGGGGTCGGTCTTCTCGAGGGCGTCGAAGTTGTGCGTCTGGAGTTCGTCGACCATGTACGGCTTCATCAGGGTGCCGTTGTTGGCGACCGCCGAGGCCACCATGGCCATCTGCAGCGGGGTGGCGGCGGTGTTGAACTGGCCGATGGAGGACAGCGCGGTCTGCGAGGGGTTCATGTCGTCGGAGAAGACCGACGCGCTGGTGCGGGTCGGCGTGAACTGCTCCTCGGTGAAGCCGAACTTCTTGGCTTCCTCCAGCATCTTGTCGTTGCCGAGGTCGGAGCCGATCTTGCCGAAGACGGTGTTGCAGGAGTACTGGAGGGCGACGCGCAGGGTGGCGTTCTCGCAGGGGATGTTGCCCTCGTTGGGCAGCTTGGTGGTGGTGCCCTCCATGACCCACGGGTCCGGCGACTTCGTCTTCTCGTCGGCGGTGGTGTACAGGCCGTTCTCCAGGGCCGCGGCGGCGGTGACGACCTTGAAGGTGGAGCCGGGCGGGTAGACCTCGCGCAGCGCCCGGTTGAGCATCGGGTCGTCGGGGTTGTTCTTCTTCTGGAGCTTCTTCCAGGCCTCTTCGTCGGCGGTGCTGCCACCGGCGATCGTGGAGGGGTCGTACGACGGGAAGGAGGCCAGCGCCAGGATCTTGCCGGTGGCGGGTTCGATGGCGGCGACGGCGCCCTTGCCGCCCTGCTTCTTCAGACCGTCGTAGGCGGCCTTCTGCGCGGCGGCGTTGAGGGTGGTGACGACGTTGCCGCCCTCCTTCTCCTTACCCGTGATCATGTCGAGGGTGTTGCGGAAGAAGAGCCGGTCGTCGGTGCCGCTGAGGATGCCGTCCTGGATGGACTCCAGCTGGTTGGCGCCGTAGGCCTGCGAGACGAAGCCGGTGACGGGCGCCCACATGGCGCCGTTCTTGTACGTGCGCTTGAACTTGAAGTCGCCCGAGGTGGTCTCGGTGTGCCCGGTGATCGGGTTGCCGCCGACGATTATGTCGCCGCGGGGGGTGGCGTAGCGGGCGATGAGGACGCGGCGGTTCTTGGGGTCCTCTTTCAGGCTGTCGGCCTTGACGTACTGGAGCCAGTTGTCCCGGATGAGCAGGGTGAGGACGAGAAGGCCGCAGAAGATCGCGATCCGGCGCAGGGGCTTGTTCATGACGGGCGGACCACCTGGGTCATCTCGGCGTCGGGGTTGGTGGCGGGGGTGGGCGCCGGGCGGCGGGCGGTGTCGCTGATGC
>CBFGZZ010000430.1:0-6908 GCA_965653385.1 uncultured Streptomyces sp. | reverse complement strand
CTGTGCGCGTCAAATCTGGGCGCAGAGCCGCTCCTCCCAGGGAGGCGATGATGCCTGCAGCGCGGGAATCACTGCTGGACGCCGCTTACACGGCGCTGGCGCGTCGGCCGTGGTCCGCCGTGCGGATGGTGGACGTGGCCGCGGCGGCCGGAGTGTCCCGGCAGACGCTGTACAACGAGTTCGGGAGCAAGGAAGGGCTTGCCCGCGCGCTCGTCAGAAGGGAGGCCGACGGCTACCTCGCCGGCGTAGAGCGCGCCCTCGCCACCCACAGTGACGCCAGGGAACGTCTCACCGCCACCGCGGAGTGGACCGCCGCACTCGCCCGGGACAACGCCCTCGTCCGCGCCATGCTCACGGGCTGCTGGAGCGAGCGCCTGCCCTCACCGACGCTGTCCGCCGTACCGTCCACCTCCGCCGTACCGGCACAGCGCCGCGCCGACGGCCCGCTCCCGTCTCCGGGCGACTTCGTGGCCCTCGTCCGTGACCGGGCCGTGGTGGTCATCTCCGGGCCTGGCATCAACAAGTCCGACATCGCGGACCTCGCGCGATCATGCGAACTCGTCGTCAGGCTCGCTCTCTCCTGTGTCGCCGCCCCACCGGGCGAAGGCGGCGTCGCCGACCTCGTACGCAGCGCGCTGCACCGGCGGTTGGCGGGATGACCGCGGCCCCGGGTCGAGGCCACGAAGTCAGTGTGCCGAGCCCGACAGCTGCAGGCCGACGACGCCCACGATCACCAGGCTGATCGACACGATCTTCAGCGTCGACACGAGGTCCCCGAGGAAGATCATCCCGTAGATCGCGGTACCCGCCGCCCCGATCCCTGTCCACACCGCGTACGCCGGGCCCACGTCCAGTTTCTTCAGGGAAAGTGTCAGCAGGCCGAAACTGCCCAGGGCGAAGATGCAGAAGGCGACCGTCGGCCAGAGCCGACTGAAGCCGTGCGACAGTTTCAGGCAGACGGCGAAGCCGGTTTCGAGCAGCCCCGCCACGATGACCAGCAGCCACGCCATGTGCTGTCCTCCCGTATGCCCACGTTCTGTGACCGCTTCGCCAGGCTTGGATCAGGCTCGGTGCGATTATGCCTTTACCGGACTCGCGGGGGGACAAACAACGCGGAGGTCAGTCCCCTTCCTCAGTCGCCTTCCGTGCGCTCCCGCGTCGCCAGCAGCCGTCGCAACGAGTACAGCCGCGCGGGATCGGCGTGCCCCTCCGCCACCCATTCGTCCAGCGCGCAGTCCGGTTCGTCATGACTGCACGCACGCGGACAGCCTTCGGTTCCCGGGACCAGGTCGGGGAACGCGTGGATCACCCGGGACGGGTCGATATGAGCCAGGCCGAAGGAGCGGACGCCGGGGGTGTCGATCACCCAACCGTCCGTCACCGTCAGCGGCAGCGCCAGCGCCGACGTCGTCGTGTGCCGCCCCCGCCCCGTCACCGCGTTGACATGGCCCGTCGTACGCCTGCGTTCCTCCGGCACCAACGCGTTCACCAGCGTCGTCTTGCCCACCCCCGAGTGACCGACGAACGCCGTGACCCGACCCTCCAGATGCTCCCGCACCCGGTCCGCCGCACCCCCCACCGCCAGTTCCTCCCGACTGGTGACGACGTACGGAATGTCCAACGCCCCGTACAGTTCGAGGAGTTCGTCCGGCGAGGCGAGGTCCGACTTCGTCATCACCAGCAGCGGTTCCAGGCCGCCGTCGAACGCCGCCACCAGACAGCGGTCGATCAGCCTGGGCCGCGGCTCGGGGTCGGCGAGGGCGGTGACGATGGCGAGTTGGTCGGCGTTGGCGACGACGACGCGCTCGTAGGGATCGTCGTCGTCGGCGGTACGGCGCAGCAGCGATGTCCGCTCCTCGATCCGTACGATCCGCGCGAGCGTGTCCTTCTGGCCGGACAGGTCGCCGACCAGCGCGACCCGGTCCCCGACCACCGCCGCCTTGCGGCCGAGTTCGCGGGCCTTCATCGCCATCACGACCCGGTCCTCGACGAGACAGGTCAGGCGACCCCGGTCGACGGTGAGGACCATGCCCTCGGCGGCGTCCTCGTGCTTGGGCCGGATGTTCGTACGGGGTCGGGTGTTCCGACGGCCCGGACGGGTGCGGATGTCGTCCTCGTCGGTGTGCTTGCCGTAGCGGCGCATGGCTGTTTCTCCGCGTCCCTACGCCCCGAGCATCCCGGTCCACAGCTCGGGGAAGTCCGGCAGGGTCTTCGCCGTCGTCGCCACGTTCTCGATCCGTACGCCCTCGACCGCGAGGCCGATGATCGCCCCGGCCGTCGCCATGCGGTGGTCCTCGTAGGTGTGGAAGACGCCGCCGTGCAGCCGGCGCGGGCGGATGTGCAGTCCGTCGGCCGTCTCCGTCACGTCACCGCCGAGTTCGTTGATCTCCTTGGTGAGCGCGGCCAGCCGGTCCGTCTCGTGCAGACGCAGATGCGCGACACCGCGGAGCGTGGAGGGGGAGTCGGCCAGAGCGGCCACCGCCGCGATGCCCGGGGTGAGTTCGCCGACCTCGCCCAGGTCCACGTCGATGCCGTGGATGGCACCTGAACCGGTGAACACGAGCCCGTACTCGGTGAGTTCGCAGGAACCGCCCATCTCGGTGAAGATCTCGCGCAGCCGGTCGCCGGGCTGGGTGGTGCGGGCCGGCCAGTCCGGGATGAGGATCTTGCCGCCGGTGACCAGCGCCGCCGCCAGGAACGGCTGGGCGTTGGACAGGTCCGGCTCGATGGTCAGGTCGCGGCCGAGCAGGGCACCCGGCGTGACCCGCCAGACGTTCGGTTCGCCGCCAGACTCCGGGGTGTCGACCTGGGCGCCGACCGAGCGCAGCATGTCCACGGTCATGCGGATGTGCGGCATGGAGGGGAGGGAGGAACCGGTGTGCCGGACCTCCACGCCCTGGTTGAAGCGCGGGCCGGACAGCAGCAGCGCCGACACGAACTGGGACGACGAGGAGGCGTCGATCTCCACCGGGCCGCCGTCCAGGGCACCCCCGCCGTGGACCGTCAGCGGCAGCGCGCCCCGGCCGTCGTCGTCGATGCGGGCACCGAGGACGCGCAGGGCGTCGATCACGCCGTGCAGGGGACGCTCGTACGACCTGGGGTCGCCGTCGAACCGGATGGGCCCGTCGGCCAGCGCCGCCACCGGCGGCAGGAAGCGCATCACCGTCCCGGCGTTGCCGACATCGACCGTGGCCGGTCCGCGCAGGCCCGCGGGGAGCACCCGCCACGCCTCGCCGGTGCCCTCGGGGCCGACGCCCTCCTCGATGCCGACGCCCATCGCCCGCAGCGCGCCGGCCATCAGCAGGGTGTCGCGGGACCGGAGGGGGCGGCGCAGCCAACCCGGCTCGGAGGCGAGAGCTGCGAGGACGAGGGCGCGGTTGGTGACCGACTTGGACCCGGGCACGTGGACCGTCGCGTCGACGGCTCCGCTCGCGTGCGGGGCGGGCCAGAGGGCGGTGTGTGCGGCGGGGTTTTGGGCCATGGGTTCACTTTATAAGGAGGGGGTTGTGCAGGCCGTTCTTCGGGGGCGGCGCCGTGGGGGGCTGGTCGCGCCCAGGCGGCGGAGTCGCAGATCCATACGGCCCCGCGCCCCTGAGGTCGGCTGTCATACCGCCAGTAGCCAGCGGCCCCCGCCTATCAATGAGCACAGCGACACCGCGTGGAACAGGAACAGCCACAAGCCCGCGGGCACGTGAGTCAATCGCGACAACTGGTCCGCGTCCGAGTCTCCCGCCCCTCCCCGCGACCGTTTCGCCTGCAGTTCGAAGGCCGGTCGCACCCCGCCCAGCAGCAGGAACCAGACGACCGCATACGCGAACGCCGCCTGCACCTGCGGGCCCGTCAGCCAGCTGACCAGCACGAAGGTGCCACCCGTCACGAACACCGTCAGCGCCCCGTACGCGTTGCGGATCATCACCAGCATCGCCACCAGCAGGGCCGTCGCCAGCCAGAGGAGCAGAGTGATCCGGCCGGAGGCCAGCAGGGCGGCGCCGCCCAGGCCCAGCAGCGGGGGAGCGGTGTAGCCGGCGGCCGCGGTGAGGATCATGCCGATGCCGTGCGGCTTGCCGCGGCTGACGGTGAGGCCGCTGGTGTCGGAGTGCAGGCGTATGCCGGTCAGGGTGCGGCCGGTCAGCAGGGCGACCAGGCCGTGACCGCCCTCGTGGGCGATGGTGATGGCGTTGCGCGACAGGCGCCACAGGACGTGCGGGACGACCACGACGAGCGCGGCGACCAGCGTGGCGATCACCACCCACAGATCCGGGTCGGGCTGGGTGCCGGCGACCTCGTCCCAGAGGGAGGCGAGCGAGGCGGATGCGGTGCTGTCCATGTAAGGCGATGGCTCCCTGTGGTCGGGTCAAGAGGGGCCGGCGCGTTGCGCCGTCGTTGAGGGGTGGTGGTCGGGCGACGGGTGGGCCTGGCAGTGTGGCACGCATGTGCGGACGGTATCTGAGACGCCGACTTAACAGGGATCGTTCCTGACAGCAAACATGCAGGTCACAGCGTCAGAACCGCGGAGGGATCCAAGGTTCTTGCTTTACCCGTGCCGGCTGTGCGCTGACTTGGAGCCGCGAAAGGTGTTGCGGAGCACTTCTTACTTACCTGTAAGTTATGTGCATGACTGTGATCCTGGCCGAAGTGGCCGCAACCGACATCAATGCCGTTGAGGCGTTCTGCGATCGATGGGAGAGGGCCTGGAACCAGCACGACGGCGATGCCGTGGCGGCACTGTGTGCCGAAGATCTGGTGTACGACGAGCCGGCGCTGGGTGAGACGGCGTACGGCCCCGACAGCATCCGCGACTTCGTGACGCGCATGGCACGCACCTTCCCCGACTACTCGTTCACCCGCATGGGGCTGTACGGGGAGGTGACGCGGCGGGCCGTGCTGGTGGCGTGGCGCTTCTCGGGGACCCTCGCCGGCACCGGTCAGCGCGTGGAGTTCCACGGCGACGACCGTCTGGAGCTGGGCGAGGACGGGCTGATCCACGCCTACCGATGCCTGTACGACAACCACCTCGTGCTGAGCCAGCTCAGCCGCGCGGAAGCCGAGAAGTGACCGAGCCGGGCCGCTCTCGTAAGCCCGCGGCGGTGCGGCGGGCCGAGATCATGGAGGCGGCCGACGCGGAGTTCGCTCTGAAGGGGCTGTCGGGTGCGGGGATCGAGGCGATCGCCGCCCGTGTCGGGATCTCGCACCCCCGCATCGTGCAGATGTTCGGCTCGAAGCGTGATCTGTTCCTTCAGGTCGTCCATGCGGCCTACGACAGGATCGAGGCCACGTTCGAGAGCGCCGAACCGACGCTGAGCGCGCTCGGTGACGCCTACCGGCATCTCCTGCAGACCCGGCCCACCGTCGGTCCCGTCCTGTTGCAGGCTTACGCCGCGGCAGGCGATGCGGTGGTCCAGGAGTCGGTACGGCGGCGCCAGCTCGACCTCCAGCAGACGATCACCCGTCTGTCGGGTGCCGACCCGATGCAGGTGCGCTCCTTCTTGGCCACCGGTCTCGTACTGACGGTTTCCACGGTGCTGGAACTGCCCGGGCGGCGCGCCGACCTGGAGTGGTGCGCCTGGATCATCGGCCTCACGGACACACCCGCCGACGGGCTATGAGATCCAAGCGGCGACAGAACCGTCCCTGGGGGGTGGGCACCCGCAGCGCCGCCACACCGTGCGGTCGACGGGCCGTCGACCTCGGGTCGCTGCGGCCGTCGCCGCATCTCCACCCGCCGCCCCGCCCTGGCGGTCACGCGCGGCTTTCGCCGTTCGAGACCGGTTGGGGGGCTCGCCGCATCCTGCTCACGGTTCGGATGCCATCGTCCTGGCCGTCATCTACTCGTCCTGCCTCCGTAAAGCAGTGAGAACCGTGGGCCACGACCGGTCGCCTCGCAACCTGCCACACTGGTTCGCCACGGCGGCGCTCGGACAACTGTCTGCCCGGTGGTCAAGGTGATGGATGTGGCGCTGACCGGGCACCGTACTGACTTGGTGCCGGCTAAAGCGACATGACCTGGCGTTTGCACAGGTCGGAGGGTTGTTGTGATAGGCGTGGACGGGGTTTGACATGTGCGGACGGTATGCGGCCAGTCGTGGGCCCGAGGATCTCGCAGGAATCTTTGAGATCGAGAAGTGGGAGCCCGAGGAGACCCTGGAACCTGACTACAACGTGGCCCCCACCAAAGAGGTCCACGTCGTCCTCGACCGTCCTCTGAAAGACGCGCCGGACCCGCGGCCGGTTCGCCAGCTGCGCAAGTTGAAGTGGGGACTGGTGCCCAGCTGGTCCAAGACCCCCGAGACCGCCTTCAAGATGATCAACGCGCGCGCGGAGACGGTCCACGAGAAGCCGTCGTACCGGCGGGCCTTCACCTCCCGGCGGTGCGTCATCCCCGCCGACGGCTACTACGAGTGGGTCACCGGCAAGCAGGAGTTGGACCTGGAGCAGGAGGGCCGGCGCAAACGGCCGCGCAAGCAGCCGTACTTCGTGCTGCCCGCCGACGGGTCGGTCTTCGCGATGGCGGGGCTGTACGAGTTCTGGCGGGACAGGACGCTGCCCGACGAGCATCCGCAGGCCTGGTGGGTGACCTGCTCCGTCATCACGACGGAGGCGGAGACGACCCCGCTGGCGGTGACGCCGCCCGAGGGCCCGCACTCGCTGGCCGACATCCACCCCCGGATGCCCCTGATGCTGACCCCGGACCGCTGGGACGCCTGGCTCGACCCGGCCCGCACCGACCCCGAGGAGCTGCGCACGCTGCTCGACCCGCCCCCGGCCGGGCTGATGCGCGCCTACCCCGTCTCCACGCTGGTCAGCAACGTCCGCAACAACGGCCCGGAGCTGCTGAAGGAGCTGGACGGGCCCGAAGAGGGCACCCTCTTCTAGGCGCACTCCTCGGACCCGGCCCACCGCCCGGACCA
>CBFGZZ010000429.1:0-6915 GCA_965653385.1 uncultured Streptomyces sp. | reverse complement strand
AGGCCGACGACCAGCTCAAGTGGAGCGGCTCCGTCGTGCTGTACGACGGCAGCGGACCGTACGGCTACGTGACGTTCCACCGAGGTGACAGCTCCAAGTCGCAGGACGGCGGGGCCTACCACCTCGCGCAGGTCAAGCAGGGCGACGGTTACCGCATCCCCGAAGAGGGCAAGCGCATCTACCACCGCTCCGAGACGATCTCCTGGTACTGAGGCAGTCCCGGCGTCACCCTGAAATGTTTCAGGTACCGCCCGCCACTCCGTTCCGGCCACCATGGTCCCGTGCCGCCCCGGGGGGAGTCGGCACAACTGATGGGGGAGATCGCCGACAGGGGTGCGCGGTCGATCCTGTGCGCGGCCGCGGTGAGCGTCAGGTTCCCACGCTCTCCGCGGCCGTCGCCGTTTCCTCCCGCCGGCGCGCTGGGACGGTAGCCTCTCGTCAACTGACGTGACACGACCGCACGTTGCGCAAGAGAGAGCAAAGAGCAATCGGGGGCCCCGTGACAGACCAGCGACCCGCGTCGCCGTACGACCCGGCCGGTGCCGCCGCCACCCTGCGGCATGCGGGCGCGACCCCGCTGCAGGCCACCGAACCGGGCCGCATCGGGCCCTACCTGTCCCTCGGCCTCCTCGGCAGCGGCGGCATGGGCCGGGTGTATCTGGCCCGTCCCGCCGACGGCACCCCCGGCCTCGCCGCCGTCAAGGTGATCCGTCCCGAGTACGCCGAGGACCCCCTCTTCCGTCGGCGCTTCGAGCGGGAGGCGTCCCTGCACGCCCGGGTGCGTTCGGCGCAGGCGCCGCAGTTACTCGGTACCGGGTTCGACGACTCGCTGCTGTGGATGGCGACGCAGTATCTGCCCGGCCTCAACCTGGCCAACGCCGTCCGCGAGTGCGGAACGCTGGAGTGCCAAGGGGTGTGGCGGCTGGTCGGCGATCTCGGACAGGCCCTGTCGGCGCTGGCCGTCGCCGGCGTGGTCCACCGGGATCTCAAGCCGTCCAACGTGATCCTGTCCCAACAGGGCGCGCACGTCATCGACTTCGGTATCGCGCAGGCCGCCGACAGCAGCGCGATCACCTCCACCGGCAGCCGGGTCGGTACACCGGCCTTCATGGCGCCCGAGTATCTGCGCGAGGGCCGTTGCGACACCGCCTCCGACGTCTTCTCCCTCGCCGGAAGCCTGATCTACGCCGCCACCGGCCACGCCCCCTTCGGCGACGGTACGGGCGTCGACGTGATGCACCGGGTCGCGTTCGAGGAGCCCAAGGCCGACGTCATGGCCGGACTCGCGGCACGGGACGCCGAGCTGGCCGCACTGCTGTCGGCCTGCCTCGCCAAGGACCCCGCCGGCCGCCCCACCCCGGGACAGTTGACGGAGGCGGCCGTGGCCGCCGGGCGCGGCCGCGCCCCCTCCTGGCACGAGCCCTTGGCCGGCCGGCTGCTGGCCCGGCGGCAGGCCTGCGACGTACTCGAACAGACCCCTGTCCAGCAGCTCGCGCAAGGCGGGCAGGACGGGCAGGGCGCACAGGGGACCGTCCAGTTGCGTGCGCGCACGGGGCACTCGGCGTTGCCGGACTCCGGCTCCACCCAGGCGTCCACCCTCGGCGACGGCGGCGGACGGAAGCGACGGAAGGCGTATCTCGCCGTCACGGCCGGTCTCGTGGTGTGCGCCCTCGCCGCGGGCGCCTTCTTCCTCACCCGCCCGGCCACCGACCACACGACCCCGGCCGCGGCGACGGCGCCCGAGAGCCCCGTCCCCGAGGAGACGGCGTCCTCCCCCGCCCCCAGCTCCTCGCCCTCCGGCGACAAGGACAAGGGGAAGGGCGAGGAGGAGGGGAAGGGGAAGGGGGACGGTAAGGGCAGCGGTAAGGGCACCGGCGCGGCGGCCGAGGATTCCGCGGCCCCGGACGCGTCCTCCGGCGGTACGGGCGGCGGGACGCAGGCCACTCCCGCCGACGAGACCTCCGCCCCGTCCGACGGCAGCGGCAACGGCGGGGGCGGCAACGCCCCGGCCCCCACCCCCACCAAGACCGCCACCACAGCCGCCACCCCGCCCTGGCTCTCCGACTGCACCCACTACTCCGGTACCAAACTCACCGTCCGTGGCGACAGGGGTAAGCGCGTCCGCCAGGTCCAGTGCATGCTCACCAAGCGCGGCTACAGCGTCGGCGGGTCGGGCGTGGACGGCCAGTTCGGCGCGGACACCGAGTCGGCGGTCAGACTGTTCCAGAGCGACAAGGGGCTGGCCGTCGACGGCGAGGTCGGGCCCAACACCTGGGCGGGGCTGCGTAGTTCGACCTAGTTCGGCCCATTTCGACGTAGGCAGGGAGCCGGTTCAGTCCGGCTCGTGTTCCCAGCGGAAGGACGCGAGGCCGAGCCGTTCCTCGTCCGTATCACCCTGTGCGCCGCCATGGTCGTCGCCCCGCCGCCGGCGAGTGACATGCCCGACGGCGACCATCGCGCCGAGCAGCAGTCCGGCGAGGCAGACAAGGCCGACGAAGAGCGCGGCGATGCCGAGCAGGCCGTACCCGGCCCAGGTGACCATGATGTCGATCGGGTTCCCGCATCCGCACGCCGGCATGGTGTGATGCTGCCCGAAGGCGGCCCGGTGGTGAGGGGCCGTTCCCCAACGGTGCCCTGACGGTAGCCCTACCGCAACGCGAGCGCGGACGGGCCCGCCGGCCGACGACCGACGGGCCCGTCCGTGTCACCGCGACACGGCTCAGTGGAAGAAGTGCCGCGTCCCCGTGAAGTACATCGTGATACCGGCCTTCTGCGCCGCCTCCACGACCAGCTCGTCGCGGACCGAACCGCCGGGCTGGACCACGGCCTTGACGCCGGCCTCGGTGAGGATCTCCAGGCCGTCCGGGAACGGGAAGAAGGCGTCCGAGGCGGCGTAGGAGCCCTGCGCGCGCTCGGCGCCGGCCCGCTCGACGGCCAGCTTCGCGGAGTCGACCCGGTTGACCTGCCCCATGCCGACGCCGACCGACGCGCCGTCCTTGGCGAGCAGGATGGCGTTGGACTTGACGGCCCGGCAGGCCCGCCAGGCGAAGGCGAGCTCGGAGAGCTCCTCGGCGGAGAGCGCCTCACCGGTCGCCAGGGTCCAGTTGGCGGGGTCGTCGCCGTCGGCCTGGAGGCGGTCGGTGACCTGGAGGAGGGCGCCGCCGTCGATGGGCTTGACCTCGGCCGGGTGCGCAGGCGCGGCCGGGGCCTTCAGGACGCGGATGTTCTTCTTCTTGGCGAGCGCTTCGAGGGCGCCGTCCTCGTAGTCCGGCGCGACGATGACCTCGGTGAAGATCTCGGCGACCTGCTCCGCCATCTCCTTGCTGACCGGACGGTTGACGGCGATCACACCGCCGAACGCCGACAGCGGGTCACAGGCGTGCGCCTTGCGGTGCGCCTCGGCGACGTCCGCGCCGATCGCGATGCCGCAGGGGTTGGCGTGCTTGATGATCGCTACGGCCGGCTCGGCGTGGTCGTACGCGGCACGGCGGGCGGCATCCGTGTCCGTGTAGTTGTTGTACGACATCTCCTTGCCGTGCAGCTGCTCGGCCTCGGCGAGACCGACTCCTGTGCCGTCGACGTAGAGAGCGGCGGGCTGGTGCGGGTTCTCGCCGTAGCGCAGGGTGCTCTTGCGCTCCAGGGCGGCTGCGATGAACTCGGGGAAGGGGGACTCGTCGGCCGGGGCGTAGGCGCTCGCGAACCAGCTCGACACCGCGATGTCGTACTCGGCGGTGTGCCGGAACGCCTCGGCGGCGAGCCGCTTGCGGGTGGTGAGGTCGAAGCCGCCGTCCGCGACCGCGGCCAGGACGTCCGCGTACCGCTCGGGGCTGGTGACGACCGCGACGGAGGGGTGGTTCTTGGCGGCGGCACGCACCATGGACGGACCGCCGATGTCGATCTGCTCGACGCACTCGTCGGGCGAGGCACCGGAGGCGACGGTCTCGCGGAACGGGTACAGGTTGACGACGACCAGGTCGAACGGCTCGACGCCCAGCTCGGCCAGCTGCCGCTGGTGGTCCTCGAGCCGCAGGTCGGCGAGGATGCCGGCGTGCACGCGCGGGTGCAGGGTCTTCACGCGGCCGTCCAGGCACTCCGGGAAGCCGGTGAGCTCCTCGACCTTGGTGACGGGGACGCCGGCGGCGGCGATCCGGGAGGCGGTCGAACCGGTGGAGACGAGGTCGACCCCGGCCTCGTGCAGCCCGCGCGCCAGCTCTTCCAGACCGGTCTTGTCGTAGACGCTGACGAGCGCCCGGCGAATGGCCCGCTTGTTGCTCTCGGCGGTGGCGGTCACTGGATAACTACCTTTCGTCCCTCAATGCGATAGCCGTTACGGGCGAGCCGCCCCACGACCTCGACGAGCAGCCTTCGCTCGACTTCCTTGATGCGCTCGTGCAGAGCGCTCTCGTCGTCCTCGTCCCGGATCTCCACCACGCCCTGGGCGATGATCGGTCCGGTGTCGACGCCGTCGTCGACGAAGTGGACGGTGCAGCCGGTGACCCGGGCGCCGTACGCGAGGGCGTCGCGGACGCCGTGGGCGCCGGGAAAACTGGGCAGCAGGGCCGGGTGGGTGTTGACGAACCGGCCGCCGAAGCGCGCGAGGAACTCCTTCCCCACGATCTTCATGAACCCGGCGGAGACCACGAGGTCGGGCTCGTGCGCGGAGACGGCGTCGGCCAGCGCCGCGTCCCACTCCTCACGGCTGCCGTGGTCCTTGACCTTCCGCACGAAGGTGGGCAGTCCGGCACGCTCGGCCCGCGCGAGCCCCTCGATGTTCTCCCGGTCCGCGCCGACGGCCACGATCTCGGCGCCGTACGCCTCGGGCCCGACGGCGGCGATCTCGTCGAGCAGCGCCTGGAGGTTGGTGCCGGATCCGGAGACCAGCACGACGAGGCGCTTGGCCACGGTGGAGCCCTTTCTCGGGGTGAGCGTCTTTGTATGGTCGTACGAATGCTTCGCGCCCCCGGATACGGGGAAGTCTACGAAGCGGCCGACCGTCAGCAACGATACCGGCACTCCCGACGCCCCCCACGGGACGGGGGCGTGGCCGGAAGGTAGCGTCTGGTGGGGCCGGCTCGGGAACGCGGTTGCGGTGTGGTGCGTTCACGAGGTGACAGCCCATGTCGGATCAGTCGTTCATCATGTCGTTGGACCATGTCGTTCACCATGTCGTTCACCAAGGGGAAGACGCTCACTTGATGTCGGACCGCAGCCTGCGACTCCTCACCCTCCCGCCGCAGTCCGCGCAGGGAGGGAAGCGTGACGCCGTCCTGCTGCGCGAGCGGCCCGCCTCACCGCCCGACGCGCCCTCGGACAAGCCGTCCGGCGACGAACAGAGCACCGGCACCCAGGACGACAACAACCCCTTCGCCCCGCCGCCGGAGGGCACGCCGGACCGCCCGTGGCAGCCGCGGCGCCCGTCCGGCGAGGACGGCTCCCAGGGGTCCGACCAGAGCGGCGGCCGCTCGCCCTGGGGCAACCAGTGGAGCGACCGCCAGCCGGGCCGCTCCCCCGGCGGCTTCGGCGACCACCCCCGAGGCCCGGGCCAGGACGGCCCCGGGAAGGGCACCCCGGGCACCGGCATGCGCTGGGACCCCACCGACCCCGCCCAGCGCCGCGCGCGTTACGCCCTGCTCTCCGGCATGTGGGCCTTCTTCTTCGCCCTGTTCAGCTGGCCGTACGTGGCCCTGCTGCTGGGCGCGCTGGCCCTGTACTGGGGCATCAGCAGCCTCCGCACCAAGGCCCGCAATCCCGACCCGGACACCCCGGCCGCGCCCCGGCCCACCGGCCGCCCCCAGACGACGGCGGCGGTGAGCGGCCTGGTCACGGCGTCCCTGGCCATCGCGGTGGTCGCCGCCGGGTTCACGGCGCAGGTGGTGTACAGCGACTACTACACGTGCACGAACGACGCGCTGACCAACGAGGCCAAGCAGTCGTGCGATGAGCACCTGCCGGAGGAGTTGCGGGGGGTTCTGGGCACGGAGGACTGACCGGCCGGGTTCCACGGCTGCTCGGCGCCGTGGGCGTGGGTGGTCATGGTGAGGCCGGTGATCCAGGGGACTTCGAGGGCTCGGGACCCGCAGGACCTGCGGGGCCTGCGGGGCCCTCAGCAGCCGTCTGGGCCCCCTCGGGAGCGTCCTGAAGCTTCGAGACTTCACATGCTTCAAGGGCTCTCGGCGGCTCAGGGGCCGCTGGCGGCTCCTCTGGATCCGAGGCCTCCTTCATCGCCGCCCAGCGGGCCGCTCGCGAGTCCTCGTCGTGCCAGGGTGGCGGCTCGGCGGGCGGGAAGTCGTCCGGTTCGAAGGTCGTGTCGTGGTCGTACGCCCCGTACGGAACCTCCTGGTCTCCGGTCTCGTACGGCCCGTCCTCGTCGTACGCCGCCGCGGACCCGGCGTCCTGATCCCCGCCCTGCGGGCCGGCCTGGTCCTGCGCCAACGCCGTGAACGGCCCTTCCTCGCCGTAGACGGAGTGCCGCGAGTCCGAGTCCGAACCCGAGCCCGTCGACGCCCTCTCGCCGTCCCCCGGCTTTCCCGGCTTTCCCGGCTCCCCCACCTCCGCCGACTTCTGCGACTTCTCCGGCTCGACGCGGGGCTTGCCGATCCGGGCCTCCCGTGTCTCCGTCTCGCTCGCACGGGCCGTCCGCGGCGCCCACCCCGTCCGGCACCGCCACCCGCGTACGACCACCGCCACGGGAACCGCCACCGCCGCGACCCACGCCAGCGTCGCCGCCCCCACCTGCCACCACACCGGCCCGAACTGCGCCAGCACACCGCGGCCCAGCGGCCCGCCCGACAGCGCGGCGAGCACCGCGACCACGGCCGCGCAGAACACGGCCGCCAGTAGCGCGACCCCGGCGGTCCGCCCCGGCGCCCAGGCCACGGCGGGTGCCCCCCCCGCCCCGCCCCCCCGGGGGGGGGG
>CBFGZZ010000428.1:0-6956 GCA_965653385.1 uncultured Streptomyces sp. | reverse complement strand
CCGGAGGCAAGGTCGAGCCCGGCGAGGCGCCCGAGGTGGCGCTCGTGCGGGAGCTGCGGGAGGAACTCGGCGTGGACGCCGAGGTGATCGAGCGCCTGCCGGGGGAGTGGCCCCTGAAGCCCCCTTACGTCCTACAGGTGTGGACGACCCGGCTCCTCCCCGGCTCCGGGGACCCCGAGCCCCTCCAGGACCACGACGCCCTGCGCTGGCTCGGTGCCGGGGAACTCTGGGACGTCGACTGGCTGGACCCGGACGTGCCGGCGGTCCGGGAGGTGGCAGGGCGGCTTCGTTCCTGAGGAAATTTCCCGGATTCCTACCCGTTCGCATACCTTGCGCGCGGTACCGCCCCCCGAATATCGGGTATGTGGTCACTAACCCTGAGAAACCGGACATGAGCGAACCCGCTGGCCTGGGAAGTGATCGGCGTGATCGACACCGGCGGCGACTGCGCCGACTGGACCTTTCCCGCGGAGGCGGGCGCGGTGCGCGCGGCCCGTGCCGCCGTGCGCGGGCGGCTGCGCGACTGGGGGCTCGACAGCCTCGCCGACCTCACGGCGCTGCTGGTCAGCGAGCTGGTGACCAACTCCCTGCGACACGCCACGGGCCCCATCGGGGTACGTCTGGTACGCCCCGCCGACCTCGACGGCGTCCTTCTGGTCGAGGTCTCCGACCCGCTCCCGGATCCGCCCCGCGAACGCGCTCCCCAGCTCGAGGACGAGAGCGGCCGCGGACTCCAGCTCGTGGCGCACTCCTCGCGTCGTTGGGGCACCCGGCCGGGCCGGAACACGGGTAAGACGGTGTGGTTCGAACGCGCGGTCCCAGGGTGACCGCGGCGGTGTGGGCGGTGTACGCCCACCCCCACCCTGTCGAGCGACTGGTTCAGGCCAGTGGCAGTTGTCGAACCGCGTGATTCGACTGCGTGTCCGCTGGTTAGAAGACTGGAAGTGTTTCCGGTGCCGGGACCGAAAACCATCGGGAACGTGCTGTGATCGTGAACACCGTGTTGTGCGGGGCCGTAGTGCTGGATACTGCGGGCAGCCGCCCCCGGTGACCGGTGCCGGGCGCGGTGAGCTGGAGGGGACGGTTCGCGTGAGCGAGATACCAGCGAAGGCCACGGAGTCCGAGGACCCGTCGGACGGCGCGGCGAGGGCGAGGGCCGCGGGCCGGCGGGCCCACGACCCACAGGCCTCCGACGACACACGGGCCTCCCACGGCGCCTCCCGGGGCACACGCGCCTCTCACGACACGCAGGACTCGCGAGCCGTCGCACAGGACGCGCAGGACGCACAGGACGCACAGGAATCCCTCGCTCCCCGCCACTCCGGCTTCGCCTCCGACGAGCCCCGCCCCGGCGACCCCGTCTGGCAGAGCAGTCCACCCGGCTCGATCTACGACTACATCAAGGTCGCGTCCTTCTCCATCGGCCCCGACGGCCTGGTGGACCAGTGGAGCCTGCGCGCCGAGCAGTTGTTCGGCATCCCGGCCCAGCGGGCCGTCGGCATGGACCCCATCGAGGCGTTCATCGACCCCGACCTGCGCGAGCAGGGGCAGCGCAAGATGGCCGAGATCCTGGACGGGCGGGAGTGGACCGGTGTGGTCCCCTTCCGGGCGCCGGACGATGTGGACGGGCGGCGCGGTCAGGACGGTCTCGCCGAGGTGTACGTCATGCCGACGCGGACCGAGGAGGGCGAGAAGGCCGCCGTCTGCATCGTCGTCGACGTCCGCACGCTCCGTCGGATGGAGACCGACCTCGCCGCCTCGCAGTCGATATTCGGTCAATCTCCGTTCGGCTTCCTGCTGATCGACCTCGACCTGCGGGTGCGCCGCGTCAACCACCGGTTCGCCTCCCTCTTCGGCGGCTCCCCGGACGACCATCGCGGCCGGGGCGTTCACGACTATCTGCCGCGCCCCGAGGCCGACCGCGTCGCGGCGACCCTGCGCCGTGTCCTGGACAGCGGTGACTCCATCACCGACATGCACGTCACCGGCTTCCTGCCCGGCTCCGACGAGCGCCGCCACTGGTCTGTCAACCTCTACCGGGTGCACAGCGGCAGCGGTCGCCCGATCGGCATCGCCTGGCTCGGAATCGACATCACCGCGCGCCGCGCCGCCGCCCGCGAGGCCGCCGCCGCCCGGCGCAATCTCGCCCTGCTGAACGAGGCCGGTGCCCGTATAGGCAACTCCCTCGACCTGGAGACCACGGCCCGCGAACTCCTCGACGTCGTGGTCCCCGGCTTCTGCGACCTGGCCACGGTCGACCTCTACCAGGGCCTGCTGGCCGGCGACGAGACCCCGCCCGGCCTCGCCGACGGCAGCGCGGAACTGCGCCGGGTCGCCTTCTCCAGCGCCGTGTCCGACGCGCCCTTCGTCGGTGGCGGCGTGCCCGTCGCGGTCGGCGCCGTCCACCACTACCCGTTCAACTCGCCCTGCGCGGACGCCCTGCGTACCGCCCGGCCGCAGTTCGTGCCCGGCGAGGAGGGCGGCCTCGTGCAGTCCACGCTCGCGGTGCCGATGGTCGCGCACGACACCGTCGTAGGACTGGCGCAGTTCGCCCGGACGAAGGGCAGCGAGCCCTTCGGCGACCGGGACCGCGACCTCGCGGTGGAGCTGGCGGCGCGGGCGGCGGTGTGCATCGACAACGCCCGCCTGTACCGGCGTGAGCACGAGCGGGCGCTCATACTGCAACGGTCCCTGCTGCCGCCCGGGGACCCGGTCGCGTCCGGCCTCGACATCGCGTGCCGCTATCTGCCGGGCAACTCCTCCGCCGACCGGCCCAGCGAGGTGGGCGGCGACTGGTTCGACGTCATCGAACTCCCCGGCCACCGTACGGCGTTGGTCGTCGGGGACGTCATGGGCCGGGGCCTGCGGGCGGCAGTCGCGATGGGCGAACTCCGTTCGGCCGTACGAACGCTGGCGTTGCTGGACCTCGAACCGGCCGAGGTCCTCTCGGCGCTGGACGAGATCGCGCGCGGCCTCGGCGCCCCCGGAGGTGTCCAGCAGGCCACCCGCGCGGCCCGCCGGCCGCGGGAGGCGGACCTGTCCGAGGTGTACCTCGCGACCTGCGTGTACGCGGTCTACGACTCCGTCACGCGCCGCTGTACCTTCGCCAACGCCGGTCACCTCCCGCCGGTCCTCGTCGAACCAGGCGAGGCGGCTCTGATGCTGGACGTGCCGCCCGGGATGCCACTGGGGGTGGGCGGGGAACCGTTCGAGGAGGTGGAGGTCGAGCTGCCGGAGGGTGCGCTGCTGGCGCTCTACACGGACGGTCTGGTCGAGTCCCGCGACCATCCCCTGGACGAGGGCCTCCAGGCCTTCGTGGGCGCGCTCACCGACCCCACGCGGCCGTTGGAGGACGTCTGCGACCACGTCCTCAACACCCTCGACAGTCATCACGGCGAGGACGACATCGCGTTGCTGATGGCACGTGTCCAGGGGCTCCCCGCGGAGTCGGTCGGCGACTGGACGCTGCCGCGCGAGCCGCGCAGTGTGGGGCGGGCCCGGGAGTACGCCCGCGGGCAGTTGCTGTCCTGGGATCTGGAGCCGCTGGTCGACACCACTGAGCTGTTGGTCAGCGAACTGGTCACGAACGCGCTGCGGTACGGGGAGGGCGAGATCCGGCTGCGGTTGCTGCTGGACCGCACGCTGGTGTGCGAGGTCTGGGACTCGGGGTTGGTCCAGCCGCGTCGGCGTCGTGCCCGGGACACGGACGAGGGTGGTCGAGGGCTGCAACTGGTCGGGCTGCTCAGCGCGGCGTGGGGCTCGCGGCGGACGCCGCGCGGCAAGACGGTGTGGTTCGAACTCCCGCTGCCGGACGGCGAGAACGGGTTGACGGACCCGGCGGAGGCGTTGCTGAGCCTCTTCTGACGCCCGGCCTCGGCTCCGCCTTCGGCCGGATCGTTTCCCACCCGCACCGCCAGTGCGGCTCTCGTCGCCGGGTGCGGGTGGGGGCCCGTCCGTGGGCGTCGCCCGACAGAGGTCGTCGGGGCCCGCTCCGCGATGCCACCGGTCCGTCGGCCGGCTTGCGTCGTCCGGTGCGGGTGGCTCCGGTTGGGGTCCGACGGCGGGGGCTCGATCGTTGGTTTCGCCCGGCAGGAGGCCGTGGGGGGAGGCTCCGCCGCCACGGTCCGTCGGCCCGTTGGACGGCTGCTTCTCCCATGGGGCCGTGTGGTTGTCGTGCTCAGGGGTCTGGCGTGCTTCCGCGTCGGTGCCGGGTGTGCGGGCCGCCGTAGCTTGCCGGGGGGCCGGTGGTGGGCTGGATGCCGCCCAGGAGGGCTCCGGTGAGGCCGTGGGTGGTGTCGGTGGGGGTGGTCGTGGGGTGGCCGTGGAGGCGGATGTTCTGTTCGGCGACGTCCTGGGCCTGTTGGGCGAGGGCGTCGGCGGACAGGAGGTCGGCGAGGGGGGCCGGGGAAGCGAGCAGGCGGCGGGCCTCGGCGAGGTGGGTGCGGGGCTCGCTGCCCACCGCGGCCCGGTGGGTCGCGACCACGTCGTCCGCGCCGGCCACCGCGGCGCGGGCGCACAGCAGCGCGGCGGCCGGCAGCACCCCGGCCCGCCCCGCGGCGACGGGCGAGACCGCCCGTACGATCCGGCGCAGCAGGTCCAGGGGGTCGTACGGCCGTCCCGAGGTCAGCTCCTCGCGTACGCCCGCCAGGGCGAGGTCGGCGTGGGTGAGGCGGGCGCGTAGCTCGCCGGGGGGTATGGACGAGTACGACGGGTCTCCGACGCCGGGAGGTGAACCCCGTGCGCCGGCGATCTCCGCCTCGCCGCCGGTCAGCGCGGCCGACACCATCGTCGAGGCCTTGGCGAGGACGTCGGCGAGACGTTCCACGCCGTCGATGAAGACGGCGGCCTGGCTGATCGCGCCCTCGGCGGCACGCAACCGGGCCGCCGCCCGCGTATGGTCGCCCGAGTCGGCGGACTGGCGGGCCTGGTTGAGGCGGGTGGTGGCGAAGACGAGCCGGTCCTTGGCCTGTTCGACATGGCCCACGACGGTGGTGGTGGCCGAGGGGGCGTACCGCTCGCCGAGCTCCCGCAGCACCGCATCGGCACCTCCGGTACGTCCCGTCAGTTCCCGGAACCGGCCCTCCGCGACGACCAGGGCCTGCCCCAGCCCGCCGCCCAGGCCCTCCTCCAACCCCCGTACCTGATCGAACGCGGCGGCCTGCGCGTCCAGCAGCCGTCCCGCCTCCTCGCACCGACCGACGATGCCGGCGAGCGCATGCTGCCGCGCCGCGCCCTCCTCCGGCACCCCGCCCTCGTACTGCCACCGCATCCGGAAGGCGACCGCCAACTCGCCCCGGGCGTCCCGCAGTGCCCGGACGAAGGGCTCGATGAACTCGGCGTCCGCGGTCTTCTCCGCGACGAACCCGAGCTCCTCCGCGCTGACCCGCACCCAGTCGTCCGCCTCGACCAGCAGCGCCCGGGCCCGCTCGTCGAGTTCACCGGCGGGTGGCTCGGCGACCTCGACCGGCGCTCCACCGGGTGTCGTACGCCCCCGTGCCCGCCGCCTGCGCCGCAGAAACCCGTAGCCGCCGACCACCGCCGCCGTGACGACCGCCAGCACCGGCAGCACCAGATCGAAGTCCGATGTCCCCTCGCCCTCCCCCTGGGCCGCCGCACCGGCCATAGGCCGATCCGCCCCGCCCGCGACCGCACCCCCGCCCAGCAGCGTCATCGCGGGCAGCACCAGCCACGCCACCCCGACCAGCCCGCCCACCAGCGCGTGCACCACCCGCGCCCGTATGTGCGAGCTGCCCCGCCGCGGCCGGCCCCGTATCAAGGATGACGTCACATTTCGGAGCGTATGAGGTGGAAAGCCCCGCCGCGACCGGGATGAGCCGACCTGGCTCGGCCGGAGGCGGACTCAGCCCGACGAGGTCCGCCGCATGATCTTGTCGCCGAGCCACACCAGCGGGTCGTACTTGCGGTCGACCGCCCGCTCCTTCAGAGGAATCAGCGCGTTGTCCGTGATCTTGATGCCCTCGGGGCAGACCTCCGTGCAGCACTTGGTGATGTTGCAGTAGCCGAGGCCGTGTTCCTCCTGGGCCGTGGCCTTGCGGTCCAGGCCGGTCTCCGCCGCGGCGTCCAGCGGGTGCATGTCCAGTTCGGCGACCCGCATCAGGAAGCGGGGGCCCGCGAAGGCCGTCTTGTTCTCCTCGTGGTCGCGGACGACATGGCAGGTGTCCTGGCACAGGAAGCACTCGATGCACTTGCGGAACTCCTGCGAGCGGTCCACGTCCTCCTGCATCATCCGGTACTCGCCGGGGCCGAGCTCGGCGGGCGGGACGAAGGCGGGGACCTCGCGCGCCTTGGTGTAGTTGAAGCCGACGTCCGTGACGAGATCGCGGACCACCGGGAACGCCCGTAGCGGCGTCACCGTGATCGTCTCCTCCCGGGTGAACACCGACATCCGCGTCATGCACATCAGCCGCGGCCGCCCGTTGATCTCCGCGGAGCACGAACCGCACTTGCCGGCCTTGCAGTTCCAGCGGACGGCCAGATCGGGGGCCTGGGTGGCCTGGAGGCGGTGAATGATGTCGAGGACGACCTCGCCGTCGTTCACCTCGACCTCGAAGTCCTCCAGGCCGCCGCCCCGCACATCGCCCCGCCACACCTTGAAACGGGCCTCGTAGCTGCTCACTGGTGGAGCTCCTCTTCGGGGAGGTACTTGACCAGCTCTTCCTTGTCGAAGAGAGCCAGCAGGTCCTGGCGGACGGGGTCGGTGGTCTCGCGTAGGAGATTGATCTGGCCGCGTTCCGGGTCCGTGGCCGCGAGGCCGCCCGTCGGGTCGGCCAACCGGCACAGCAGGTTGATGTTGCGCCACTTGCGGTCCATCGTCGGATGGTCCTCGCGGGTGTGCCCGCCGCGCGACTCGGTGCGCTCCAGCGCCGCCCGCGCCACGCACTCGCTGACCAGCAGCATGTTGCGCAGGTCGAGCGCGAGGTGCCAGCCGGGGTTGA
>CBFGZZ010000427.1:0-7021 GCA_965653385.1 uncultured Streptomyces sp. | reverse complement strand
GGGAGCGGAGGTCGAGGGGTCGGGTGGACTGCTGGGCGGGGCGGTCGAGGCGGACGGTGTGACCGCGGGGCCGCGGGTGCCTCGGGTGCCGCTCGAAGGGTGGACGGGACTCTCCGTCTCTTCGCGTTCCGCTCCCTGAGAGGATGCCGGCGCCCGACTCCCGCCCCGCCCCCGGGAATTGCCGGAACCGCCACCGCCACCTTCACCGCTGCCGCCCTCCGGCCCGTCCAGCGGCACCAGCGTCACCTCGCCGGTGGGCGCGGCAGCCGTACCGGACACCCTCGGCGGACCGCCCGCCGCCCCCGTCGCGACGTACCCGTCACCACTCCCGCCGCCACCGCACGCGGCCAGCACCCCGCCCAGGCAGACGACGGCCGTCGACGCGCCGATCAGGGCGCACCGACGGCCAGGTGTCGTGGTCGTCCACATCCGGCCAAGCATCGGGCCATGGTGGCTGACGCTCCGTCAAATATGAAGGGAGCGGACGGGGTCAGTCGGAGATGAGGCCCTCGCGCAGCTGGGCCAGGGTCCGGGTCAGCAGCCGGGAGACGTGCATCTGGGAGATGCCGACCTCCTCGCCGATCTGCGACTGCGTCATGTTGGCGAAGAAGCGGAGCATGATGATCCGCCGCTCGCGGGGCGGCAGTTTGGCCAGCAGCGGCTTGAGGGACTCGCGGTACTCGACGCCTTCAAGGGCGGTGTCCTCGTAGCCGAGCCGGTCGGCCAGGGAGCCCTCGCCGCCGTCGTCCTCCGGGGCCGGGGAGTCCAGCGAGGAGGCGGTGTACGCGTTGCCGACCGCGAGGCCGTCGACGACGTCCTCCTCGGACACGCCCAGCACGGCGGCGAGTTCGGTCACCGTCGGGGAGCGGTCCAGCTTCTGGGAGAGCTCGTCGCTGGCCTTGGTGAGGGCCAGGCGCAGCTCCTGGAGCCGGCGCGGGACGCGCACCGACCAGGAGGTGTCACGGAAGAACCGCTTGATCTCCCCGACCACGGTCGGCATCGCGAACGTGGGGAATTCCACGCCCCGTTCGCAGTCGAAGCGGTCGATCGCCTTGATCAGGCCGATGGTGCCGACCTGGACGATGTCCTCCATCGGCTCGTTGCGCGAGCGGAAGCGGGCCGCCGCGTAGCGCACGAGCGGGAGGTTGAGCTCGATCAGGGTGTCCCGGACGTAGGCGCGCTCGGGGCTGTTCTCGTCCAGGGCGGCGAGCCGCAGGAACAGGGAGCGGGACAGGGTGCGGGTGTCGATCGAATCCGACGTCGGAAGGGCCGGGGCCGGCACGGCCTCCAGAGCCGTGACGTCGTCGAGAACGGCGTCGGGCGCGGACTCGCTCTTTGTGAGCGTGAGCACCTTCGAGCTGCCCTGGTCTGCGGACATGCCACCCCCTTTGGGTCGCGGGACGGTCGTGGCGAACGCTCCGATCGAGGAACGCCAGCCTTCACCTGAATACCGGAGCCGAGGCCACGGCAAACGCGCTTCCCGAAGAATGTCACATGTCGGCAACACGCTGTAGTGACATGTCGACATGTGAGACTCGAATCGGCCCTGGATAAAGGGGGTCTGACGGCCTTTCGGCCCAGAACTGTCGGGATCCGCCCTGGTGAGCGATTCGCTCGGGACGGTGACCGGTCGCTCCTGTTTGCGGTTAGGCGTCGATCCGGTTCGCCGAACGCAGCCGCTGGAAGCTACGCGCGAGTAGCCTCGAAACGTGCATCTGCGACACCCCGAGTTCCGCACTGATTTGCGACTGGGTGAGGTTGCTGTAGTAGCGCAGGAGCAGGATTCTCTGCTCGCGTTCGGGGAGTTGCACCAGCAGATGCCGGACCAGGTCGCGGTGTTCCACGCCGTCCAGCGCGGGGTCCTCGTAGCCGAGCCGGTCCAGCAGTCCGGGCAGCCCGTCGCCCTCCTGCGCGGCCTCCAGCGAGGTGGCGTGGTACGAGCGTCCGGCCTCGATGCAGGACAGCACCTCGTCCTCGGTGATGCGCAGCCGCTCGGCGATCTCGGCGGTGGTGGGGGTGCGCCCGAAGGCGGTGGTCAGGTCCTCTGTCGCGCTGTTGACCTGGACCCACAGCTCGTGCAGCCGGCGCGGTACGTGGACCGTGCGGACGTTGTCGCGGAAGTACCGCTTGATCTCGCCGACGACGGTCGGCATCGCGAACGTCGGGAACTGCACACCCCGGTCCGGGTCGAAGCGGTCGATGGCGTTGATGAGCCCGATGGTGCCGACCTGGATCACATCCTCCATGGGCTCGTTGCGGGAGCGGAAGCGGGCGGCCGCGTAGCGCACGAGCGGGAGGTTGGCCTCGATGAGCGCCCCGCGCACGCGGTTGTGCTCCGGCGTGCCCGGCTGCAACTCCTTGAGCTCTCCGAAGAGCACCTGGGTGAGCGCCCGGGTGTCCGCGCCGCGGCTGCGGGGCGGCGTGGCCGCGGGAGTGTCCTCCTGGGGTGAGTGGGTCGGGGCTTGAGGCGCAGTACTGGCCGGCACGGTCAACTCCACCTCGTGATCCATCAACTCATCCGTCAAAAGCGGTCATAGCATCACAAGACAGTTCATTGTGTTCAAGTACCGCATAATCCCGTGTTGGGAATGGATCGGTGCGTAAGACACGCGAAAGCCCCCCGCCGTTCCGGCGGAGGGCTCGGGGGGGTTCCGGGCGGACCGGAGCGCCGGGCCTCAGAATTCGTAGTCGGCGATCACCCAGGTGGCGAACTCGCGCCACAGCGTGACGCCCGCCTGGTGCTCGGGGTGCTCCACGTACGCGCGCAGGGCCGCCGGGTCCTCGAAGGCGGAGTTGATCGCGAAGTCGTAGGCGATGGGGCGGTCGCTGATGTTCCAGCCGAGTTCCCAGTGCCGCAGCTCGGGGATCCTGCCCTCCAGCGACCGGAAGGCCTCGACGCCCTCCACGACCCGCGGGTCGTCGCGCTCGACGCCCTCGTCGAGCTTGAAGAGGACCAGGTGGCGGATCATGTGCGTACTCCCTAGCTTTCGCCTCCGTTGGCGATCCATGTCATGAAGTCGCCGATGGCCTTGGCGGCGTCCGATATGCCCTGGAACCCTATCTCGACGTACCCGGCGGCCCCTTTCGGGTCCGTGATGATCACGTAGAACACGAAGACCACGACGACGTAGACGGCGACCTTCTTCGAATTCACCGCCACGGCGGCCTCCCCTGTCACTTTTGCCCCATCGACCGGACATGATCGCACGAAGGGCCCCGTCTTTCGACGGGGCCCTTCTGAGAGCGGTAGCGGAGGGATTTGAACCCTCGGTGACTTGCGCCACACTCGCTTTCGAGGCGAGCTCCTTCGGCCGCTCGGACACGCTACCGAGGGAGACCTTACAGCACGCCGGGCCGTGCTCTGAAATCGGTATTCGCCGGGTCCCAGCACCGTCCTTGGCGAACCCTCGGCTCACCGGTCCCGGAAGAACTCGGTGAGAATCCGGGCGCAGTCCGCGGCGAGCACGCCCTCGATCACCTCGGGCCGGTGGTTGAGCCGCCGGTCGCGTACGACGTCCCAGAGGGAGCCGGCCGCGCCGGCCTTCTCGTCCCGGGCGCCGTACACGACCCGGTCCACCCGGGACTGCACGATCGCTCCGGCACACATGGTGCAGGGCTCCAGCGTGACGACGAGCGAGCAGCCGGACAGCCGCCACTCGCCGACCGTTGCGGCAGCCCGCCGGATCGCCAGCACCTCGGCGTGCGCGGTCGGATCGCCGGTCGCCTCACGCTCGTTGTGGCCGACGCCGAGCACGGTCGTGCCGTCGGCGGACAGCACGACGGCGCCGACGGGGACGTCCCCGCCCCGGACGGCCAGTTCGGCCTGGTCCAGGGCGAGCCGCATCGCGGCCCGCCAGCGGTCGCGTACGGGGTCGGGCACCTCGGGCGTCGACCCCTGGTCGGACGAGGTCAGCGGACGGTCTCCAGCACCTCCGAGGCGCCCAGCGCCTCGGCGATCGCGCCGAGCGCGTCCTCGGCGTCCAGGGCCTTCAGTTCCTTCTCGCCGACGCCGAGGTCGTCGAGGATCTCGGTATCGCCGACGGGGCTGTGCGGAACGGCTTCGGCGGAGCCGCCGTCCTCGTCGTCGTCGGAGTCGCCGTCGGGCTCCTCCGTGCCGTCGAGGTCCAGGGCGTCCAGGTCGGCGCTGTCGTCGCCGGGCTCCCTTCCGAGCAGCTCGTCGGTGAGCAGGATCTCCCCGTAGCTGCTGCGGGCAGCGGCGGCGGCGTCCGAGACGTAGATGCGAGGGTCGTCCTCGCCGTCGATCCGGACGACCCCGAACCAGGCGTCCTCCTGCTCGATGAGCACGAGCACCGTGTCGTCCTCCGGCGAGGCTTCACGGGCCAGGTCGGCCAGGTCCGACAGGGTCTCCACATCGTCGAGCTCTGTGTCGCTCGCTTCCCACCCGTCTTCGGTGCGCGCGAGCAGTGCGGCGAAGTACACCGTGACTCTCCCACTGGTCATAGGCGTGCCGGTTGGGGGTCCCCCCGGCGGAGGTTGGGGCGGGGAGAGCTGTGCTCCGAGCCCACCCACTCGGAATCGTGGCAGAAACAAGGCGTTCAGGGGACGTCTTCGGCTCCCTGTGTCCGGCAGTTTTGATCGCGTTGGCCCGAGGGGGTCCGCGAGCATGTCCGTGAAGGACTCACCAGCACACTCGTTGCCGCCACGTGCGGATCGTACGCGGCTTTTCCGGCTGTCCACGCACGCTCACCGCGCAGGCTCCTCCGAAGGGTGCGGATCTTCCCCGGGACCTCGCCCGCCCTACCAGCGGAAGGTTCGCATGCGCAGGGCGTGGCGCAGCCGGGCCGCCTTGGCGCGGCGCGGCTGGACGCGGTCCCGCAGGGCGCGGGCCTCGGCGAGTTCCCGCAGGAACTGGGCACGGCGCCGACGACGTGCGGCGTCCGCCTCATCCTGCGCGGTGTCCGCTGGGGACTCACGATCAGGCACGGGCACACCACCCCCGGACTACCCCCGGTACGTCCCTCCCACTTTCCCTCTGATGGGCGGTTTGATGCCAGCACAGGAGTGAAGTGTTGGCCCGGGGCTTGCCGCGCGTGAGGACGCTGGGCGCACCCGGCCCGGTTACTGTTGTGGACATGCGTCTCCACGTCGTCGACCACCCCCTGGTCGCCCACAAGCTCACCACGCTGCGCGACCAGCGCACCGACTCCGCGACCTTCCGTCGGCTGGCCGACGAGCTGGTCACCCTGCTCGCCTACGAGGCCACGCGGGACGTGCGCACCGAAGCGGTCGACATCACGACCCCGGTCACCGACACCACCGGCGTCAAGCTCTCCCACCCGCGCCCGCTGGTGGTGCCGATCCTGCGGGCCGGTCTCGGCATGCTGGACGGCATGGTCCGGCTGCTGCCGACCGCCGAGGTGGGCTTCCTGGGCATGATCCGCAACGAGGAGACGCTGCAGGCCTCCACGTACGCCTCGCGCATGCCGGAGGACCTCTCGGGGCGTCAGGTGTACGTCCTGGACCCGATGCTCGCCACGGGTGGGACGCTGGTCGCGGCGATCCAGGAGCTCATCAAGAGGGGCGCGGACGATGTGACGGCCGTGGTGCTTCTCGCCGCGCCCGAGGGTGTCGAGCTGATGGAGCGGGAGCTGGCGGGGACGCCGGTGACGGTGGTGACGGCCGCGGTGGACGACCATCTGAACGAGCACGGGTACATCGTCCCTGGGCTTGGGGACGCCGGGGATCGTCTTTACGGGGCTGCTGAGTAGGGCGGGATTGTTTGCCCCTTGGGGCGTTGCTCAGCAGGCACTCTTTGAAGCGCCGGGCGTCGGCTTGGGCTTGGCCAGGGCGGCCAGGGCCTGGTCGGCGTCCGCTTTCTTTCTCAGCTCCTTGAAGCCGTTGCCGATGATGAGGTCGACGGCTTCGCCCTTGCGGGCGGGGTCGGTGCGGCGTTCGGCGGTGCTGAGCTGGGTGGCGAGGACGGGCAGCGAGGTGTTCAGGGACGCGGCCGGGCCCAGCAGGAGGCCGGTGCCCTTGACCTTCTTGTCGAACTCCTTGGTCGCGTTGCCCACGTCACCGATCTTGAAGCCGCGCTTCTTCAGCTCGTCCGCGGTCTGCTTGGCCAGGCCGCTGCGGGTCGTGGCGTTGAAGACGTTGACGGTGACCTTGCCCGGCTTGGGCACTGCGGCGGGGGCGGTGGGCGTGGCGGACGGGGTCGCGCCGGTCCGGCAGTCGGCCTTGGGACCCGCCGCCGAGGCCTCTCCGCCGCCGCCCGTGAAGACGTCGATGAGCTGCAGTGTGCCCCAGCCGATCAGGCCGACCGCGGCGGCGGAGGCGACGGTGGCGACGACGAGCCTGCCGCGGCGCCGGGGACGGCGCATACGCGGGTACTTGTCCCCCTTGATCCGGTACTGGCCGCCCATGCCCGGGGGAGTCAGCATGCTCATGGGCGCAGCGTAGTGCGCGCGAGCGGCAATGCCTACTAGATGATCATTCGAGGACGCGCGGTCCAACCCGAAAGGGGCAACTGGCTACGCCGTGACGCCCGGCCGCGTCGGTCCGGGCTCGGGTCAGTCCAGT
This sequence comes from uncultured Streptomyces sp., assembly GCA_965653385.1. Taxonomy (GTDB): domain Bacteria; phylum Actinomycetota; class Actinomycetes; order Streptomycetales; family Streptomycetaceae; genus Streptomyces. The sequence continues at coordinate 481 of CBFGZZ010000427.1, read as the reverse complement.
TCCAGGACGCGCGCGTGCAGCACCTGGCGCTGCTGGAGCGCAGCCCGCACCGCGCGGTGGAGGCCGTCCTCCAGGTACAGGTCGCCCTGCCACTTCACGACGTGCGCGAAGAGGTCGCCGTAGAAGGTCGAGTCCTCGGCCAGCAGTGTTTCCAGATCGAGCTGACCCTTGGTCGTCACGAGCTGATCGAGGCGGACCGGGCGCGGCGCGACGTCCGCCCACTGCCGGGTGCTTTCCCGGCCGTGGTCGGGGTACGGCCGGCCGTTTCCGATGCGCTTGAAGATCACACGGAAAGCCTACCGGTCAAGACCTTCCGGGCGCAGCCATGACGACGGAGTGCGACGCTGGAAAAGAGGTGGCAAATGGGGATGAATCGGCAAAGCCGGAGGAAGTGGTGGGTGGATCGGGAGGGGGAACGGAGGGTTACGCCCCCGCCGCCCCTACCCGTCCCATCCCTGGGGGCTGCCGCCCCCAGACCCCC
>CBFGZZ010000426.1:0-7039 GCA_965653385.1 uncultured Streptomyces sp. | reverse complement strand
GCCGGCGGCGAGAGCCGTATCTACCGAGCCGCCCACCTCGGCGAGCCGGGGTACATCCCGCTGCTGCGGCTGGCGGACCGGTTGTGGGAGCAGCTCCAGGCGGAGACGGGCCGGTCGCTGCTACGCCGCAGCGGCAGCCTTGTGATGGGAGAGACCGCCTCACCGTCCATGCGCCTCCTCCTGTCCACCAGCGCCGCCCATGGGCTGGATCACGAGGTACTGGACCGGGAGGAACTCGCCCGCCGCTACCCGCAGCACCGGCTCCCGGACGGACACACCGCAGTCCTCGACCGGTTGGGCGCCGTCATCAGGCCGGAGGCGTCGATCCAGGCCGCCGCCGCCCGTGCCGAGCAGCTGGGTGCCCGGCTGCACCGCTACACCACGGTGCGCGAGGTCGTCCCCGCGGCGGGCGGCGGGGTGCAGATCGTCACCGACCAGGGCACGGACCACGTGGACGCCGCCGTGGTGACCGTGGGCCCGTGGATCAACACCCTGCTCCCGGACCTCCCCCGGACCATCGACGTCCGCCGGGTGATCTGCTCCTGGCACCTGCCCACCCGGCACGACTGGTTCGCGGGCGGTGCCCCTTCCTTCGTACGCGCCGCACCCCACGACTGCTTCGGGATCCCGTCGCCCGACGGCATCTCCGTCAAGCTCGGTCTCTCCTTCAAATACCATGCGCCGGTGCCCGAGCCCGAACGGCTCGACCGTACGGTCCGCCCCGAGGAACTCGGCATCTTCCGCGAGCTCATCGGTGAACTCATGCCCGACCTGAACCCCGACCCCATCAGGATGTCGGCCTACATGGAGGGCTACACCACCTCCGGGAATCCGCTCGTCGGTCATCTCCCCGGCGAGGACGACATCATCGTCATGGCCGGCTTCTCCGGCAGCGGCTTCAAGTTCTCGCCCGCGATGGGAGAGATCGCCGCCGACCTGGCGCTCGACGGCGCCACGGAGCACCCCGTCGACTTCCTCGCTCCGGCAGGAGTCGGCGTCTCCTGATCCCCGGCGATCGTCGACGGCATCACCCCCACCCTGACATATCTGTCATGGGCATGCCCGAAAGCGGTGTCGCCCGTAACCAGTTCCCCGAACCAAGAAAGCGGAGCACTTCCATGCCCATTCCCTCGTTCCAGTTCCGCCCGAAGTACGTCTCGTTCGACTGCTACGGCACGTTGATCGAGTGGCCGATGACCCCCATCACACGTGAACTCGTCGGCGACCAGATCCCGGCCGAGCACTGGGACCAGTTCGTCAAGGAGTTCCGCGGCTACCGCTACGACCAGGTCCGCGGCGAGTACTACCCCTACGAGCAGGTGCTGCAGGACTCCTTTGAGCGGGTCTGCCGCAAGTGGGGCATCAAGGCGGCCCCGGACGCCGGCAAGCGGTTCGCCGACGGCGTCCGCAGCTGGGGCCCGCACGCCGATGTGCCGGAACCGCTGAAGAAGATGGGCGAGAACTACAAGCTGGTGATCCTCTCCAACGCCGGCGACGCCTTCCTCGAGGAGAGCGTGCCCCGGCTCGGTGCGGACTTCCACGCGGTCTTCACCGCGGAGCAGGCCGGCTACTACAAGCCCCGCTACGCCGCGTTCGAGTACATGCTCGACCAGCTCGACGCGTCCCCCGAGGACTTCGTGCACGTCTCCTCGCACACCCGCTACGACCTGATGCCGATGCACGACATGGGCTTCCGCAACCTCGTCCTCCTGGACCGCGGCTGCGACCCGGTCACCCACGGCTACGACTACGTGACCGTCAAGTCCCTGGACGAGCTCAACCAGATGCTGGGCATCTGACGCGCGACGCATACCCGCTCACTCAGCATCTTCTTTCCTACAGGCGCCCGGTCTCGCGTGGCCGCCCATGAGCCCCGCGCGTTTCCGGCCGTCGGCTGACGACGTCCCACCCCCCGTCCGATCCCCACGTCGTCCCCGCATCACCGCATCACCGCATCCCCGTATCCCCAGCGTTCTCCAGGAGGCACCGCCATGGAAAGCAACCGGACAGGCCGCAGAACCGTACTCCGCACCGCAGGCTCTGTGGCCGCCGCGATGCACGTCAACAGGCACTTGGGCGTCCCGATCGTCACGACCGCCCTGGCCCTCGCGCTCGCCGCGTGCGGGGCGGGCGGCACCGGGCAGAACGTGGGGGCGAAGGGCACGGCGCAGGGCGGGGGTGCCGGCGCGTTGGCGGAGCACACCGACGACATCTCGGTGGGTGTGAAGCCGGATGCGAAGGCGGTGAAGCTGCTGCCCGCGGCGGTGAAGGCCAAGGGCACGCTCTCGGTGGCCATGGACCTGGCCTATCCGCCCACCTCGTTCATGGCGTCGGACAACAAGACCCCGATCGGGTTCACCCCGGACATGTCCCGGCTGATCGCCGCCAAGCTCGGCCTGAAGCTGCAGGTCAACAACGTCAAGTTCGACACCATCATCACCGGCCTGCAGGCCGATCGGTACGACTTCACCGCCTCCACCATGGGTGCCACCAGCGACCGGCTGAAGGTGCTCGACATGGTCGACTACGTCAACTCCGGGACCGGAGTGTCCGTCCCTTACGGCAACCCGCAGAAGCTGGGCACCCACACGCTGTGCGGGCACCGCGTCGCCGTCACCTCCGGCAGCACCGCGGAGCTGCAGTGGCTGCCCCAGCTGTCCAAGCAGGACTGTACGAGCAAGGGCAAGCCGGCCATCGACGCGGTGACCCTGCCCAGCGTGAACGACGCTCTGACCCAGCTGGTCTCCAAGCGGATCGACGCGGTGATGTACGACTTCATCGCGCTGGAGTGGGCGGCCCGGCAGCAGCCCAAGACGTTCGATGTCCTCAAGCCCCTGGTGGCCACCAAGCCCGCGACCGTCGCGCTGAAGAAGGACTCTGCGCTGACCCCCGCGGTGAAGGCTGCCATCCAGTCGATCATCGACGACCCCAAGTACACCCAGGCGCTGGGCCGCTGGGGTCTGAAGGACCTCGGGATCAAGACCGCGGCCATGGCCGTCCCGCAGGACTGACATGTCCACGGATCTGATCGGAACGAAGACCAGGAGCCGACCGGTGTCACAACTGCTGGCCGAAGAAAAGAAGCGGATCACGCCGAAACGACCGCGTGACTACGTCACCTGGGCCGTCGCGATCGCGATCGTCGCCGCTCTGGTGTGGACCGCGGTGACGAACGAGAACTATCGCTGGCCGGTGGTGTTCAGCTACTTCACCACGCAATCGATTCTCAACGGCCTGCTGATCACGCTTGTTCTCACCGCGGTCAGCATGGCGCTGAGCACACTGCTCGGGCTGGTCCTGGCGGTGATGCGCATGTCGCATCAGCGGCCCGTTTCCGGGCTGGCCCAGCTCTACATCGCCTTCTTCCGCGGCACCCCGGTGCTCGTGCAGCTGATCTTCTGGTTCAACATCGCGGCGCTGTACCCGCACCTCTCGATCGGTATCCCGTTCACCGACATCTCCACGCCGGTGAACGTGAACGCGATCATGACTCCGTTGACCGCGGCCGTGGTGGGGCTGACGCTGAACCAGGCCGCGTACATGTCGGAGATCATCCGCGGCGGGTTCGCCTCGGTTCCTCGCGGACAGCACGAGGCGGCGGAGTCCCTGGGCATGTCGGGATTCACCAAGCTCCGGCGCGTGATCATCCCGCAGACCATGCCGTCGGTCGTTCCGGCCACCGGCAACCAGGTGATCGGCATGCTCAAGGAGACCTCGCTGGTGAGCGTGCTCGGCGTCGCCGACCTGCTGAACAGCGCACAGTCGATCTACGCCCGCAACTACCAGACCATTCCGCTGCTGATCGTGGCCAGCCTCTGGTACCTGATCATGACGCTGGTGCTGAGCGTGCCGCAGTCCATGATCGAGCGCCGTTTCTCCCGCTCGACCCGGGCACGGCTGACCCCGGCCGCCACACCGGCCGAGCCGGGGGCGGGCCAGCCCGTACCCGCCACGAGGGAGGCCCTGCTGTGAACGCCGACGGAACGATCGTCGCACGCAAACTGTGCAAGAGCTACGGACGTCACCAGGTCCTGCGTGACATCGACCTGACCGTCGCGGCCGGAGAGATCTCCTGCATCATCGGGCCCAGCGGATCCGGCAAATCCACCCTGCTGCGATGTATCAACGGCCTGGAGACCATCGACCGCGGAGTCCTGCGCGTCAACGGGGAGGACTTCGGCTACGTCGAGAAGGACGACGCCTACCACGCCGTCCGCCCCAAGCGGCTGGCCCAGCAGCGCACCCGCATCGGCATGGTGTTCCAGCAGTTCAACCTGTTCCCCAACATGACCGCCGAGGACAACGTCATGTCCGGACCGGTGCTGGTGCAGAAGAAGAACCGTGAGGCCAGCCGCGAGCAGGCGCGCGAACTGCTGGCCAAGGTCGGCCTCGACGGATGCGGCCACAAGTACCCCGCCCAACTCTCCGGCGGCCAGCAGCAACGCGTGGCCATCGCCCGCGCCCTGGCGATGGAACCCACCATCATGCTGTTCGACGAACCCACCAGCGCCCTGGACCCCGAACGCGTGGGCGAAGTACTCAATGTCATGCGCGACCTCGCCGGCAACGGCATGACCATGCTGCTCGTCACCCACGAGATGGGCTTCGCCCGCGAGGTCGCCGACGAAGTGCTCTTCATGGACGAAGGCATCGCAGTCGAACGCGGCGACGCCCGCGAAGTCCTCGGCAACCCCCGCGAGAAACGAACCCAGGCGTTCCTCGAAAGGGTCCTGTAGAAGCGGCTGGGACTGACGCAACTTCCGCACCCTGCTTCCGCACCCTGTCGGTCCCGGTCCTCAACGCCCTCCAGTTCGACGTCGATCCGACCGTCACAGCGCTGACAGCGCCGTCGGCCGGGCTCCTGGTGGTGCCCGGCCGCGCCCCGCCCCCCTTCGAAACTCCCCGCTAAGGACCCGACATGAAGACGATTCCCTACTGGATAGAAACCGCAGGGGCGTTTCCCGACCGGTCCGGCAAGCCCGTCACCGAGGACACCGACCTGGTGGTCGTCGGCGCAGGCCTGACGGGTCTGTCCACCGCCCTGCACTCCGCGCGCAAGGGCGCCCGTGTCACCCTCGTCGAGAAGGGCCAGATCGGCTCCGGTGCCTCCGCCCGCAACGGCGGCATGGCCAACCTCGGCTTCACCATCGGTGTTCGCCAGGCCATCCGCCGATACGGACTGGAGCGGGCCCGCGAGATCTACAACTCCTACGGCGAGGCCGTGGACACCGTCGAGCGGCTCGTGAACGAGGAGTCCATCGACTGCCAGTTCCGTCGCGTCGGACGCCTGGGCGTCGCCTCCCGCCCCGCGCACTTCGAAGCCAAGAAGGCCCAGCAGCGCGACCTGGCCCAGTACTTCGGGCACGAGACCGAACTGGTCGGCAAGTCCGAGCTGCGTTCCGAGATCGGATCCGACGCCTACCACGGCGGTCTGCTCGACCCGTTCAGTGCCGCTCTGCACGTCGGCCGTTTCGTGCGCGGCATGGCAGAGGCGTGTGAGCGCACCGGTGTGGAGATCCACGAGCGCAACGCGGCCATCGGCGTGCGGCGCACCGCCGCCGGCCGGTTCGAGGTCAGCACCGAGCGCGGTGTCATCCGTGCCGGGCAGGTCATGATGGCCACCGACGCCTACACCGACAAGAACTTCCCCTGGCTGCGCCGCCAGCAGGTGTGCCTGGGCAGTTTCATCATCGTGACCGAGCCGCTCGGCGAGGAACTCGCCCGGGACATCATCCCCAAGGCCCGTCTCATCGTGGACTCCAACCAGGTCTGCCACTACTTCCGGCTCACCCCGGACAACCGGCTGCTGTTCGGCGGCCGCGCCCGCTTCGCGCCGTCCGACCCCACCTCGGACAAGAAGAGCGGAGCGGTGCTGTTCCGGGAGATGTGCGAGATCTTCCCCCAGCTCTCCGGGACGAAGGTCGAGTACGTGTGGGGCGGTTCCGTCGGCTTCGCGATGGACCGCATCGTGCACGCCGGGCAGAGTGAGGACGGCGTCTACTACTCCATGGGATACGCGGGCCACGGTGTGCAGATGGCCACCCACATGGGGCAGGTCATGGCCGAGGTGATGGACGGTCACCCCGAGGTCAGCCCGGTCCGTGACATCGACCCGCCCCGCATCCCCCTCTACAACGGCACCGCCTGGTTCCTGCCGTTCGCGGGCGCCTACTACAAGACGCTGGACCGCATCCGCTGACCGGTCGACAGCCGGCCTGGGCAGCACCAAAAGCCAAGGAGGTCCTCGCCGCCGGCCGCGCGTGGCCCAACTGCCCAGCACAAGGGTCTGTTGCCCGCCGAGAGGCTCGCCGGCCTGCTGCCCGCCGTGACCGTGGAGCGCAGCCGTCAGGCCCTGGTCCCAGATGCACGGTGAGCCTGGTCGAACTCGACCCGGTGACGCTTGGTATGCCCGTTCTCGATTCGCATCGATCCCGAAACCAACAGAGGAAAAAAGCATGTCGCTCCTGAAGACCATCGATCCCGATCCCTCCTTCGCTCCCAGCGAGTCCGGTCCGCTGCCGGAGCGCCTGATTTCCGGCGACCCGACGTACAAGACCTGGGCCCAGGACTCCGCCCGCGGGGAAACGATCAAAACGGGCGTCTGGGAAGCCACGCCCGGCGAGACGCACTCGATCAAGGGCGAGCTCTTCGAGTTCTGCCACATCCTTTCCGGCGTCATCGAACTCACGCCGGAAGGTGGTGAGCCGGTGATCTACAAGGCGGGCGACAGCTTTGTCATGAAGCCGGGCTACGTCGGTGTCTGGAAGACCATCGAAACCGTGCGCAAGATCTACCTGACCGTGTCGTAACGCCGACGCCGCAGGGCACGATCGGCGTCGGGACCTCTCGCGAGGGCAACCTGCCCAGTAGACACATGTCCTCGATGCCCTGAGGACCGCGCTGTGGCAGAAATGGGGCTCAGCGACGGGGTATGTGGCGAGGGGACCGGCGGCTGCCGCCCGGTCCCGCCTGTACTGCTCGGCGTCGCCGCGTGGAAGGCAGGCGGGCGCACGCAGAGGCCCAGATCGAAGAGGCCCTC
>CBFGZZ010000425.1:0-7040 GCA_965653385.1 uncultured Streptomyces sp. | reverse complement strand
GCGGCTATCGGCGCCAACTCGGCCTTCGTCTGCGCCCACAGCACCAGGGCGTACGCGGCGAAGGACAGCGCGGCACCCAGCAGCCCCACCCCGGCGAACGGCCGCAACACCGCGACCGTCTCCCGGCGCCAGCGCCAGCAGGCGTACGCGGGCACGGCTGTCCCCTGCACCGCCATCAGCCAGGCGATGTACCCGAGGGACGACCCGGAGGCCCGCACCCCCAGCCCGTCCAGCACGGTGTACGCCGCGATGCTCAGCCCGGTCGCCAGCGCCGCGCCGATCGCGGCCCAGTCGGGCGGGTTCCCGCGCAGACCCCACAGGGCGACGCCCGTGAGCCCCGCACAGGACACGGCGATTCCGGCGGCCGCCCACCCGTCCGGGACCTCATGAGCGACGAAGGCGGCGACCACGGCGACGACGAGCGGCGCGCTGCCGCGCGCGATGGGGTACGCCTGCCCGAAGTCGCCCAGCCGGAACGACTTCATGAGCAGCGCGAAGTACACGATGTGGACGAGGGCCGACGCCAGGAGATACGGCCACGCCCCCGCCGCCGGGAACCCCGCGAACGGGATGAGGGCCAGCCCGATCAGCACCCCGCCGCCCGTGATGAGCGTGAACCCCACCAGCTTGTCGGTGATCCGGTGGGCGAGGGCGTTCCAACTGGCGTGCGTGACGGCCGCGAGCAGGACGGCGGCCGTGACCAGCGGGGTCACGAAGCCCGCGGTTGCTCGCGCACGTCCACGAGGGTGGCGCCGGCATGGGCGACGAGATCCTTGGGGGCCATCGGGAAGACGGCGTGCGGGTTCCCGGCGGCGGCCCAGACGACGTCGTGGCCGAGCAGCGAACGGTCCGCGAGCACGCGCGTCTTCGTACGGTGCCCGAAGGGGGGTACGCCTCCGATGGCGTAGCCGGTGGTCTCCCGGACGACCTCGGCCTTGGCCCGCGTGACCTTCTGGGCGCCGAGTTCCTTGCGGACGAGCTCGACGTCGACCCGCGAGGCCCCGTCCAGCAGAACCAGCACCGGCTCGCCGTCCGCCGCGAAGATCAGCGACTTGCAGATCTGACTGAGCTCACACCCGATCGCCTCGGCGGCCTCGACGGCGGTACGGGTCGCGTCCGGGAACCGGCGGATCCGGGAGTGGAGGTCGGCCAGCCCGAGCTCACGAAGAGCCTCGTCGAATCGGTTCATGCCCCGCAGGCTAGCGGGCGGGTACGTGGCCTACGAATGAATTCCGGATGCCCGGGGCGAAGGTGAGGTGGGGGCCATTGCGACTTGCCGGCCGAAGGCCACTGACTCCCCTGGTCTTCCTCGGTCTTGGCCGGTGAGGGCACCCCGTCCCCACGGAGCCCTCACCGGCCGGCCTGCTTCAACGGGCCTATCTCACCGGCCGGTCAGACGCGCACCAGCTCCCGGTCCCCGTCCTCGTCCTTGTCCTTGTCGGTCTGTGCCCGCAGCCCCTCGCCCTCCACGTCCACGTTCGGCAGGGCGCGGTCCAGCCACTTCGGGAGCCACCAGGCCTTCTTGCCGAGGAGGGCCAGGACGGCCGGGACGATGGCCATGCGGACCACGAAGGCGTCGAAGAAGACGGCGATGGCCAGGCCGAAGCCGATCATCTTGACCATGGACTCGGACGAACCGATGAAGCCCGCGAAGACCGCCATCATGATCACGGCGGCGGCCGTGACGACGCGCGCGCCGTGCCGGAAGCCGGTCACCACCGCCTGGCTCGGCTTCTCGCCGTGGACGTAGGCCTCGCGCATCCGGGTCACGAGGAACACCTCGTAGTCCATGGCCAGTCCGAAGACCACGCCGACCATGAAGATCGGCATCATGGACATCACCGGGCCGGTCTCCTCCACGCCTATGAGGCCCGCGAGCCAGCCCCACTGGAAGACCGCGACGACCGCGCCGAGGGCCGCCATCACGCTCAGCAGGAAGCCGAGCGCCGCCTTGAGCGGGACCAGGATCGAGCGGAAGACCACGATCAGGAGGAGGAAGGCCAGGCCCACGACCAGGGCCAGATAGGGCAGCAGGGCGTCGTTCAGCTTCTCCGAGACGTCGATGTTCATCGCCGTGGAGCCGGTGACCAGCACGGTCGCGTCCGTGTCGGCCTTCACCTCCGTGCCCTTGTCACGGATGGCGTGGACCAGGTCCTCGGTCATGACGGAGGACGGCTTGGCGTCCGGGATCACCGTGATCGTCGCGGTGTCGCCCGCCTTGTTGGGCGTCGCCGGCGTCACCGTGACGACGTTCTCGATGCCCTTGATGTCGTCGCCGACCTGCTTGAAGACCGCGTTCGGGTCGTCGTTGCCCTTCGCGTCGACCACGACCATCAACGGGCCGTTGAAGCCGGGCCCGAAGCCCTCGGAGAGGAGGTCGTAGGCGCGCCGCTGGGTCGTGGACGTCGGCTGCGAACCGTCGTCGGGCAGGCCCAGTTCGAGGGAGGTCGCGGGGATGGCGGCGGCGCCGAGGCCGAGGACGCTCAGGAGGAGGACGGCCACCGGGCGGCGTACGACGAAGCTCGCCCAGCGCGTGCCCATGTTGGGCTTGACCGGGGCGGCCGTACCGGAGGCGGCGGCCTTCTTCTCGGCCCGGTTGCCGCCCATCCAGCGGCTCTTCCGGCCGGCCGGCTGCACCTTCCTGCCCGCGTACCCGAGCAGCGCCGGGATCATGGTCAGCGCGATCAGCACCGCGATCACGACCGTGCCCGCCGCCGCGATGCCCATCTTGGTCAGCATCGGGATGTTGACGACCGACAGGCCGACCAGCGCGATCACGACGGTCAGGCCCGCGAAGACCACCGCCGAGCCCGCCGTGCCGACGGCCCGTCCGGCCGCCTCCTCGCGCTCGCGGCCCTCGGCCAGCTCGGCGCGGTAGCGGGAGACGATGAACAGGGCGTAGTCGATGCCGACCGCGAGGCCGATCATCATCGCCAGGGTCGAGGTGGTGGAGCCCAGCTCCAGCGCGCTCGCCAGGGCGGTGATCGTCGAGATGCCGATGCCGACGCCGATCAGGGCGGTCAGCAGCGGGAGTCCGGCCGCGATGAGCGAACCGAAGGTGATGACGAGGACGACCGCGGCGACCCCGATGCCGATGATCTCCGTGGCGCCGGTCTCGGGCGTGGTCTGGAGGGCGTCACCGCCGACCTCCACGGTCAGCCCGGCGTCCCGCGCGTCCTGCGCGGCGTCCTGAAGGGCCTCGCGCGATGAGTCCTTCAGCTCCATGCCGGAGACCTCGTACTTCACGGACGCGTACGCGATCGTGCCGTCCTTGCTGACGGCGTGCCCGGTGTAGGGGTCGGCGACGGAAGCCACCTCGGAGCCGTCGGACAGCTCCTTGACGGTGTCCTCGACGGTCGCCTTGTTGCCGGGGTCGGTCATCTTCTGCCCGTGCGGGGCCTTGAAGACGACCCGGGCGGTGGCGCCGTCGGCGCTCATCCCGGGGAAACGCTGTTCCAGCAGGTTGAAGGCCTTCTGCGCCTCGGTGCCGGGGATCGAGAAGGAGGTGGATCCCGCGGCGGGCGCGCTGGCCGCGCCGACACCGGCGAGGGTGAGCAGCGCGACCCATATCAGGGCGACGAAATGCCGTCGCCTGAAGGCGAGTCGGCCGAGTTTGTAGAGGAACGTGGCCACGAGGGCGACTCCCGGTCAGGTCGTGGGGATGCAGGGCCTGGGTTCCGATCCAGGCCCTGGGGCAGGGGTGATCAGCCCGACGACGTGAGCGGTTACGTCAGGTGGAGGGCTTGCTGGGGAGTACTGGGGGAAGGGACTCGTCGGTTGACGGGTTCGTCAGTTGACGGGGGCACCGAGGGCGGGGAGGACCACGGCGTCGATGTACGAGGTGAGGAAGGCCGCCGTCGGTGGCCTCTCGTCGAGGACCGTGCACGTGACGAACGCGCCGAGCATCATGTGCACCACGAATTCCAGCGCCGGGCAGTCCGCACGGACCTCGCCCCGGTCGATCGCGCGCTGCAGGACGCGGCGCGACTCGGCGATCTCCGGTTCGATGATCTGGCTGCGGAACTCCCTGTGCAGGTCCGGGTTGGCGTGCATCGCCATGGCCAGTCCGCGCATCAGGGCACTGTTCTGCGCCATCTCGGCGTCGTCCGCGTGCGCCATGATGGCGTGGAAGTCGCCGCGCAGTGACCCGGTGTCGATCTGGCCGAGGTCCTTGACCGGCTTGTTGTGCCGGATGGCCTTCACGACCAGCTCGGCCTTGCCGCCCCACTGGCGGTAGAGGGTGGCCTTGCTGGACCGGGTGCGAGCGGCCACGGCGTCCATGGTCAGGGCGTCGTAGCCGACTTCGCGGAGCAGGTCGAGCACGGCCGCGTAGAGCTCGGCCTCGCGCTCAGGGGTGATCCGACTGCGGCGCGCCGTTGCGACCTCGGTCATGCCTGCCTCACCTTCCCGCTCCGAACGACACTGTTTCGTACACGACGAATGTAGCGCACCCTCCAGCGAAACGAAACGGTTTCGTTCGTGTTGTGGGTCACGGCGTCATAGCCATGCCTGGATCGTCACGAGTTGCCCAGGTCCGTCCACAGGAAAAGCATGGGGAGGTGAGCTATCTGCGCCTGCCGCATCTCCATGACGACCTGTTGTGCTTCGTGGCCGAGGACGACCTGTGGCTGGCCCCCCTCGACGGCCGGGGCCGCGCCTGGCGCCTCACCGTGGACCGCGCCAAGACCGGCCACCCCCGCTTCTCCCCCGACGGCCGCCATCTCGCGTACACGAGCTGGCGCAGCCTCGTCCCCGAGATCCATCTGGTCCCGGTGGACGGCGGCCCGGGCATCCGGCTGACCCACTGGGGCTCGGCGGACACCCGGGTCTGCGGCTGGACACCCGAAGGCGTGATCCTCGCCGTCGCCTCCCACGGCGAGCCCTTCTCCCACTACACCTTCGCCTACAAGGTCCGCCCCGACGGCGACCCCGGCCGCAAACTCCCCTGGGGGCCATGCTCCGACATCCAGGTCGCCGACCTCGACGGCGAGCGCAGGACCCTGCTGCTGACCGGCACCCCACCGCACGAGCCCGCCTCCTGGAAGCGCTACCGGGGCGGCGCCACGGGCCGCCTGTGGCTGCACGGCGAGCGCCTGCTCGCGGATGTCGACGGCCACCTCGACTCCCCCATGTTCGTCGGCGGCCGGATCGCCTTCCTCTCCGACCACGAGGGCGTCGGCAACCTCTACTCGTGCGCGTACGACGGCTCCGACCTGCGCCGCCACACCGACCACGACGCCTTCTACGCCCGGCACGCGGCGAGCGACGGCACCCGGGTGGTGTACCAGTGCGCGGGCGACCTGTGGATCGTGGACGACCTCACTGCCGGCTCCGAGCCGCGCCGCCTGGACGTACACCTGAGCGGGTCGGGCGCCGGCCGCCGCAGGTACCAGGTGCCGGCCGCCCAGCACGTCGACGGCATCTCCGTCGACGAGACGGGCCGCGCGAGTGCCGTGGTCGTCCGAGGCAGCCTCTACTGGCTCACCCACCGGGACGGCCCGGCCCGCACGATCACCGACACCCCGGGGGTACGGGTCCGGCTCCCGGAGATGCTCGGTTCGGCCGGGCAGATCGCGTACGTGACGGACGCCGAGGGCGAGGACGCCGTCGAGATCGCCTACCTGCCGCGGGCGACCGGTGACCGCGAGCCGCGCCGGCTGGCCTCCGGCGAGGTGGGCCGGGTCCTGGAGATGGTCTCCGACCCGCAGGGCGAGCGCCTCGCCATCGCGGCCCACGACGGGCGGCTCCTGCTGCTCGACGCGACCGAGGACTCGGGCGGCGAGGTCACCGAGCTGATCAGATCGGTCAACGGCCCCGTCCGGGACCTGGCCTTCTCCCCGGACGGCTCCTGGCTGACCTGGTCGCACCCCTTGATCGGCCGCTCCCTGCGCCAGATCAAGCTCGCCCGGATAAGGGACGGGCTGATCGTCGACGTCACCAACGGCCGCTTCGAGGACGAGAACCCGGTGTTCACCCGGGACGGCCGCTACCTCGCCTTCCTCTCCTGGCGGGGCTTCGACCCGGTCTACGACGTCCACACCGGCGACCTCTCCTTCCCGCTGGGCTGCCGCCCCTACCTGGTCCCCCTCTCCTCCGCGACCCCCTCCCCCTTCGCCCTGACCCCGGAGGGCCGCCCGGCCGCCGGGGGCCTGGACCCGGTGGCGGACGAGGAGGGGGCGACCGGCGGCGCGCCGACCGTCGAGACCGAGGGCCTGGAGAGCCGGGTCACCCCCTTCCCGGTCGGCGCCTCCAAGTACTCGGCGCTGCACCCGGTGGCGGGCGGCGGACTGGTCTGGCTGCGTTGGCCGATCTCGGGCGCGCTGGGCGAGACGTTCGCCAACCCGGACGACACGACCGGCCGGCCGACCCTCGAACACTTCAACATCAGCAAGGCGAAGAAGTCCGAACTCGTCGACCATCTCGACTGGTTCGCGGTCAGCGGCGACGGTTCCCGCCTCGTCCTGGTCGACGAGGGCGACCTGCGGGCGGTGCCCGCCTCCGAGTCCGGTGACAGCGACACCACGGTCTGGATCGACGCGCGCCGCATCCTGCACGAGGTCGACCCGACGGCGGAGTGGAAGCAGGCGTACGAGGAGGCGGGCCGGCTCATCCGGGCGTACTTCTGGGAGCCGGGGATGTGCGGCATCGACTGGGACGAGGTCCTCGCCCAGTACCGCCCCCTGGTTGAACGGGTCGCCTCCCCCGACGAGTTCGCCGACCTGCTCCGCGAGGTCCTCGGCGAACTCGGCACCTCCCACGCCTACGTCACGGCCGCCCGCCGCAACGAGGGCCCCCCGCACTACCAGCGCTGGCAGGGCCTGCTGGGCGCCAACTTCGTACGCCGCGACGACGACTGGATGGTCCGCCGCATCCTCCCCGGCGAGTCCTCCGACTCCAAGGCCCGCTCCCCGCTGGCGGGCACGGGCATCCGCGAGGGCGCTGTGCTCACCCACGTGGACGGCCGCCCCGTCAACCCGGCCACGGGCCCTTACCCCCTCCTCGCCGGCGCCGGCGGTACGACGGTGGAGCTGACCTTCACC
>CBFGZZ010000424.1:0-7093 GCA_965653385.1 uncultured Streptomyces sp. | reverse complement strand
GGTAAGGAGCGCGAGGGGGGTGGGGGGTGGGCACTGAACGGATTCCTTCCCACGCTCACGACACGGAAGTTCCCTTCGCCGAAAAGGACCGAGCGACTTGGTGTGTACCTCTTCGGCACGAGCGGGGGGAGCAGGAATTCGCCCACGTCCATCCGCCCCGGTTCCTCACGGAACGCATGAGACCCGGCCTTTTCCACCCCCCACCGGTAGTTCACCCTTGCACAGCACACGGATGGCCAACAAGACACTTGGGCAACATCCGCACCTTTGAAAGAAAGTCAGATTCGGCGGCAACTCACCGCACGCGCGCGAGCTTTCGACATTCCATGCGCCCCGTGTGAAACGCACGCCCACGCCGCCGCACCACGCACGCTCCCCGGCGCGCACGCCCGTGTAGTCCACTGGAAGCGGCCCTCTCGGAAGGCCCCGCGCAGGGACGGCGGCTCTCCTGCGCGTCATGGGCCGCCGACCCCGTTCCTCCCGCCCTCGGTCGGCGGCCCCAGGGCGGCGGGGACGGGGAACGCCCCGGGGCGGCGGTGTGGCGGGGCGGCCCGATTCAGATCTGCCAGGAGCGCAGCCGGTCGGCCGCGCCGTACACGTCGACCTTTCCGGAGATCAGGTCGCGCGCGAGGTCGACGAGGGCGCCGTAGGGCGGGTCGATGCCGACGCCGCTGACGAACATGTAGGCCACCGCGGACGCGCAGGCGAACCGGGCGTTGGCCGAGGGCAGCGGCTTGAGCAGGGCCAGGGTGTGCAGCAGCGCGGCGGCCCGCCAGGCCGGGTCGGAGTCGACGCCCAGCCGGGGCGGATCCACGCGATGGCGGGCGACGGCGGCGACCAACGCGCTGAAGTCGTTGATCGTGGGCTGGTCCGGCAGGACCTCTTCGTGGCGCTGCAGCAGCCAGGGCACGTCGATATGGATGACGGGTGCCATGGGTCAGGCGGCCCGCCCCTCGCCCTTGGCGGACGGTTCGTCGTCCGGGAAGGCGGCCGCGAACTCGTCGGCGTGCGACGCGAAGAACCGGCGGAACGCCTCGGCGCCCTCCTGAAGTGCCCGGTGCCGGGCTATGTCGGCCGCCGCGGCCTCGCGCACGAGCGCCTTCATCGACGTACCGCGTTCCTTGGCGATCTGCCGCAGGTCCTCGAGCTCGCGGTCGCTGAACTCCACGTTGAGAGCTGGCATGGCTTCACGGTACCGCTCGGGTACTCACGCGTAAATACGTGCAGGTCAAGTGTGATGCACGCCGGTACCAGGCGGCTACGGACCGCCCTGCGCCGCCCGCTGTCGCCCACCCGGAAATCCGAGACGTGGGTCACATTCAACCCCTGGATGTCACATTCCGGCCTCCGCCGGCCCTCGCAGTAGTGAGCGCGCACTGGGAGGCCACCGCATGTCCGACACCCCCGCACCCGTCACCGCCGACGACGCGACCGGCGTCTTCGTCGAGCACCGCGAGCTGATGTTCGGCGTCGTCTACAACATCCTCGGCAGCGTCGCCGACACCGAGGACGTCCTCCAGGAGACCTGGCTGTCCTGGACGGCGCGGGGCGGGGGCCCGCCGCTCGACGGGGTCGACCACCCGCGGGCGTATCTCGTGCGGATCGCCGTGAACCACGCGCTGACCCGGAGGGCCGCGATCAGCCGTCGCCGGGAGACGTACGTCGGCCCATGGCTGCCCGAGCCGCTGGTCGCGGTCGACGAGGGCGACGGCGTCGAGGACCCGGCCCTGCGCACCGAGTCCGTGTCGCTGGCGATGCTGGTCGTGCTGGAGTCGCTGTCGCCACTGGAACGCGCGGTGTTCGTGCTGCACGAGGTGTTCGGGTACGCGCACACGGAGATCGCGGAGATCATCGACCGCAACCCGGCGGCCGTACGGCAGCTGGCGCATCGCGCGCGAGGCCATGTGCACGCGCGGCGGCCGCAGTACGAGGCACATCCGCGGGTGCGCCGGGAGGCTACCGAACGGTTCGTGCGGGCCGCGGTGGGCGGCGACATCGCCGAGCTCATGGAGGTCCTCGCGCCGGACGTCACCGTGTGGACGGACGCCGGCGGCAAACGCAAGCCGGCCGCGCTGCGTCCCGTGCACGGCCGCGACAAGGCGCTGCGGTTCTTCGGTGGGTACGGGAAGAAGGGTGGTGCGGGCCGTCTGGAGCTGCGCCACCGGCGCGTGAACGGCGACGACGCGGTGGTGCTGTTCCAGGGCGGGGAGCCGTACGCCGTGCTGGTCCTGGATCTCACGCCGGACGGCGACCGGGTCTGCGGCGTCTACGTCGTGAGCAACCCCGACAAGCTGACGCATGTGCCCCGGGGGGCGGCGTGAGTGCCCGGGAGGTGCCGGCCGGGAGAGGCGAGCGGGTCGCGGACTGGTTCGACGGGCGGCTCGGCATCCACACCCTCGGCCGGAAGTACCTGCGCAAGGTCTTCCCCGACCACTGGTCCTTCCTGCTCGGCGAGATCTGCCTGTACAGCTTCGTCGTGCTGGTCCTGACCGGTGTGTACCTCACCCTGTTCTTCCATCCGTCGATGAACGAGGTGACGTACCAAGGCAGTTACACGCCGCTCAACGGAGTCCGCATGTCCGAGGCGTACGCCTCCACGCTGGACATCAGCTTCGACGTGCGCGGCGGGCTGCTGATCCGGCAGCTGCACCACTGGGCGGCGCTGGTCTTCGTCGCCGGGATGCTCACGCACATGATGCGGCACTTCTTCACCGGCTCGTTCCGCAAGCCTCGGGAGATCAACTGGCTGTTCGGCTGGTCCCTGCTGTTCCTCGGCCTGTTCGAGGGCCTCTTCGGCTACTCGCTGCCGGACGACCTGCTGTCGGGGACGGGCCTGCGGTTCGTGAACGGCGCGCTGCTGTCGGTGCCGATCGTCGGGACGTATCTGTCGATGTTCCTGTTCGGCGGGGAGTTCCCCGGCCATGACATCGTTGCCCGCTTCTACTCCCTGCACGTCCTGGTGATCCCCGGCATCATGGCGGCACTGGTCGTGGCGCACGTCCTGCTGGTCGTGTACCACAAGCACACCCAGTTCGCGGGGCCCGGCCGCACCGAACGCAATGTCGTCGGCGCCCCGTTCATGCCGGTCTACCTGGCGAAGGCGGGCGGCTTCTTCTTCCTGGTCTTCGGCGCGCTCACGTTCATGGCGGCGGTCGCTTCGATCAACCCGGTCTGGTCCTACGGCCCCTACCGCGCCGACCAGGTCTCCACCGGCGCCCAGCCCGACTGGTATCTGGGCTTCGCGGAGGGGCTGGTCCGGGTCATGCCGGGCTGGGAGATCACCCTGTGGGGCCACACCCTCGTGCTCGGTGTGCTGATCCCGGTCGTGGTCTTCCCGCTGCTGCTCGTGTTCATCGGCGTGTATCCGTTCCTGGAGGCCTGGGTCACGGGCGACAAGCGCGAGCACCATCTCCTCGACCGCCCTCGCAACCGCCCTGTCCGCACGGGGATCGGAGCGGCCTGGATCAGCCTCTATCTGATCCTGCTGGCGGGCGGCGGCAACGACATCGTGGCGACCCGCCTGCATCTGTCGATCAACGCGGTGACATGGACGATACGCATCGCGGCCCTGCTCGTCCCGGTACTGGTGTTCGTCGTCACCCGCCGCATCTGCCTGGGTCTCCAGCTCCAGGACAGGGAACGCGTGTTGCACGGCCGGGAGACCGGCCTGATCAAGCGGCTGCCGCACGGCGAGTACGTCGAGGTGCACCAGCCGCTGGACCGGGCGGCGCTGCACACCCTGACCGCCCACGAACGACCGGGCCGACTCGTGGAGCACGAGCCACGAAGCATCGAGTAGGCGACCTGGCACCCAACACCAGGTGCCCGGGCCATGTATTCCTGCCCCGCCCTACAACCCCCGGTGACGTCCCGGGTGTCACACCCCATGCCGGCACCCCACCCACCGCTCCGGCACGACAACGGACCTCACCACCAACGGAGTTCACGTGCGCATGCGCCTACTGGCCGCCGGATCGACCGCGGCCGCCGCCCTCGTCCTGCTCACCGGCGTCCTGGTCGCCCCGTCCGCCCACGCGGCGGACCGCGACTTCACCATGACCCTCACCAGCAGCACCGCCACCACCGACTTCGACCACCGCGCGGTCGACCTGGCCGGCACGCTGACCCGGCCGGACGGGACGCCCGCCGCGGACACCCCGGTCCAGCTCGAACAGTCCGTCCTGTTCGACACCTGGAACCCGTGGGGCGACCCCATCGACCCGACCGAATGGGAGACCCGGAGTCTGGGCACCGTCCGCACGGACGCCGAGGGACGGTTCACGCTGGACGACGTCCCGGCCGACCGCTGGGACGACCGGCCCAGCCCCTACCTCACTCCCCGCCACGAAGTGCTGTTCCGCGCCATGTACGACACTGACCCCAGCGACGGCCAAATGGCGTTCGCCGACACCGCCGTGAAGGTCGAGCCCGTCGCGAGCTCCCTGTCCTACCGGGTCAGCAGGGTCGTCGTGCACCCCGGCGCCGGCCTGACCGTCACCGGCAAGGTCACCTGGCCCGCCGGGCACGGCCCGGTCGCCGGGACCCGGGTGTTCCTGCGGCAGTACTTCGAGAGCCAGTACAACGCGCGGACCACCACGGACGCCGACGGCGACTTCACCATCCACACCAAGGTCCGGGCGTACGACCACGACTTCGTGCTCTTCTCGGCCCCCGACGACTACTACCTGGCGGGCGCGAGCAAGGAGCTCCCGGTCAGGAACATCACGCAGTAGCCACGACCGGAGGCCTGCGGAAGCCCGCCGCCGCACGCCGCGACGGCGGGCTCACCGGCGCCTATCCCTGGTCGGCCACGAAGGAGGCCATCCGGGTCAGGGCGGAGTTCCAGTTGATCGTGTGCTCGTTCGTCGACCAGGACTGGATGTCGTCGATGTAGCAGAACTGGCCGACGCAGCCCTGGAGTCTGCTCTGTGCGTAGGGGTCCTGAATGCTCGAGTTCGGCCCGCCCGCGAGCGTGCCGACCGGCGGGTTCGGCTGGCTCGGATCGAGCTGGTGGGCGTACCAACGGGCGTGCTGATTACGGGAGTTGACCTCGCCGTAGCCGGTCACGTACGAGATGTTCAGCGCGTTGCGCCCGAGGAGGTAGTCCATGCTCTGGAGCGCCCCGTCACGGTACTTCGAGGCGCCGGAGATGTCGTACGCGGTGGCGATGACCACGGCGTTGTGCAGGATCTGGTGGTTGGAGCCCCAGTCGTAGAGGTTGCCCTCGGGGGCGTACGGCATGCCGTACGGCTGTGCCTTCAGCGTGGCCAGGTAGCGGTCCGCGCCCTTGATGACGGACCGGCGCACCTTGTCCCGGCCGGGCAGTCCGCTCGGCACGGTCGCCAGGTCGAGACGAGCCGCTGCCGCGGTCCTGGCCCAGTCGTAGCCGAGGGGGACGAACACGTCGGCCGTGTGGACCGGCGAGCCGAGGACGTGGTCCGCGAACTCCTTCTCACCGGTACTGAGATACAGCTCCGCCGCCGCCCAGTAGAACTCGTCGGTGACGTTGTTGTCCGCGTACGCTCCGCCGCCGATGCCGTCACTCTCGGAGGCGTACCGGTCGGGGTGCGCGAGCGCCGCCGCCCACGCCGTGCGGGCAGCGCGCAGCGTCTTCGCCGCGAACTCCTTGTCGTACGGCTTGTACAGGCGGGCCGCCTGCGCGGCCGTCGCCGCCAGGTTGAGGGTCGCCGCGGTGGACGTCGGATGCAGCTCCCGCTTCTGCGGGTCGTCGCTCGGCAGCAGCGGCAGGCCCGTCCACTGTTCGTCGTGGATCTTGTGATGCGCCATGCCGGCCAGCGGCTGCCCCGCGGGCACCTGCATCTTCAGCAGGAACTCCAGCTCCCAGCGGACCTCGTCGAGGATGTCCGGCACGTTGTTGCCGCTCTCCGGGATGGCGAGCGTGCCGTCGCCGAGCTTCCTCGGCTCCCCGGTGCGGGCGAGCAGTTCGCGTTCGTACGTGCTCAGCAGCTCCCACACGGAGATGCCGCCGTTGACGACGTACTTGCCGTGGTCGCCCGCGTCGTACCAGCCGCCGGTCACATCGAGGGTGTAGTCGCAGACGCCGGGCTGGCAGGGCACGTCGCCGTCGCCCTGGTTGGGCGCGACGTCGACGTGCCCGGCAGGTCGGGCGTAGCCCGGGCGCAGATCGTCGCGGATCGCGATGCCGCTGCGCTGCGTGTAGTAGTACTTCACGGCGTCCAGGCGCAGCCTCTCGTAGGCGGCCGTCCCGATGTCGAAGGGCCGGCTCGCCTCCCCGTCGGCGACCAGGGTCAGTCCCTCGCCCTGCCTGCGGTAGGCGCCGAAGTCGATGGAGTGGACGTTCTGCGCGGAGGAGGCGTCGGTGCCGCGCGGCACGGTCCAGCCGTGCGCGACGACCGTCCCGGACGCGTTCTTCAGCCGCCAGGGCAGTTTCCCGGTGGCGTCGGTGACCAGCGTGGCGTTCTTCGGCCCGGCCGGGAGGTAGGCGACCTGGTTCACACGGACCCGCGGGCCGGTGTCGGGCTCGTACACCTCGGGCGGGACACCGCCCAGCAGCGAGGCGTCGTCCATGCAGAAGCGCCACGCGTCGTCGCTGCCACCGAGTTGGAAGGCGACCTGGCCCTGCGGGGTGTCGACGGGCGAGGTGAAGGTGTACGCGTAGGAGTTCCCGGAGACGCTCAGCTGCGGCGTCACCTCGAAGTAGGTGTCGTACGGGGCCGCCGACAGGCCGACGATCGCGCGTACGACGTGCCCCTCGGGCGAGCCGTTCGCGGTGAAGGAGAAGCGGTACGACTCCCCCTTGACCAGGGTGATGTCGTTCTGGCCGACCGCGGCGTCCCAGGGGTCGGCGGTGCCGCCGGGCACGTCGGCGCAGAGCTGTCCTTCGGACAGGCCCGCGGTGACGTTGCTGCTCGTCCACCATGGGGCGGTGGTGGTGTCGAAGGTGCCGTTCTTGAGCTGCTCGACCTCTTCGGCGGCGGCCTGGGTGGTCGGCAGGGCGGTGAGGCCTGCGGCCAGCAGGGCCGTCAGGGTCAGCAGGGTGGTTCTGCGTCGTTTCACGTCTGGGCTCCTCGGGAGGGAGGGGCGGGTTACGCTCGGGGTGGGAGCGCTCCCA